>DATAXG010000071.1:0-35058 GCA_036273055.1 Acidimicrobiales bacterium | reverse complement strand
CATTTCGAGCATCCCCCGGCCTTCAGGGCTCACGTCGGCCCTCGTCTAACGCAGGGCCAGTACCGCCGCGTGGTTCAGCAAGATCACCTACATGATAAGGGACGACTCCTGAGCGCCAATCGCCTGACCAGGGTGCCTTCTGCGGACGGGACCATAGGAAGGCCCGAGTTCATGCCCCCAATTGTTCCCGAGGATCGAGGCTAACGGTCGTTCGACCTCGGTGACGGCATCTCGAATGCCGCATCCCGATCCTTCACCGCCCGGCGCAGCCCCACCTCGGCAATCTGTTTCGAGAATGCCTTGGCCTCGGGGGCCCGGTGGCCGATGGCGTCGTTGAGCGCGGCGAAGCGCTGCAACTGCGATCGGCCCATGAGCTCCACCCCCATGTTGACGACTCTCTTGTTGGCGATCAGCAGGTCGCGGCCGATCAGCCCCATCCTCGTGGCCATGTCGAGCACCACGTCGTCGAGCGCTTCGGCCGGTGCGGTGGCGACCACGAGCCCGATCTCCCTGGCTTCGGCGCCCGTGACCGTGTCCCCCGTGAACACCATCCGCTTCGCCCATTGGGGACCCACGTTGTAGATCCACATGTTGGTCGGAGGGGCCCCCATGGAGCGCACGGGCGGGAATCCGATGGCGGCGTCGTCGGCGGCCACGACAAGGTCGCAGTGCAGGACGAGATCGGTCCCGCCGGCCAGGCAATTCCCCTGCACCTGCGCGATGACGGGCAGGGCGCAGTTCCAGATCCGCGCCCAGCCCTCGCCCAACGCCAGCATGGCGGTCACGTCACCTTCGATCGCCGCGTGCTGCGGGAAGTCGCCGGGGTCGGTGTCCTCGGCAATGAAGCCGTAGCCCGACGAGAAGGATCTCCCCGTGCTGCGGATGACGATGACGTGGACTCCGGCGTCGCGCTCCGCCTCCTCCACCGCGGCCAGAAGCTCCCGGATGCAGCGGGGCGTGAGCGGGTTGTGGTGATCAGGCCGGTTGAGCGTCAGGCGCCGGACACGTCCGACCTCCTCGACGAGCACGGTGCTCGAGGTCGTCGTCACGCGGGATCGGCCCCAGACGCCAGACGGGACTTGATGACCTTGCCGCTCTCGTTCCGTGGGAGCACGTCGACCACGGTAATCCGGCGCGGCACCTTGTAGTCAGCCAGTCGTTCGAGGAGGAACGCCCGCAGTTCGTCGGTCGATGCGTCGTCGCGCAGCACCACCCATGCCTCCACGTCCTCACCCAGGACCGGGTGTGCCACGCCCGCCACGGCCGCCTCCGTCACACACGGATGCTCGAAGAGGGCAGCCTCGACCTCAGCGGGCACCACGTTGTGGCCGCCACGGATGATGATTTCCTTCTCCCTGCCGACGATCCACAGGTGGCCGTCGGCATCGAGGTAGCCGAGATCCCCGCTGTGCAGCCACCCCTCGTCCCACGGGTCGTCGGCGCGCGGGCGGTCGCCGACGTAGGAGCGGGCCGGGCGCGTCCCCTTGATCGTCACTTCGCCCACGTTTCCGGTCGGGAGGGTCGCGCCCGCCGGGCCTGCGATCCGGACGTCGACGCCGGGCAGCGGCAGTCCCACCGACCCCAGGTGCCGCCCGCCGTCACCGAGAGGCATCGCCGTGACGGCACCGAACTCCGTCATCCCGTAGCCGCACAGGATGTCGGCCGCGGGGAGGCCCGCGCCGAAGCGACGCAGCGTCGCCGCGGCGATGGGCGCGCTGCCCACCGTGACCACCGCCAGGCTCGAGAGATCGGCGGTCTCGAAGCACGGGGAGGCGACGATGAGCTCCACCATGGCGGGCACCAGGAAGGCCGATACGGGGCGGTCCCGCTCCACCACCCCAACCCACGTCTCCGCAGTGAAACGCGGCAGGAAACAGCCGGTCAGCCCGCCCCGGAGTGGGCCGGTGACCAGGAGTGAGCCACTGGTCGTGGCGAACGGAGAGGAGGAGAGGAAGCCGAGACCCAGCCAGCTCGATGGCACGCGGTCCGTCGTCGAGAGGCCGCCGTGGCGCACGAGGACTCCCTTCGGCCGGCCGGTGGTCCCAGAGGTGTACATGATGTCGGCCACGTCGTCGGGGCCGTAGGCCGGCTCCGGATCGCCATCGTCGGGGGAGAGCAGTTCGGTCCACGACAGCTCCCCGTCCCCCCCGGTGGACGCCACCGTCCTGACCGCGGTCCGGACCTCCGGCACGACTGCGCTGCAGAGGGCGATGGACGCGCCGGCATCCTCCAGTATCCCGGCGAGCTCGACCGGGCCGAGCCGGGCCAGCAGCGGGACCGCCACCGCTCCCGCCTTGTGGATGGCGAGGTACGAGACCAGCCACTCCAGTGGCTCCTCGTTGCCGATGAGCAGGCCGACCCGATCGCCGCGTGCGAGCCCGTGTTCATGCAGCCCGTGGGCGAGTCGGTTGGAGCGCCGATGCCAGTCGCCCACCGTGAGCGCCGCGCCGGTGGCGACGTTGCGCCACGCCACGGCGTCGGGGTAGGACGTCGCCAGCTGCGCCACCAGTTCCGGCTGGAGCACCGTCACGCCCCCGAATCCGGTCGGTGCATCAGTACGGGGCGCCACCTTCGAGGATGGTGCGCGGGTTGTCGACGAGCATCGCTGTGATGTCGGCGTCGCTGATCCCGCGCTCCCGCATGACCGGGAGCACCTCGTCGGACATGTAGGTCCAGCGCCAATCGCCCGATGCCTCCGTGAAGGCGCGGGGAAACCAGTCGACGAAGCACATCGCATCGTGTGAGAGGACGATGCGCTCGGCGTACCCCCGGGCGCACAGGCGGGCCACGGCGTCGACGCGCTCCTCCAACGTGATGCCCGGCAGCCCGAAGTGGTCGAAGCCGAGATAGGAGCCGTTGTCGATGAGGCTCAGGTGGTAGTCGGTGTTGACCGTTCCGCCGCTGTGGCCGATGACCACCCTGGTCAGATCGACCCCCTCCTCCTCGAAGATGCGCTGTTGCTCGAGCCCCCAGGGCTCGGGTGGAGTCGGCGTGTGGGTGGTGATGGGCACGCCGGTGGCCCGGTGCGCCTGCGCCACGGCTCTGAGCACGCGCTCGACGCCCGGTGTGATGCCGGGACGATCAGACGCGCACTTGAGGATGCCGGCCCGCACCCCGGTCTCGCCGATCCCGTCCCGTATCTCGCGGACGAAGACGTCCACCATCGGTTCGGGCCCTCCGAGAATGGTCCCGGGTCCCTGGAAGTGAAAGAACATCGGGACCTCGTTGTAGGTGTAGACACCCGTGGCCACGACGACGTTTATCTCCGGGACCTTCTCGGCGATGGCAGCCACCCGCGGGATGTAACGGCCGAGACCGATCACGGTGAGGTCGACCAGGGTGTCGATCCCCGTGTCCTTGAGGTCGCGCAGTTTGGCCACGGCGCGAGCTTGTTCCGCCGTCTCGTCCCATTCGTCCGCTGTCTTCTCTATCTCGGGGCTCAACACGAAGATGTGCTCGTGCATGAGCGTGCGTCCGAGACGGCTGCCGTCGACTGCACCTCGCACCGTGTTGACCTGGGCCATCGCCTCCCCTTGCCTGCTGTTCCGACTGGCGAGCGCCGGGGCGATCGTAGCGGGGGTCTGCGAACGGGAGCAGGGGAGCGGCGGGCGATGTCACAGCAGCGCCACAGCGGATCCTGCGTCAGGGGCGAAGCGACCATGGTCGGATTGGGGTGTCTCCAAACCGAGGAGCCTCGACCACATGCCAACCCCGACCCGGCCCAGCACACCCGCTGACAGGGACAGAGCCCTGGCGCGGCTGCGTGTCCTCACCCGCTCGGTGATCGTCGCCGCGACGGGTGCGACGGTCGCCATGGGGATCGTCGTCGCCCAGGACCACCCCGGGGCCGGTGTGGTCCGGACATCAGGCGCATCATCGTCACCGTCATCGTCATCGACCGCCCGATCCACCACTGCGACCGCGAGCGGGGCCTCGTCGTCGGGAGCGGCATCTGGTTCCTCCGACGCCGGAACCACGGGAACGACCGGGAACACCGGTACCTCCTCCGCCTCGTCCTCGACCCCGACCTCCACCTCTTCGTCACCCAGCGTGACATCTGGCGCGACGTCGTGACCCCGACGAACGATGGGCTCGACCCGGTCCTGACCGCTCGTTCGTTCCGCGCCATCGGGACCACCGCCACCGTCGTGATACAGGACCCCGGGCACGCCGAGGTCGCCGAGCGCCTGCTCGCCGCCGAGCTCAGCGCCATCGACCTCGCCTGCAGCAGATTCCGCGGCGATTCGGAGCTCCAGGGACTGCATGCCGACGCCGGCCGGACGGTGACCGTCAGCCCTCTGCTCTTCGAAGCGCTCAGTGTGGCGTGTGAGACGGCCGAGCAGACCGGAGGTGCAGTCGACCCGACCATCGGCAATGCCATCGCCGCGCTCGGCTACGACGCCGACCTGGCCGACGTGCAGAGCCGCCCGCCCTGCCCTCCGCGCGCGCTGGGCCGCGTGGCGGGCTATCAGCACGTGCAACTCGACCGGTCCCGGCTCACGGTCCGCATTCCGCGCGGCGTCCGCCTCGATCTCGGTGCGTCGGCCAAGGCGCTGGCCGCCGATCGGGCCGCCGCTCGCATCGCCGACCGGATCGGCGCCGGCACGCTCGTGAGCCTGGGCGGCGACGTCGCCGTCGCCGGGCGACCTCCGCCTGGTGGCTGGGCGATCGGCATTGCCGGCGAGTCGTCGACCCCGCCCGCGGAGGCTGACCAGGTGGTGGCCATCCGCGGCGGCGGCCTGGCCAGCTCGGGCACGGCGGCTCGGACCTGGAGGTCCGGCGACCGGACGCTCAATCACATCATCGACCCGCGCTCCGGGGACTGCGTCGCGCCCTACTGGCAGCTGGTCTCGGCCACCGGCGCCAGCTGCGTCGAGGCCAACCTCGTCACGACCGCCGCCATCGTCTGGGGCCGGCGCGCCCTCGACCGGCTGCCGTGCTTCGGGCAGCCCGTCCGGTTGGTGCGCGTCGATGGCGCCGTCTTCTTCGTCAACGGGTGGCCACAGGAGCGCGCGGCATGAGCTCCACCTCGCTCTGGTACGCCACCCGGGCCAGCGGCCTCATGGCGATGATCCTCCTGACCGTGACCATGGTGCTCGGCATCACGACCACGACGCGGGCCAGGGCCCGCAACTGGCCCGGGTTCGCCCAGCAGGAGATGCACCGGCGCCTCTCCATGCTGGCCGTGGTCTTCCTCGCCATCCATGTCGTCACCAGCGTGCTCGACACGTACGTGTCCATCAGCTGGTCGGCCATCCTGATCCCGTTCACCTCGAGCTACGGGCGACTGTGGGTCGGCGTGGGCACCATCTCGCTCGACCTGTTGCTCGCCGTCTTCGTGTCCAGCCTGCTCCGGTCGCGGATGCGCCCCGGGACGTGGCGTGCCGTGCACTGGGTGGCCTATCTCAGTTGGCCGGTTGCGCTGGCGCACACGTTCGGCATGGGGTCCGACGCGCGCGAAAGCTGGGTGGTCGTGCTCGGCGCCGCCTGCGTCGCGGCTGTCGCCGGGGCGCTGGTGTGGCGGCTGCGCGTCCTCGCCCGGCAGTCCTCGGCGCGGACGGCTCGGGCGTCCGTCGCCGGCGTGCCGCCGAAGCATCTCGCGCTCTCGAGCCGGCCCGGGACGAGAGCCCCCCGTGCCTGACGTCACCGTGGCCGCTCCCAGCACCGTGCGCTACCGGTTGCTGGGTCATCCGACCGACCTGGCCGGTCATGTTGCCACGCTGGGTCCTGTCCCACTGCCGCGGGCCGATGCCCGAGGCTGGCGCGACGGCTTCGTCGCCGTGTTGGAGGCCTCCGGCCTGTCGGGCCGCGGTGGCGCCGGCTTCCCGGCGGCCATCAAGCTCGCCGCGGCACACGGGCGCGGATCGGGGGGCGTGGTGCTGGTCAACGCCATGGAGGGGGAACCGGCCAGCGACAAGGACAGGCTGCTGCTCCTCCGCGCACCGCACCTCGTGCTGGACGGCGCCCAGCTCATGGCCACCGCCACGGGGGCGGCGCACGTGACGGTCTGCGTGCCCGCAGGACGCGACCAGGTCGCCGCGGCGGTGACGCGAGCCCTGCACGAGCGCGTGGCGGCCGCCTACGCGCCCGTCCCTGAAGCCATGGTGCGGCCACCCGACCGCTTCGTCGCCGGCGAGGAGTCGGCGCTGGCGCGTTGGGTCGAGACCGGCCGCGCTCTCCCGTCCTTCCGGCCGGACAAGCGCACGGCGCTGCGGATCGGGCGGCACGCCGCCCTGGTGCACAACGCCGAGACGCTGGCGCACGTCGCCATGATCGCCCGCACGGGCCCGGACGCGTTCCGCTCCCATGGGCCGATGGAGGACCCCGGCACATCGCTGGTCACCGTCTCGGGCTCGGTCGAGCATCCGGGCGTGGTCGAGGTCGACCGCGGCACACCCCTCATCGACATCGCGAAACGGGGCGTCCCCACCGCCTCTCCGCAGGCCCTTCTCGTCGGTGGCTACGGCGGCGCCTGGGTCGGGCCCGTGCACTTCACCACGCCCTACGCCTCGCTCTCGCTCCGCGCCGTGGGCGCGTCGGCGGGGGTCGGCGTCGTCGTCGTGCTCGGCCCGCATGCGTGCGGGCTCATGGAATCGGCCCGCATCGCCCAGTACCTGGCGGGCCAGAGCACGGGCCAGTGTGGCCCGTGCCTCTACGGGCTGCCCGCCATCGCCGACGACCTGACTCGGCTGGCCCGGGGCCAGGCCGACCCCGGCCTCCTGGTCCGGCTCGGCCGCCGGCTGTGCGAGGTCGAAGGCCGGGGCGCCTGCCGGCATCCTGACGGGGCGGTGCAGCTGGTGCGGAGCGCGCTGCAGGTCTTCGCGGCCGACAGCCGCGCCCATGCCGCCGGGGCGCCGTGCGCGCACGGGGACCGGCCGTCGCTGCTCCGCTTCCCCGGTCGGGCGCGGGCGGCTTGACCATGCTCCGCATCCTCATCGACCCCGTCGCCTGTGACGCCTACGGCTATTGTGCCGAGCTGCTCCCCGAGGCCATCACGCTCGACGAGTGGGGCTATCCGATCGTGGACGGCATGCCGCTCGCGCCGGAGCTCGTGGCTGCGGCCCGGCGGGCCGCCCGGGACTGCCCCCGGCGCGCCATCACCGTCGGGGATCGCGCCAGCGGCCGCTGAGCGCGGCGGCGGGGTCACAATGGATGGTGTGCAGACGGACCGCGCATGACGCGCCACGGGCTGGCCTTCCGCCAGGCGGAGGAAACCGATCTGGCCCGCATCGTGGAACTGCTCGTGCTCGGTGTGGTGCCAGGTGGGCCGCCCAGCAGGGAGGACCCCGACGATCTCGGTCCCTACCGCGACGCGTTACGCGCCATCGCGGACGGTGGCGGCGTCGTGGTGGTGGCGGACCTGCACGGAGAGGTCGTCGGCGTCTGCCAGCTCGTCGTCTTTCGCCACCTGCAGGCCCGCGGCGGCCTGTGTGCCGAAATCGAGTCGGTCCACGTGCACCCGGACCACCGGGGGGCAGGGGTCGGTGCCGCGCTCATGCACGACGCCATCGCCCGGGCCCGTGAGCTGGGCTGCTACCGGGTGTTATGCCGACATCGGCATAACTTCCTTTATGCCGAGTCCGTGATTATGCCGACCTTCTCGTGAAATCCCTGGTGGTGAGCGTGTCGAGGCGGATTTCCTCGGCATAATCCGACCGAGTGCGTGACGCTGCTTTCCGTGAACCCTGCGGAAAGGAGATGGTCATGAGCAGTTTTGGAAGGGGCCACGTGAAAGGCGAGCTCGCCCCCTATGGGGAGAGCTTTCGCGGGTGGTTGCTCTCACGTGGTTGGACCTGGGGATCGGCATCGCACCAAGTGCATCTGATGGCGCACTTCAGCCGGTGGCTCGGAGAACGCGAGCTTTCGGCCGGTCAGATAGATCGGGCCGGCATCGTCGCGTTCCTCGGAGCGCGACGGCGTGAGGGCTACGTGAAGCAGCTATCGGAACGGGCGACGGCGCCGATGGTCGAATACCTCCGCGAGCTCGGCGTTGTGCGACCCGAAGCGCCGCCGGCGCTCTCGCCGATCGAGGCGCATCTCGGCGAGTTCGCACGGTATTTGCGCGACGAGCGCGGTCTTGCGAACGACAGCGTGCGAAGCTACGTCGGCGTGGCGCGGCAGTTTCTCGCGCACGACAGGGACGTTGACTTCAGCCATTTGAACGCCAATGTGGTCTCGTCGTTCGTCCGCGACGAGTGCGCCCGTCGTGGAACCGGGTCGGCGAGCGCCACCGTGACCGGCGCACGAGCATGGCTCCGCTTCCTGCATCGAACGGGCAGAACGCCGATCTTGCTCGCTCCTGCAGTGCCGTCGGTGGCGAACTGGTCGCTCGCGAGCCTTCCCCGATCCATCAACGCCTCCGAGCTCGCCCGTCTCCTTCGAAGCTGTGACCGGCGCAAGGTGGTCGGGCGGCGGGACTTCGCGATCATGACCCTGTGCTCGCGGCTCGGCCTGCGCGCCGGGGAGGTGGCGCGACTCGAGCTGAGCGACATCAACTGGCGAGGTGGCGAGATCGTCGTCCGTGGCAAGGGCGCCCGCCGCGACCGACTGCCACTGCCGACCGATGTCGGAGAGGCGATCGCCGCCTGGCTCAAACGAGGACGGCCGAACGGTCTCGACACCCCGGCTGTGTTCGTGCGCCTTCGCGCCCCGCATGGGCCGCTCGAGTCGACCGGCGTCTCGGCTGCGGTGCAGCGAGCCTCGGTGCGCGCCGGGATCGGACGGGTCGGCGCACACCGTCTCCGGCACACCGCGGCGACGCAGATGCTCCAGGCTGGAGGAAGCCTCACCGAGGTCGGCCAGGTGCTCCGTCACGAGCGCCTCCTCACGACCGCGGTCTATGCCAAAGTCGACCTCTCCGCGCTCGCCGCGGTCGTCCAGCCCTGGCCGGCACGATGAGCACCCTCCGCGATCACCTCGAGGACTACCTCGCCCTGCGCCGGGCTCTCGGCTTCAAGCTCGAGCGTGCCGGTGCGCTCCTGGCACAGTTCGTCACTTTCGCTGAGGAAAATGGTGCCCACGTCTTGACGGCTGAGCTCGCACTGGCGTGGGCACGTATCCCTGTTGGCGCAAGGCCCATCTGGGTGGCAAGGCGTCTCGAGGTCGTGCGCCGCTTCTCGCGCCACCTCGCCGTCATCGACCCGAACAACGAGGTGATCCCGACCGATCTCTTCGCGGTCCGGGCCACGCGCCGGGTGCCCTACCTCTATTCGCCCGAGGAGATCGCCGCCTTGATGGAGGCGGCAGGGCACCTGCCCAACCCGTTGAAAGCGGCCACCTTCGAGACCCTGGTCGGCCTGCTCGCCTGCACGGGCCTTCGAGTTGGGGAGGCGATGCGGCTCGACCGCTGTGACTTCGACGCCGAGCACGGGCTGCTGACGGTGCGCAATTCGAAGTTCAACAAGTCCCGCCAGGTCCTCCTCGATGCCACCACGGTCGACGCCCTTCGTCGCTATGGCCGTCTTCGCGACGAGCTCTGCCCCTCTCCACAAGCCCCGGCGCTGTTGCTCTCGAGCACGGGCGCTCGCCTTGGTCATCCCGTGCTCCAGCCCACCTTCGTCGGTCTGCTCCGCCAAAGCGGTGTCGGCACCTCGGCACCTCGGCGCCCGAGGGTCCATGACCTTCGCCACTCGTTCACCGTTGCGACGCTGGTGCGTTGGTATCGCGATGGCGGAGACGTGGCGCCACGCATGCCGGCACTGTCGACTTATCTCGGCCACGTCGATCCCTCCTCTACGTACTGGTATTTGCAGGCAGCACCCGAGCTGCTCGCCCTGGCGGCGGAGCGGTTGGAGTCGACCTTCGGAGGCGGGCGATGACGGTGTTGGCCCCGACCCTCCAGGCGTTCTTCACCGATCGACTGATCGACCAGCGTGAGGCGAGCGCCCACACGATCGCCGCGTATCGTGACACCTTCCGACTGCTCCTCTGCTTCGCAGAGTCCCGCATCGGCAAGGCGCCGTCTGTCCTCGGCGTCGAGGACCTCGATGCCGAGACGATCGCTGCGTTCCTCGTTCATCTGCGAGACGACCGCCACAACAGCCCGAGGACGCGCAATGCCCGCCTGTCGGCTGTGCATGCCTTGTTCCGTTACGCGGCGCTGCGCCATCCTGAGCACGCCGCGACGATCCAGGGCATTCTCGCCGTCGCGCCGGCGCGCTTCGAGAAGGCCGATGTCGCCTTCCTCGAGGCAGGCGAGGTCGACGCGCTGCTCGCGACACCTGACCGTTCGCGATGGTTCGGCCGGCGGGATCACGCGCTCTTGGCGCTCGCGATCCAGACCGGCCTGCGGGTCTCCGAGCTCACCGGGCTCACCTGCGGCGACGTCCACCTTGGGGCCGGTCCCCACGTCCGCTGCCTCGGCAAGGGCCGCAAGCAGCGCGCGACTCCGCTCACGAGCGGCGTAGTGGCGACGCTCGGGGCCTGGCTCAACGAACGTGGGGGCGCCCCGAACGACCCGCTCTTTTCGACGACTCGTGGCCGGCGACTCAGCACCGACGCGGTCGCGTTGATCCTCGCGAAGCATGTCGAGGTCGCCGCCCGCACGTGCCCGACGCTCTCGTCAAAGAACGTCACCCCTCACGTGCTGCGCCACACCGCGGCGATGCGGCTCCTGCACGCCGGTGTCGATACCTCGACGATCGCCCTCTGGCTCGGTCACGAGCAGGTCGAGACGACCCAGATCTACGTCCACGCCGACCAGGCGATCAAAGAACGAGCTCTGGCGAGAACTGCACCGCTCGGCCTGCCGCCCGGCCGCTATCGGCCGTCGGACACGTTGCTCGCATTCCTCGAGCAGCTGGCCTGAGGGTCGGATTATGCCGAGGAAATCCGCCTCGACACGCTCACCACCAGGGATTTCACGAGAAGGTCGGCATAATCACGGACTCGGCATAACGGGTGCAGCTGACCTCGAACAACGCCCGCCGCGACGCCCATCGCTTCTACGAGCGGCTCGGGTTCGTGCCGTCCCACGTCGGTTTCAAGATGCCCCTCGAGTGAGGGCGCCCGGTTGCATTCTTGTCGTAACCGTGTAATCTCGTAATATGACTCAAGCGAGCAACGAGAGCGGAAGGGGAGCGCAGCGGGGGAGGCGGCGTTCGGCCAGCCCACCCCCCTCTGGGCCGGAGCAGGAGCGGCTGATCGGGGCCTGGTTCGCCGGGCGGGTGCCCGGTGCGTGGTTCTCCGAGGGCCCGGCGATCACCATCGACGGCGACGAGATCCAGGTGGTCGGCAAGCTCCCGGCGCCACAGCTCCCCGACGGAGCGGGCGAGGACGAGGTGCGCGTCGCCGAGCAGGCCCGCATCAGCGGGTTCCGCGAGGAGACCAGGACCGGGCGCATCCGCATCGCCGACGAGGCCCAGCCGGCCTTTCGTCGCGTGGTGTCCTGGGGCGCCGAGTGCGGCGGCTCACGCGTCCTGTTCACCACGGCGGGGGTGCCGGTCATGACGCGGCTGCGCATGGACGACCGCCAGGCCCTCGACACGTTGATCGACGCCGGGGTGGCGCGCAGCCGCAGCGAGGCGCTGGCCTGGTGTGTCCGCTTGGTGGCCCAGCACGAGGCCGAGTGGATCCGCGAGTTGCGCGCGGCCATGTCCGCCGTGGAGGAGGTCCGCAACAAGGGCCCGCGGAGCGGCGCCGGGAACGGCTGAGCGCGTGTCCGTGCCAGCATTTGGCATGGCACTCGCACACTTCCATCAGATCCAGGCCGATCTCCGCGACTCGTACCGCGCGCTCACGGAGGCCATTCCCGACGTCATGGCCGGCTACGGCGCGCTCCACGACGCCGCCTTCGTCGACGGAGCCCTCGACGTCACGACCAAGGAGCTCATCGCCCTCGCCATTGCCATTACGCGGGAGTGCGACGGCTGCATTGCCGCCCACGGGCGGAACCTGGCCCGGCGCGGCGCCACCCCCGAGGCGGTCGCCGAGATGATCGGCGTGGCCATCACCATGAATGGCGGTCCCGGGCTCGTGTGGGGACCGCGCGCGCTGGCGGCCTACCAGGAGTACAGCGAGAGCGACAAGGAGAGCTGAACCCGGTCGCCGGGCCGGTTCAGCGCGCCGGCGCCGGCGTGAAGCGGCAGTCGAGATGCTTGATGCCGTTGATGAAGGGAGACAGCAGCCGGTCCGGCTCGCCCACCGCCTGAATGTCGGGCAGGCGGTCGAACAGGTGCCGGAACATGACGTCGATCTCCTGACGGGCCAGATGGGCCCCGAGACAGAAGTGCGGTCCCGCCGCGCCGAAGCCGATGTGCGGGTTGGGGTCGCGCCGGACGTCGAACGTGAACGGGTCGGCGAAGATGTCCTCGTCGCGGTTGGCCGAGTTGTAGAACATGATGACCTTGTCGCCCTCGACGAGCTCGACGTCACCGAGGACGGTGTCGGACGCCACGGTGCGGCGCATCCAGATGACGGGGGAGCCCCAGCGCACGATCTCGTCCACGCCGGTGGCGGCGATGCCCGCCGGGTCCGCCTGCCACAGTGCCCGCTGCTCGGGGTGGGTGGTCATGGCCAGCAACCCGTGGCTGATGGCGTTGCGGGTGGTCTCGTTTCCCGCCACCACGAGCAGGATGAAGAAGGCGGCGACCTCGGTGTCGGTGAGGGCCTCGCCGTCGACATTGGTGTTGACGAGGGCCGAGGTCACGTCCTCGGTCGGGTGCTCCCGGCGGTAGGTGGCCAGGTCGGTCATGAGCAGGTTGAGCTGTTGCGCCGCGTTCATGAAGGCGACCATCGGGTCCTCGCCGGGCTTCACGTACTCGGTGTCGCCGGCCGAGAGGATGACGTTCGACGCGTTGAAGACAGCGTCGTAGTCCGCGGCGGCGATGCCCATCATGTCGCAGATGATCTCGAGCGGGAGCCGGGCGGCCACCTCGACCACGAAGTCACAGCCGCCCTTCTCGGCCACGCGGTCGATCACGTCGTCTGCCCTGAGCTCAATCTGGTCCTCTATCGATTTGATCATGCGCGGGTTGAACGCGGCGGACACAATACGGCGCAGTCGCGCGTGCCGCGGGTTGTCCATGTTGATCATGGAGCCGAAGAAGTCGAGCATCTCGTCGGGCATGTCGATGATTGAGGTGGCGCCACGTCCAGACTGGAAGATCTCGGGGTGCCGGCTGGCCTCGGCAATGTGGGCGTGGCGCGTCAGCGCGTAGTACCCCTTCCCCTTCGGGATGACGTAGCTCAGCGCCTCGGGGATCTCGGGCTCGTCGTAGAAGGGCATCGGGCGCTCACGCCGGAGCGTCTGGAAGGCCCCCTCCCGCTCGTCCCAGGGCCGAGCCCAGAACTCGGTGTCGGAGAGGTCGATCTCGTCGGGAGTGAGGACGGCGCGTGGTTCCACGGACCTCCACCCTATCCACCCTCCCTACACTGCGACCATGTGCGACACACTGTGCGCCCCGGGCCCGCACGGCATGGTGTTCGCCAAGAATTCCGACCGCCCGCCGGGCGAGGTCCAGATCGCCTGGCCCTTCGGCCGCCGCGCCTCGGCCGGGTGCACCCTGCGCACGCAGTACCTCTCCATCGGCGACACGGGCGCGCACGCCACGTTGCTCTCCTGCCCGACCTGGTTATGGGGCGCCGAGCACGGCGTCAACGAGCACGGTGTGGCCATCGGGAACGAGCGTGTCAGCACGACACATGACGCGGCGGCGGCCACGCCCGCACTGATCGGGATGGACATCGTTCGCCTCGGTCTCGAGCGCGCCCGCAGCGCGCCGGAGGCGGTCGACGTGATCGCCGGGCTCCTCGAGACCTACGGGCAGGGTGGCATCGCCGACGCCGCCCATCAGGGTGCCTACGACTCCTCCTTCCTCATCGCCGACCCGTCGCAGGCATTCGTGCTCGAGACAGCGGGCGCCGACTACGCCGTCGCCCCGTTCCCCGCCGGTGCGGCCATCTCCAACCGGATCTCGCTCAGCACCGAATGGACGCGCGCCTCGGCCGCCTTGACGGCGGGCGACGACTTCGACCGGTTCCGCGACGCCGCCGAGGACACGGCCTTCGCCGACGTCCGCCTGGCGGCCAGCCGCCGTTTCCTCGCCGCCACCGGTCCCGGCGGGCTCACCTCGGCCGCCACCGCCGCCCATCTGCGCGATCACGGCACGGGTCCGTGGGGTGCGCCGGGCACCGAGGGCCCCGTGGAGCTGCCGCCGGCCGGGGCCGGTGCCGACGGCGGCGGCATCACCGTGTGCATGCACGTCCCCGATGCCGTGGTCACCACCGCGTCGATGATCGCGGAGTTGCCGACCGAGCTGGCCGAAGGGACGCCATTGCGCGTGTTCGTCGCGGCCGGGAGCCCGTGCGCCAGCATTTACGTCCCCGCCTTCCCACGCACGGCCGCCGGGCCGCCGCCCTTCGTGCCCCGCGAGCTCTCGGGCGAGGAGCTGTGGCACGCCGCCGACGCCCTGCGCCAGGTGGTCGAGGCCGACCCGGCCGCGTTGCCGGTCCTGCGTGAGACGCTCCAACCGATTGAGGACGAGCTCTGGGCGGAGGCCGACGACGTGCTCGAGCTGCCGTCCCGCTGGGCCGAGGTGGGCGGTTCGTGGGGCGGTCGTGCCCTCGACGCGTTGCGCTCCTGCATCCCCTAATCGGGCGGGCCGCGGCGATACGCTGCGCGTGCACACACGTGTCACTTACTCGCCTAGGGGGACGCCATGAGCAACGTACTCACCGAAGACGAGATCGCCGTCGGCGATGTCGTCAGCACCCAGCTGGAGAAGATGTGGGGCTGGTACCTGGCCGGCGGCATCATCGCCATGATCTTCGGCTTCTTCGTCATCAGCTACAGGCACGCCAGCGTCTACGCCATCGTCTACCTCGCCAGCGGCTTCTTCATCGCGGGTGGACTGTTGGAGCTCATCGGCGGCCTACGGGCCGTGCGCCAACGCTGGCCGCTGATCATCTTCGGCATCATCTGGGTCGGTGCCGGCATCGTCGGCTTCGTCTGGCCGCACATCACCATCTTCATCGTGGCGGTGTTGGTGGGATGGGGCTTCTTGGTGCTCGGGATCTTCGACATCGTCAACTCCATCCGCTACCACTACCTGCCGTACTGGTGGGCCTACCTCATCCGGGGCATCCTCGCCGTCGCCATCGGCTTCCTCTGCATCCGGCATCCCGGCGCGCCGTTGACGGCGCTGGTGGTGCTCATCGGTATCGGTGCCATCCTCTTCGGAGCCGTGGAGCTCATCGGCGCCTTCTCGGCCCGGCACGCCACGAAGCACTGGGAGGCCTTCAAGGCGCAGGCGCACTGAGCGCAGCGGGGGAGCGGCAGTGCGATTGGCCAGCTTCTCGCGGGCGGGCGGGCGTCCGCGGCCCGGCCTGGTCGTCGGGGAGGAGATCCTCGACCTGAGCGATGCGGCGACCGGGTTGCCCTCCACCATGGCTGCGCTGCTCTCGCTCGGGCCCGAGGGTCTGGAGGGGGCCCGAGCTGCCGTGACGGGCCCGGCTCCCCGGCATCACCTCGCGACGGTGCGCCGCCACGCGCCCGTACCGGACCCGCCCGCCATCCTCGCCATCGGCATGAACTACCGGGCCCATGTGGCCGAAATGGGCCGCGAGCCCCCCGAGTGGCAGTACTGGTTCAACAAGCAGCGCACCGCCATCGCCGGACCGGGCGACCCCATCGTGGTGCCGTCCGTCTCCGACATGGTCGACTACGAGGGCGAGCTGGCGCTCGTCATCGGTCCGCGTTGTCAGCACGTGCCGGCAGCGCGGGCGTTCGAGGTGGTGGCCGGCTTCACCATCATCAACGACGTGAGCACACGGGATTGGCAGTGGCGGACACCGACGTTCACCATGGGAAAGTCGTTCGACAGCCATGCGCCGTGCGGCCCGGAGCTGGTGACGGGTGACGAGCTCGGTGATCCTGGAGCGCTGGCCATCCGGACCTGGGTGAACGACGAGCTCCGCCAGGACTCGACGACGGCAGACCTGATCTTCGGCTGTGCCGAGATGATCGAGTACCTCACGACGGCCTTCCCGCTCGAGCCGGGCACCATCATCGCCACCGGCACGCCTGCGGGAGTGGGCGCCGGGTTCGACCCGCCGCGGTTCCTGGCCGGCGGCGACACGGTGCGCATCAGCATCGAGGGGATCGGCGAGCTGTCCAACCCGGTGGTCCAGGGCGGTCCGCCTCAGCCCTCCGGCCTCGCCTGATCCCCCGTCCCGTCCGCGCCCGGCGCACGACAGTCCCACCGGCACGGCAGAATGGAGGGGTGCCGGACACCGAATCCCAGCTGAGCGACGCCGAGCGGGCCGATCGCCTGGACAAGCTCCAGGGGATCATGGACCTCATACGGCCGGCCGTGCAGGCCGACGGGGGTGACCTCGTCCTGGTCCGGGCTGATGTCGAGACCGGGGTGATCGAGGTCCAGCTCCAGGGGGCGTGCAGCTCCTGCGCCATCAGCTCGGCCACGCTGTCGGGTGGCGTGGAGCGGATCCTGCGCGAGCGCCTCCCCTGGGTGACCGAGGTCGCGGGCGGGGTCGACGACTCCTTGAGCGTGGACGAGAGCGCCGCGCTCGGCTCGGGTGGCTACGTCCCCAGCTTCTGAGTCTCCTCCGGGCGAGGGACGGATCAGGCTGGGTGCACGAGCTCCCGGGCCACCGGGGACAGCACCGCGCCGAACTCGGTCACCAGCGACAGCAGGAGATCATCGACTGAGATGATGCCGGCGAGCTCCTTGTCCTCGAGCACCGGGAGGCGCCGGGCACTGGCCGTCTTGAACACCGCGAAGGCGGCAAAGACGTCATCGGAGCCTTGAATGGTGACGGGGTCGGCAGTCAGGACTGCTTCGACGGTGGCGGAGGACGGCATTCCCTCCCCGGTCCCGCGCACGGTGATGTCGCGGTCAGTGACGATCCCCACCAGACGATCGCCGTCGACGACGAGGAGCGAGCCGACACAGTGGCTCCCCAGCAGCCGCCCGGCCTCTTGCAGGGTGCATCCCGGAGGGACGGTCACCGGCGCCGTTCGCAGGCACTCTCTCACCAGCATCGCTGTTCACCCCGTTCGCTGTGTCGGACCGTCGTCTTTCCCCGGCCCAGCGTAGGGGAAATGGCCGTGCCGAACCGAGGGCGACGCCGCTGCGGCCCGCCCGCTATTGCGGCTTCGGCTCCTTCGGGAGCCCCAGCACCCGCTCGCCCACGATGTTGCGCTGGATCTCGGCCGAGCCTCCCCAGATCGTCTCCGAGCGGGAGAAGAAGAAGAGGGACTGGAGGTTGTTGACGGGGTAGCCGGCCCGGGCCCGCCGGGCTCCGGGGAGGAGCGCGTCAGCGGAGTCGTCGCCCTGGAGGATCTGGCTCTCCATGCCCAGGATGTCCATGGCCAGCAGCAACGTGGCCTGGTGCGCCTCCGACCAGAACATCTTGTTGCAGGCGCCGAGGGCAGCGGTCGTGTGCGTGCCGTTGAGGACGTCGGTCAACGTGCGGTAGCCGTTGATCTGCATGATCTTGATGTTCGACCACGATCGCGCCAGGCGTTGGCGGATCAGCGGATCGCTCTCGCGTCCCCGCTCCCGCGCCTCGGCCAGGATCTGGTCGAACTCCTTCTGGAAGCGCCGGTGCCCGGTTGTCGACGACGTCCCACGTTCGAAGCCGAGGGTCGTCATGGCAACCTTCCACCCGTTGTTCACGCCGCCGATGACGTTCTCCTTCGGGCATCTCACGTTGGTGAAGAAGACCTCGTTGAACTCCGCCGAGCCGTCGATCTGCTCAATGGGCCGCACCTCGACGCCGGGCTGCTTCATCGGGACGAGGAGATAGGAGATGCCGGCATGCTTCGGCGCGTCGGGGTCCGTACGGGCCAGCAGGAAGATGTAATCGGCGTAGTGCGCCTGCGTCGTCCACACCTTCTGCCCGCTGATCACCCACTCGTCGCCGTCGAGCTCGGCGCGTGTCTTGAGGCCGGCCAGGTCCGAGCCGGCGTCAGGCTCGCTGAACCCCTGGCACCACGCGATCTCACCCTTGAGGATTCCCGGAATGAACTGTTGCTTCTGCTCTTCGGTACCCCACTGCAGGATCGTCGGACCAACGAGGGTGTCCCCGAAGAAGTCGGCGCGCAGCGGCGCGCCGGCACGGGCGAATTCCTCGTTCAACACGACCTGCTGCAGCAGGCTCAGGCCCTTGCCGCCGTACTCGGTCGGCCAGCTGGCACAGATCCACCCGCCGGCGAACAGCTTGGCCGTCCATTCCTCGTTGAAGTCCTTGCGCTCCTCTGGCGTCATGGTGAAACCGGCCCCGCCCCAGCCTTCGGGCAGGTTCTCCTTGAGCCAACCCGCGATCTCGGTCCTGAATTCTTCGGCTTCGGGTGGGTACAGCAGGTCCATGACAGGCACGGTACCCGTCCCGCTGACCCCGGGGCGACCGGGTGAAGGCCCGGTGGGGTGGGTAGAGGCCGGTAGGATATCGGGCGGGAAATGTTGGCGTGATCCCTCCCGCACAGGGACGACGGAGAAGGAGGTGCGGCCATGTCCAGGGGCGAACCCCCCAGTAGAAGAGCCGGCGCATGCCCCACTCCGTGCCGCAGCTGATGCACGCGCCAATGAGCGTGTCCTGAGCCCCGAAAGCGGGGAGGGCACGAGGGCAGACGCCGTTCGCTGATCCTCCGGTGCGCAGCCGCGCCACCGGACATCCGATCCGAACTCCATCGAGGACGCCAGAGGAGGGAGCTCCATGGCCACGCCACCGTCGACGAGCGCGCCGAACCGCTCACGTTTGATCCCAGGCCGTACGCGCAACGCGGAGCGCCCGCCCCATCAGCGCCGCCGCCGGACGCGTCGCATTCTCGCGTCCGAGGGCGTGTTCGACTCCATCGTGTCGCTGGCCGGCCTGCTCGGCCGCCCGGTCCGGAACCAGACCGGCCAGGAGATCGGCCGCCTCGACGACGTCGTCGCCCGCTGGGCCGACGGGCAGACGTACCCGCCGGTCAGCGGCCTCGTGATCCGGGTCGGACGCCGACTCGCCTTTGTCCCGGCATCTGCCATCGACCGGATCGGCCACGCCGAGGTGGTCCTCCGCTCAGCCCGCCTCGACCTGCGTGACGTCATTCGCCGTTCGGGCGAGGTGCTGCTGGCCAAGGACGTCCTCGACCATCAGCTCGTCGACGTCGAAGGCGTCCAGGTCATCCGCGCCGCCGACCTGTACCTGGCTGAGGTGATCGGCCGCATCCGGCTCGTCGGTGCGGACGTGTCGAACGCCACCCTCCTGCGTCGGCTCGGCCCGCGTCGATGGCGTCCGCGTCCCACGCCGGATCGCGTCATTGACTGGGCCGCCATTCAGCCCTTCACCGAGGCGGTCAAGGACGTCAGCGGAGCGGCGACGCACGTCCGCCTCAAGACGACGAACGAAGGCCTGCACCGTTTGCGGCCCGGTGAGCTGGCCGACCTGCTCGAGGACCTGCGGCGGGACGAGCGCCGGGAGTTGCTGTCCGCCCTGGGGCCGGACGAGGCCGCCGATGCCCTCGAGGAGATGCAGCCCGAGGATCTCGAGCAACTCTTGCGCGAATCGGATCCGGTGGAGGCGGGGCGCCTCGTGGCGGCCATGGAGCCCGACGAGGCAGTGGACGCGTTGCGCGACCTCCCCCTTGCCGTGCGCGGTGAGGTCCTTCGCCACATTCCCGCCGTGACTGCGCTCGCGCTGCGCGAGCTGCTGGGCTACGAGGAGGACGAAGCCGGCGGCATCATGACGACGGCGCTGGTCACGGCCAAGTCGGGGGAGAAGGTCAAGAAGGTCGTCGACCGGCTTTCCGAGGCGCGGGCGCACGGAGCCGACCTCGATGCGGTCGCGGTCGTCGACGACGACGGCCGGCTCCTCGGCGACGTCTCCGTGCTCGACATCTTGCTGGCCTTGCGGGCGTCCACTGAAACGCGCATGTCCGCCCTCTTGGGTGACGAGGATGTCGTGACGGTGAGCGCGCACACCTCGGCCAACGAATCGGCAGCGCAGCTGATTGAAGCGCGGCGCCATTCCATGGTCGTCGTCGACGACGAGGGGTGCCCCATCGGGCGCATCCTGGCCGATGACGTGCTCGACGCGCTGGTGCCGACCAAGGGGCGCTTCCACTTTCCACGCCTTCTGTCATGAAGGTGCAGGTCTCGCGGCGGTGGCTGATCTACCTGGCTGCCGCCGGGCCAGGGCTCATTGCGGCGGCCGCCGGCAACGACGCCGGTGGCATCGTCACCTACTCGTCGGCGGGCGCGCAGTTCATCTATCGCACCCTGTTCCTCATGGTGCTCATCACGGTGGCGTACGTCATTGTGCAGGAGATGGTGGCCCGCCTGGCCACCCACACCGGCAAGGGACTGGCCGCCCTCATCAGGGAGGAATTCGACCTCCGTCTCACCGCCTTCGCCATCACCGCCTTCGCCATCGCCAACGTTGGTCTGATGGTCACCGAGTTCGGCGGTATCGCCACCTCGTTCGAGTTGTTCAACGTCTCGCGGTACATCTCGGTACCGATTGCCGCGGTGGCGATCTGGTCGCTCGTGCTGTTCGGCTCGTATCGCTACGCCGAGCGCGTCTTCTTGCTGCTCACCGTCGTGTTCATCGCCTACCCGATTGCCGCCGTCCTGGCTCACCCCAACTGGCACGAGGTGGCGGCCAACACCGTCTGGCCCCACTTCGTGGCCTCGAAGTCGTTCCTCCTGCTGGCCGTGGCCCTCATCGGCACGACCATCACCCCGTACATCCAGCTGTACGAGGCGGGTGCGGTCGTCGACAAGGGTGTCAAGCCCGAGAACTACCACTTCCAGCGGGTCGACGCGATCACCGGTGCCGTGCTCGCCGCGCTGGTGGCGATGTCGATCATCGTCGCCACGGGAGCGACCATTGGAGGCACGGGCCCGCTCACGTCGGCCACCACGGCTGCCGATGGGCTCAAGCCGGTGGCCGGGGCCTTCGCCACCACGCTCTTCGGACTCGGTCTGCTCGGAGCCTCCGCGCTCGCCGCCGCCGTGGTCCCGCTCTCGACGTCGTACGCGGTGGCAGAGGCCATCGGGGTCGAGCGCTCGGTGTCGTCGAGCTTCCGACAGGCACCGGTCTTTCTCGGCATCTTCACATTCCAGATCCTGGTGGGCGCCGCGGTCGTGCTCGTCCCGGGCAACCTGATCACGCTCATCCTCAACACCCAGGTGCTGGAGGGGGTCATCACGCCGATGACGCTGATCCTGATCCTGGTGTTGGCCAACCGGCGCTCGTTGCTCGGCGCTGCGGCCAACGGACCGGTGGCACGTTGGGTGGGGGGACTGGCCATCCTCTCGGTCGCCCTCGTGGCCGCTGTCTACGTCGTGCTCACGGTGCTCGGCTGGTTCGGCCTCGCCTGACGCCCGCCCACCGGCCGGCGCCGTTTGCGCAGGAGCAGGGGGTTCGGGGAGGCTAGGGGGTCATGGTGAGTCGAGTCGGGACATCCATTGCCTAAAACGCCTCGCCAGAAGTGGATTGACACAAAGGAATCCTGGGAGCGCTCCCGCCATATCGAACTGCCTGCCCCGATTCTCGCCGCGCCACCCCAACCTGGGGGTTTGCGGGTCGCGTTCCTCATCTATAGGGGCAATCCCCGTTGCGGAGGGCAGGGTGTCTACACCCGCCACCTCACCCGCGAGCTCGTCGCCCTGGGGCACTCGGTGGAGGTGTTCGCCGGCCCGCCCTGGCCCGACCTCGACGAGGGAGTGGGATTCACGCCTGTCCGTGGCCTGGACCTCTATCGCCAGCCAGATCCCTTCCGGGTCCCGCACCCGAGTGAGTTCACCTCCCGGGAGGACTGGACCGAGTTCGCCGTCATGTGCACGGCGGGCTTCGGGGAGCCCCTGGCCTACTCGCTGCGGGCCCGCCAGATGCTGGCGCAGCGGCGCGACGACTTCGACGTCGTGCACGACAACCAGTGCCTGGGCAACGGCATGCTCGGCATGGTCGAAGACGGGTGGCCCTTGCTGACGACGTTGCACCACCCCATCACGGTCGATCGCCAGCTCGCCCTCTCGCACACCACAAGCCCGTGGCAACGATTCACGACGCGGCGCTGGTTCGGATTCCTCGGCATGCAGGTCCGCGTGGCGCGCGCCCTTCCCGCGGTGCTCACCGTGTCGCAGAATTCGCGTCAGGACATCGCAGCGCAGATGGACGTCGCGCCCGAGCGGATGACCGTGGTTCCCGTCGGTGTCGATCAGACCGTGTTCCGCCCTTTCGAAGACGTGACTCCGGTGCCGGGTCGCATCATGGTGACGTCGAGCAGCGATGTCCCCATGAAGGGGTTGGTGCCCCTCCTCGAGGCGGTCGCGAAGCTGCGGACCGAACGCGACGTCGAGCTCACGGTGATCGGCCGTCCCAACGAGGGCGGACGGGTCGAGCAGGCCATCGCCCGCCTCGGGCTGGCCGATGCCGTGCACTGCGTGAGCGGCATTACGGACGACGAGCTGGCGCACCTGTACGGCGAGGCGCAGGTCGCGGTCGTCCCGTCGCTCTACGAGGGATTCTCGCTGCCGGCCATCGAGGCGATGTCCTGCGGCGTGGCGTTGGTGGCGACGACGGGTGGGGCGCTGCCCGAGGTGGTCGGGACGGACGGCGAGACCGGCCTGCTGGTGCCGCCGGACGATCCCGGCGCGCTGGCGGGCGCGATCGCCCGGCTGCTCGACGACCCCGACCTGCGGGCGCGCCTCGGCGCCGCCGGACGTGAGCGGGTGGTGAGCCGCTTCACCTGGCAGGTGACGGCCGCCGACACCGCCGCGTGCTACGAGGCCGTGGTCGCCGGGAGACCCCTCCCGGGAGCGCCGTTGGCCGGCGCCGGTGACATGGAGCCACCGCTGGCCCGGGGAGCAGCCTGATGCTGACCGTTGACTACGACCGCCTCGGCGTCGCGCCGGGGGATCTCGTGCTGGACCTCGGGTGCGGGTTCGGCCGCCATGCGTTCGAGGCCGCCCGCCGGGGTGCGTCCGTGGTCGCGCTCGATGCCGGCCCCGAAGAGGTGGCGCAGGTGCGCGGCACCTTTGCCGCCATGATTGAGATGGGCGAGATGGAGCCGGGTCATCCGGCCACGGCGGTGCAGGGCGATGCGTTGCGCTTGCCTTTCGCAGCGGGAACCTTCGACCGTGTCATCGCCTCGGAGGTGCTTGAGCACATTCCGGACGACTCCGCCGCCATGCGCGAGCTGTCCCGGGTCCTCCGGCCCGGCGGCACCATGGCAGTGACGGTGCCGCGTTGCGGACCAGAGGCCATCAACTGGGCCCTCTCGGACGAATACCACGACACCCCCGGGGGGCACGTCCGCATCTACCGGCGATCCACGCTGGAGCGCCGTCTCAGTTCGGCTGGGCTCGAGCCCACGGGCCATCACCACGCGCATGGCCTGCACTCGCCGTACTGGTGGCTGCGCTGCCTGGTCGGTCCGTCGAACGACGCGCATCCTGCCGTCGAGGCGTACCACAAGGTGCTGGTCTGGGACATCGTGAAGGCGCCGTTCCTCACGCGCACCGCCGACCGGGTGCTGAGCCCCGTCATAGGCAAGAGCCTGGTGCTGTACCTCACCAAGCCGGTCGCCGGCGCGGCGGCCGACCTGCCCGACTCGCGTCCCACACTGCCCCGCGGTGTGCCGGGGCGGCGCGGGCCGACCACACCGAGCCAGGGAGCTGCGGCATGACCACTGAAGAGATCCGTTCCGCCACACTGCCGGAAGTGCCCGGCGTCCTCACGAGCGCCGACGTGCTCGCCACGGGCCACGCCATTGCAGCGGTGCAGCGCCACGACGGGCAGATCCCGTGGTTCGAGGGCGGCCACTGCGACCCCTGGAACCACGTCGAGGCGGCCATGGCCCTCACCGTGTGCGGCCTGGTGGAAGAAGCCGTGGACGCCTACCGGTGGCTGGCCCGCCGTCAGCTCCCCGACGGGAGCTGGTTCAACTACTACCAGGGCGACGCGGTCAAGGACCTGCGGCTCGACACGAACGTGTGCGGCTATCTGGCGGCCGGGGCCTGGCACCACCATCTGATCACCGGCGACGTCGAGTTCCTCGGGGAGCTCTGGCCGACCATTCAGAAGGGGATCGACTTCATCCTGCGATTGCAGCAGGCCGATGGCTCTGTGCTGTGGTCCCGCGATTCGACTGGCCGCTCCGAGCACTACGCACTGCTCACGGGCTCGTCCTCCATCTACCACTCCATGCGTTGCGCTGTTGCCATTGCAGAGTGCCTGGCCAAGGACCGCCCGGACTGGGAGCTGGCGGCGGGGCGGCTCGGCCACGCCGTGGCGCACCACCCTGGCGCCTTCGCCCCCAAGGTCGAGTTCGCCATGGACTGGTATTACCCCATGTTGTCGGGAGCGCTCGAAGGCGAGGCAGGGCGCCGTCGCATTGCCGATGGATGGTCCACCTTCGTCATGGAGGGCTTGGGCGTGCGCTGTGTCTCCACCGGTGACTGGGTGACGGCGGCCGAGACGGCGGAGTGCGTGCTGACGCTCGACGCGCTCGGGATGGACGGTCCGGCCCTCGATCTCTTCTCGGCGGGACAGAACCTGCGACTTCCCGATGGCTCCTACTGGACGGGCATGGTCTTTCCCGAGCGGGAGACCTTCCCCAAGCACGAGCGGACCACGTACACCTTTGCGGCCATGGTGCTGGCGGCCGACGCGCTGTCGAGCACCAGCCCGGCCGCCGGTCTGTTCCGCGGCGAGGGCCTGCCGGCCGCGCTCGACCTGGCCGAGCCGCACTGCGGCGACGCAATTGAGGGCTGCACCATGGAGCAGCCCGGCCGCTTCTCCCGCCGCTGAGCGCACCGCCGTGCCCGCATCGGCGAGTGCGTGTGGTCCGGCCGTCCGGCCGTCCGGTCCGACGCGAGCGGCAGGTAGATTCCTGCAGGATTCCCATGTCTCCTCGTCGACGCGCCGCCCAGTCCGTTGTCTGACCCGCTGACGATGCGTGAGGACCCGGGGGTGACGCGCCGGCGTCGCCTGACGCTGGTCGCCATGTGCGTTGCGCAGGGCATGACCTTGCTCGACGTCACCATCGTCAACACTGCGTTGCCGTCCATTCAGCGCGAGCTGCACATGACGGCGGGCCGGCTCGAGTGGGTGATCAGCGCATATGCCCTCAGTCTCGCCGCCTTCATCCCACTCGGCGGCGCGCTGGGGGATCGTTACGGGCGCAAACGCTTCTTCCTGACCGGCATGGTCGTCTTCACGCTCGGCTCGGTCGCCTGCGCACTCTCCACCTCCGATCTGGCGCTGATCGGGTCCCGGGCGCTCCAGGGTGCGGGGGGCGCGCTCATGTCGGCCCTGACGCTGGCCATCCTGACCGAGACCTACCCGGTCGAGCGCCGGGCCGGCGCCTTCGGCATGTGGGCCGCCATTTCGGGTCTCGGCTTCGGTCTCGGACCGGTCATCGGCGGCGCACTCCTCTCGGTCTTCAGCTGGTCCTCGGTCTTCTGGGTCAACGTGCCGTTCGCCATCGCCGGGTTCGTGATCGCCTTCGTCGCGGTGACCGAGTCGCGCAACCCGGAGGGTCGAGCACTTGATGTGGTCGGGATGGTGGCCATCGCGCTCGGGCTGCTCGGCATCACGTTCGGCCTCATCGAATCGTCCAGCCACCCCTGGGCCTCGTTCGACGTGGCCGCGCCGCTCGGCGTCGGCGTCGTGCTCGTGGTGTTCTTCGTCCTATGGGAGGGCCGAACCGCGTCTCCCATGTTGCCGCCCAGCCTGTTGCGGGCCCGCAGCTTCGTCTCGGGCTGCGGCGTGTACCTGTTGACGTATCTGGCGCTGGCCGGTGTCATGTTCTACGTCACGCTGCTCTTCCAGGATGTGGAGGGTTGGTCACCCTTCCGCACCGGCATCTCATGGCTGTCGATGAATATTCCGTTCATTGTGACCGCACAGTTCGCCGGAAGACTCAGGCGCCGCTTTCAACCCGTGGTGATCGTGGCCGGCGGATGTCTCGTCGGCGCGGCGGGCGTGGCTGTCCTCGCGTTGTTGTCCGACACCACCTCGTTCGCGGTGGCGTTCATCGGCTACGTCCTCGTCGGTGTGGGTTGGGGCACGCTGGTGCCAGGAGTCGTCAACGTGGCCATGCGGGACGTGCCCCCCGGCGTGTCGGGAGGGGCCTCCGGCCTGGTCAACGCGGCACGCCAGGTCGGGACGTCGGTGGGGCTCGCCGTCCTCGGGACCATCGGGGTCCATGCCGCCACGAGCGCCTGGGCCGGGCGCAGCGCCGGGGTCCCCGGGGCCGCCGGGCAGGCCCAGTACGTCGCCGGGGGTCAGATCACCAACGTGACAAATGCGCTCGGCGGCCAATACCGTCCCGACGCCGCGGCATCCTTCGTCTCGGGCTACCACCTGGCGCTGATCGTCGCCGCGGGTGCGACGCTCGCCGCGGCCGCGGTGGCCGTCGTCGGGTTGCGCGCCGGTGCCGGCGCGCCGGCGGCGGTCGGCGAGGTGGCTCCGGGGGCAGCAGTCAGAGCGGCGGACGCCCCGGCGTGACGCGCCGGCACGTGTCGCGCCGGCCCGTGTCGCGCCGGCCCGTGTCGCGTCAGCCCGGCAGGGTGATGCGGCGCAGCACGCGCAGGCTGCCGCAGGCGCCGTCGTCCGCGAATTCGCCGGAGTCGAGCGCGGCGCAGTAGAGCTCGTAGGGCGGGCGTCCTCCGTCGGCCGGGTCGGGGAACACGTCGTGGATGGCGAGCCAGCCCGCGAGGGCGACGTGGGGAGACCAGCCGCGGAAGTCGGCCCACGCGGGATCGTCGCCGTGCCCGCCGTCGATGAAACAGAAGGCGAGCGGGCGGTCCCAGCGGGCGGCCAGGGTGGGGGAGTCGCCGACGATGCCCACGACCGACGACTCGAGGCCCGCCGCGGTAATGGTGCGGCGCCAGTGCGGCAGGGTGTCGATCCGGCCGACCTCGGGATCGACCAGATCAGGCTCGTGGTACTCCCATCCGGGCTGGTTCTCCTCCGAGCCCCGGTGATGGTCGATGGAGAACACGGCTGCCCCCGTGGCCTCCGCGGCCGCACCGAGGTAGACGGTCGACTTTCCGCACCAGGCTCCGATCTCGACGAAGGTCGCCGGCGTCGCCGTCAGGAGATCAGCCTGGCCGGCACGCAGGGCGGCGGCGAACAGCGCCTCCCCTTCGTCGTCGGGCATGAAGCCGCGCGTGCCCCGCGCTATCGCGAAGAGGGCCTGGACGCGCGCCGAGTCGAGGGCGTCGTTCCCGGACGTGACCCCGCTCATCAAGAAGCGGGCGCGCCGGCGGCGGCGAGCGATGCCACCAGTCCGTCCCGCTCGCGGGAGCCGAACGCCACGTTGATCCGGAGCCGCTCCACCGATTGGGCCACCCGGCGGGGGCCTGACGCGAGCGGGTGGGCATCGAGGAATGCGATGGCCTCCTCGGCGAACTTGGCGTCGCCACACAGGGCGGAGACCGCTTCCACAATGCGTGGGGGAGCGTTCTTCGGGAAGCGGTCCAGCACGGCTTCCCAGTTCTCGGTCAGCCGCGTCCAGACCGCTTGGTTGCCGACGGAGTTGGTCAGCAGCGAGCCGAGCACGGCGAACCCGTTCTGGCTGCGCACCTCGGTCATGGCCAGGTCGAAGGTGCGCAGGCACAGGTCGACGTCGGGGAATCCGGCCAGGGCACCGAGAGAGCGCATCTCTTCCTGCGGTGTCGCCGCGTTGCGGTAGCGCTCCAGGAGCGCGTCGTAGTCTCCGGGCCGCACGAGCTGCGACACGACGGCCAACGTCGCCGACTCGATGTCGGGTGGGATCGGATCGCCCGTGCCGCCGCCCAGCGGCGAGGAGTCGAAGCGCCGCGCCGCCTCGGCCCGGACCTCGGGGTCGGCGCCCACCGTCCCCATGAGGTGTATGGCCAACGCGCGCAATGTCGGTGTGCGGTCGCTCTCGCCCGGGGTGGCGTCGAAGCCCAACCGGCGGTGGGTCGGCCCGATGAGCACCCGCACCGCCTTGTGCAGCGCGTCCTCCTGCGCGGCCGTGGCGATTCGCTTGGTCAGGACCAACGCCCCGCCGACGGGGGCCCATGCGGCCGGCTCGGGCTCGTCGCCGAGGCGCGCCGCCAGGACCAGGAACTCCTTCAGTGTGGAGAGGCCGGCCAGGGTCGTCGCCCACGTGTCGGCCACCAGGTTGGCCCGCTCCAGCGGGGTGAGCTCGGGCAATTGGGCAGCGAGCGCGGAGCGGTGCGCGGTCTCGTAGCCGACCCGGAAGATGCCCCATCCACCCGCGTTCACCACGGCGAGGCCGCGCGCGGCCTCTGGGACGGGTTCGGGCTCGGCGTCGAGGACGAGGTGGCGCATCGGCGCGCCGGGCTGGCCGTCACCGGGCAGCGCGCGCACCGCCACGGGGACGCGCCACTCCTTCCCGATCGACGAGGTCGCGCCGGCGGGGACCGGGCCCAGCGCGAAGGGCTGTTGACTGAGGACGTCGCCGTGGAGCGAGACGAGTGGGTGGCCTCCCTGAAGAATGAACGTGTCCATGACGTCGCGGACGGGTGCCCCGCTGGCGTCCTCGAGCGCGTCCCACAGGTCGCTGGTCACCGTGTTCCCATAGGCGTGTGCCTTCAGGTAGGTCCGCACGCCATCACGGAAGACCTCCGCCCCGATGTGCTGTTCCAGCATGCGCAGGACGCCGCAGCCCTTCTCGTAGGTCAGCACGTCGAACATGCCCTCTGCTTCCTTGGGCGGCCCCACGGGGTATTCGATGGGACGGGTCAAGTGCAGCGCGTCGACGTTCAGGGCCGCCTCGCGGGAGGGGGCGAAACCGATCCAGCGGTCCCACGAGGGCCGGAACGCGTCAATGCACAAGGTCGCCATGAAGGTGGCGAACGCCTCGTTCAGCCAGATGCCCTCCCACCAGCCCATGGTCACCAGATCGCCGAACCACATGTGCGCCAGCTCGTGCGCGATGACGTCGGCGACCCGCTCGAGCTCGGCGCGGGCCGCCCCGTCCTTGTCGATCAGGAGCGCCGTGTCACGGAAGGTGATGCAGCCCAGATTCTCCATGGCGCCGGCGGCGAAGTCCGGAATGGCGACGAGGTCGACCTTGTCGCCCGGATAGGGGATGTTGAAGTACTCGGTGAAGAATTGCAGGGCGAACGCACCGACCTCCAGTGCGAAGTCGGCCAGCGGGAGTTTTCCCGGAGTGCAGACCACCCGGAGCGGCACGCCGTCGACGTCGACGGTCTCGGTCATCTCGAGCTTGCCCACGACGAAGGCCACCAGGTACGTCGACATCTTCATGGTGGGGGCGAACCGGATGCGCCGCTTGTGCTCCACCTGGTCGACGGCGACGACGGGTGAGTTCGAAATGGCGTCGACGTCGGGCCCCACGATCAGGGTGATCTCGAAGACAGCCTTGCGGTCGGGCTCGTCGAAGCACGGGAAGGAGCGCCGGGCGTCCACGGACTCGAACTGGGTCGTGGCCATCGTCTGGGACGCGCCGTCCGGCCCGGTGTAGCTGGAGCGGTAGAAGCCGCGCAGCTTGTCGTTGAGGGTGCCGCTGAACCGGCAGCTGATGGTGGAAGGCCCAGGCGGGAGCAGGTCGGCCGGCTGGAACGTGACCTGCTCGAGCTCATCGTTGAAGCTCACGCTGCACAGGACGGTGGTGCCGTCGGCAGTCAGGACCTCGACGTCGCTGATCGCAAGCTCGGCTGCATTGAGCACGATCTGGTCGCTGGTCTCATGGACGATGGCGTCTATCCGCACCGTGCCCGAGAAGGTGGCAGAGGCCACATCCGGCTCCATCTCAATGTGGTAGATCTCCGGTTCGATCGTGCGCGGCAAGCGGAACGGCTCCGACCCGGGCGCGACGGTTGACGTGGGAGCTGAGGGCATCCATGCAGGCTACCCGCGGTGCCGCGGGTAGTTTCTCGCTCCGTGACCGCTCAGGAAGCCCAGCCCGCTCGCGACGCCGACTCCCACGATCTCGACGTTGTGGCCATAGGATCGCCGTTGCTCGACGTCATCGAGCTGGCGACGGAGGAGCAACTGGCCCAGGTCGGCCTGGAAAAGGGGTCGATGACCCTCATCGATTTGGCGACGGCCAATGCCGTGCAGGAATTTATGGGCGCCCCCCGTTACGTCTCGGGCGGATCGGTGGCCAACACCACCGCCGGGATCGCCGTGTTGGGGGGCACCGCCGGTTACGTGGGGGCGGTGGCCGACGACGAAGTGGGCCGGACCTACACCGAGAACCTGCGGGCGGCCGGCGTCGAGTTCGAACCGCACGTGAGCGAATCGGCGGCCGCGGACGGGCTCGGGACCGGGCGTTGCCTGGTCCTCATCACCGAGGACGCAGACCGCACCATGGGGACCTACCTGGGTGCCGCATCGACGCTGTCGCCCCAGGGCGTCCCGAGTGCCTTCGTCGCCCGCGCCTCCGTCATTTTGCTGGAGGGCTACCTGTGGGATGTCCCGGCCGCCAAAGAGGCCATGCGACACGCCGCGGCCACCGCTCACGACTCCGAGGGGTCGGTGGCGCTCTCGCTGTCCGACCCGTTCTGCGTGGGGCGTCACCAGCGTGAGTTCCTGGACCTGCTCATCGACGACGTGGACATCCTGCTCGGGAACGAGGAGGAGGTCACCATGCTGTTCGGGGTCTCCTCCTACCAGGACGCGTTGGCGGCGGCGGAGGAGACCGGGCTCCTGGTCGTCATGACCCGCGGCGCGCAGGGTGCCACCGTCCTGACCCCGCTCGGACCCGAGGAGATTTCGGCGGCTGCCGTGGCCCAGGTGGTGGACACCACCGGTGCCGGGGACCTGTTTGCGGCCGGCCTCCTCTTCGGGCTCACGCACGGCATGGGCCCGGTGGAGAGCACCAGGCTCGGCGGGCTCTGTGCCGCCGAGGTGATCTCGCACACGGGCGCCCGGCCCGAGGCGGACCTCAAGATCCTGGCTGCGGATGCCGGCCTCCTGCCGGGCTAGCCGGCCCGTCACGTGAGTCTCTCCATCGGCATCGTCGGACTGCCCAATGTGGGCAAGTCCACCCTCTTCAACGCGCTGACGAACAACGATGTGCTGGCGGCCAACTACCCCTTCGCCACCATTGAGCCCAACGTGGGTGTGGTGGCCGTGCCCGATCCGCGTCTGCAGCAACTGGCCGATCTCTACGACGGCGCGCCGGTGGTCCCGGCGACGGTGACCTTCGTGGACATCGCGGGGCTGGTGCGGGGCGCATCCCAGGGGGAAGGTCTGGGCAACCAGTTCCTGGCTGCTATCCGCGAGACGGACGCCATCTGCCAGGTGGTGCGCGCCTTTCACGACGACGATGTCGTCCATGTCGACGCACGGGTGGATCCGGCCGGCGACATCGACACCGTCAACACCGAGTTGATCCTGGCCGACCTGCAGACGGTGGAGCAGCGACTGCCCCGGCTGGCGCGGGAAGCCAAGGGGGACGCGGCCCTGCGTCCGACCGTCGACGCGGTGAGCGCCGCCGAGGCGATCCTCGGTGCCGGCCGCACCATCGCGGAGGCGGCGTCAAAGGGCGAGGTGGATGCGACCCTGCTGCGCGATCTGCATCTGCTGACGGCCAAGCCCTTTATTTACGTCTTCAACGTCGACGAGGGAGCCCTCGGAGACACTGCATTGGCAGCCGGCCTGGCCGAAAGCGTGCGCCCCGCCCGGGCCATCGTCCTCTGCGCGCAGATCGAGGCGGAGGTCGCGGGTCTCGACGCGGCCGATGCCGCCGAGCTCCTGCAGAGCTACGGGCAGGAGGAGTCAGGGCTCGAGCAGTTGGTCCATGTGGGATTCGCCACCCTGGGCCTCCAGACGTACCTCACGGCGGGACCGAAGGAAGCGCGGGCCTGGACCATCCACAGCGGCGACACCGCCCCCAAGGCGGCCGGGGTCATCCACACCGACTTCGAGCGAGGGTTCATCAAGGCGGAAGTCATCGGCTTCGAAGACCTCATGGCGGCGGGTTCGGTCGCCGCCGCCCGCACCGCCGGCCGCGCTCGCATGGAGGGCAAGGACTACGTGATGCGCGACGGCGACGTGGTGGAGTTCCGCTTCAATACCTGAAAGCGGGCGAAAGCCCAGGAAAAACGCCCGATGAGTAGCTGACGGGGTCACGGTGGCCGTGGCGTGGCGGCCACACCGGCGGCGCTAGTCGATATCGAGGAGCTGATCGAGGCCGGTGACCTCGAAAAGACGCTGCAGCGTGACGTCGGGCTGAGACAGGTGGAGCTTCACGCCAGAGGCCATACACCTCTTGTGCGCCATTACCAGGCACCCAAGTCCGGTGGAGTCGGAATAGTTGAGCCGGCTGACGTTGATGGCGACGGTGTGCACCGGGTCCGCTCCGACCATGACTACCGCGGCGAGTGTTTCCCAGAGCTCGGGTACCGTCGACACATCGAGATCGCCAATCAGGTCGATATCGACGGTCCCCATGGAGCGTTGCACCCTGATGTCGAGCAGCGGGACCTCAGCACCGCGTGGGCCCAGTTCGAACGACCGATCGCGGTCCAGGTCTCGTGTGATCATGCGGCCTCATTCCGGAGAAGCGAGCGAAGATCACGCAGGCCTGCTGTGTAAGCCCCGTGAACGAGAACAGGGCGACCCCTCGATGGCGCGGAAAGGGTGCCGCCTGCGGGGCCATCATCGTGACGGACGACCCCACATATCAGCTACCCCAGGGACACGCGGTGAAACCACACAACGGCGAGCCATCAACCCTTGTTGAGATCGAGGGTCCCAGGGGTCAACATCGGAACCGGTTCGTGAATGGCCCGCTTCAACATCTGAAGAGCCGGAACGGTCGTCAGAGGGAGGGAGCGCCCAGCGACTTCGGCGCGAGCTACCGCGACTTGTTCCGAAGAAAGGCGTGTCGGGGGCGCTCCCTCGCCGACTCTTGCTTGTCCGCGTCCGGACGCGTCCAAACTCACCCGAACGGGTGATTTTTTGGGAAATGTGCGTGGGAAAGCCGGTGATCGAGGGTGCGGATCGGGCCGGGAGGACGCCGCGGGTCAGCCGTTGGCGTTCCCGTTGGCGTTCCCCGGCGTGACGCTGAACGAGGTCGTGATCTGTTGGCCCCGAGCGTTCAGCACGTACCAGAGGCCGCCGTCCTGGTCGATCGCCTGCCCCATGACGACCCCCGGGGAGACGTCACCGTTGTAGAGGTAGAGGGGGTGGCCACCGTAGGAGAGCTGGGTCGAGCCGTCGGGCCGGCGCAGAGTGCCCACCAGGGAGTGATCGACGCCTTTGCCGACGGTGATGCTGGTCCCTTTGATCAGGGGTGGCCACTGGAACACGCAGCCGTCGTTGAGGCAGGCGCTGTGGGTGGGGGTGTCGGGCACGAAGTCGTACAGCGTGGCACCGCTCCCCGTCGCCAGGATGGGCCCGACCGGCGAGTGCTGCAAGGTCAGGGTGAGCGAGGTGTCCGTGGTCGGCGGGGACGAGAGCGTCGTCACGCCGGCGCCTCCGCAGGCGCTGAGCACCACGGTGAGGCCGGCCAGGACTGCCGGAACGACCAGGGCGGTGCGTCGCAGCCTGATCACGATCCGGTGGCGGGAACGTTGGTGCCCAGCAGCCAGCTGATGGCCGCCAGGGCGTCGGCCGTGGTCCAGGCGAGCCCGTCGGGGTTGTCGAGCTCGTGCACGCCGCCGCTATCGAGGAGCCCGGTCAGCTTCTTGTCCAGCTGTCCCTTCATGTCCGGCGCCGACGCGTCCACGAAGCGCTCGCGGCCGGCGCCGTCGATGAGGATGTAGCCGTCCGTGTGCACGACGTCGTAGGTGAGGGGCTGGCCGGTCCACCAGTCGTCCTTGGGTGGCTGCTCCTCGGCCACCTTCTGGTAGGCGATGTGGAACGGCTTCCAGAAGGCGGCGATCTGCGCCGGCGTGCCGGTCCACAGGTCCCAGTCGGCCCCGAACTCCTTCTGATAGGCCGCCAGCCGGGCCACGGTGTCACGCTCCGGATCGACCGTCGCCTCGACGAACACCACCCGGCCACCCTGGCCGGCGGCGCGCAGGTCGCGCTGGAGCGCGATGAAGGCGCCGGTGACGAGCGGGCACTCGTCCTGACACAGGGACAGGAAGGGCGCCAGCACGACGATCTTGCCGCGCAGCGAAGCCAGGGTGACGGTCTGCCCGTCCTGGTTCGTGAGCGCGGCGTGCTGGGGCGTGGGCTCGCTGTGCACGTTGCCCTGGGACGCCGGCGGCGGCCCGGGCGCGGAGGAGCCGCAGGCGGCCAGCAGCGGGCCGAGGGAGAGGGCGACACAGACAGCGAAAACGGTGAAGGGGGCTCGGCGGGGAGCGAAACGGGTCAGGCGTCGTCCTCCCCCGGGGGCAAGAACGTGAAGGGCAGGTCCGCCAGGGCGATCAATCTCGAGGCGATCCAGCGGGTCAGGTCGTCGAAGACGGGAACGAGGAGGGACGGCTCCTCGAGCTGCTGCTCGCTGAAGCGCAGCGAGCCCTCGTAGGTCGCTTCGGCGGCCCAGCGCAGGCCCCCCTCGACTTCGTCGGCCTCGGTCCGCACCTGTTCGATGGTGGTGGCGGTGCGGACAAGGTCCGCCGGGTCGCCCAGCGGCCCCGTCGGGGGCAGCGCCGTCATGACCTTCTCCGTGTCGGGCGCCTCGGCCATGCGCTGCACTCGCAGCGCGACCTCGATCACAATCTCGGGGAGCTCGTCCGGCGGCTCGCCGATGGACCAGCTGCGGTAGGAGGTCTGGCTCCACGTGGGCCAGTCCACCGAGACGTCGGCCCGCACCCGGGGCGGCTGCTCCTCGCCCGGCAGGCTGTAGGAGGTCTCCCAGGAGACATCGCCGAGGAAGACGTCGACCTGGAAGCGCTCTTCGACGGCCTGGCGCTGCAGGAGCGCCCGGTCGAAGGAGGAACGGATGATGCCGATGAGGTCGACGAGGAGATGGTCGAGCACGCCGCACGAGGATAGGCCCGCCACGGCGGGCCCCGGCTTCGCCCACCCGTGCCCGGCCCGGCCCCCCGATTGGTGCCGGCTGTTACCGTCGGACCGATGGGCGAAGCGTCGGTGTGGCTCGAGCGAAGGGTGATCGCCTACGCGCATCAAGGTGGTGCCTGGGAGGCGCCGTCCTCGACGTTGCACGCCATCGCGCACGCCTTGGAGGCG
>DATAXG010000070.1:0-25401 GCA_036273055.1 Acidimicrobiales bacterium | reverse complement strand
GGCCGGGATGCTGTCGTAGCGCTCGAGCGGGTTCGGCGGATCGTCGCGCAGGTGGCTCCCGGGGATGATGCGGGTGGCCCCGTTCTCCTCGGTGAAGTCGGTGATGGCCCACATGGTGTTGCAGATGATCGGGACGTGGGGTCGGGTCAGCGGGATGAGCTGGTCGTCGGCGTGGATCGGCTGCGCCTGCTCGTCGGGCCCGATGGCGATAGAGGAGAGCGACGAGATCAAGAGACCCGGATCGAGCACCGCTTCCACCACGGGGAGCACGTCGCGGTGGAGCGGGATCTTCTCGAAAGTGGCGCCGTGGACGAGCAGGTTGTACACCCGCAGGGTGTGCACCCCCTCGAAGAGGTTGTCGGCCGGCGCGGTGCCCAGGTCGTGCTCCAACTTGAGGAGCGCTTCGTCGATTTCTTCGACCAGGTCCGGCTCGATGGCGTCGGGGAGGATGGTGTAGCCGTCCTCGGCGATCCGCGTGAGGTGGCCTTCGAGATCGGGGAGGGGGCTCACCGATGTGGTGCCGTCATGTGGGCGCCCGGCGGGGGTCACGGGTCAATTGTAGGGACGATCCTCCCGTGTTGCCCGGGAAGTGGAGTGGCGCAGCCCAGAGGCGAATTGGCCCGGTGGTAAGGTCTTCCCCCCAAGGGCCGTTGGCGCAGTCTGGTAGCGCGCTTCCTCGACACGGAAGAGGTCACAGGTTCAAGTCCTGTACGGCCCACCTCGATCGACCCCGAACCCCCGACTCTCTGCCGGTCGACGCGGGTTCGCCTCAGCCGCAGGAAAGGGTGTTGCCCGCGACGGCCGGATCGAGGTTCACCTGCTTCCGGAGGACGTGGGGCTCCAAGGCGAAGACCCTCCGGAGCGTTCAGGGCTTGCGCTCGGCGTCGAGCTTCGCGACCACGAGGTTGCCGATGAGGGTGTAGCCCTTCGTCGTGGCGTGGATGTTGCCCTGGGCGCAGAACCAGGTGAGGGTACAGACGTTCGCCACGGCGGTGGGAATGGTGCCGTAGGGGCGGTAGCGCTCGGTTCGGGTCAGGGGCACGTAGGCGCCCGTCGCCTTGGTCACGTCCACCAGGCTTCCGCCGGCAGATCCGTAGGCCGAGGACAGCGCGGGGTTGATCAACGACTTGAAGGCCACCACGGAGAGCTTGGCCAGTGAGACCGCAGAGGCCTTGGCCGGATGCGTGGGGTACACGTAGCTGCCGAGGATCACGTCGGGATACGTGAGGCCGATGAGCGGGACGTGTGGCCCGGCGGCGGCCCGCAGCGCGGCGGCCAGGCTGGTGACGTTGGTCTTGATGCTGGTAACGGCGGCCGACACGCAGGGGATGGGATCGGGCTGACTGGCGCAGGCCGTGACGTCGTTCCCGCCGATGGAGACGGTGATGAGCCCGATGTGTCCCCGGTGGGCATTGAGGAACGCGACGGCCGCCGCCTCCTGCGTCGTCGTGTGGTAGGTCATTCCTCCGGCCGTGTGCGCCAGGACGTCAGGGCAGCCCACAGCGGAGATCAGCGACCCGGTCGTGGCCCCGCCGCATCCGAAGTTCACCAGTGTCAGGTGCGTCGCCTTCGCCACGACGACCGTGTAGCCCGGCGTCGACCCGCGTCCCGGTTGGTAGCCGACCGAGTAGGAGTCACCCAGGGAGACGTAGTAGGTCTTTGACGTGGTGGCCGCGTGGGCCACTGTCGCGCCGCCCAGGACCCCCGTGAGGGCGCCACAGAGCATGGCCAGCGCCCCGAGGCTCTTCACTCCGTATCGCTTCTTGTTCACCCATGCTCCATCGTCACGAGCCGTCAATCCTTCCACGACGGTGTGGTCGGGCCCGGTCGGGCGGTGCGAGGAGGTGCTGCGGTCAGTCGATGCCGAACCAACGGCGACGGCGTGATGCGCCGAATTCGACCTTCGACGCGACGATCTCTTCCGAGGCTGGGGTGAAGGAGCCGAACGGGGTGGGGCCCGACAGGAAGTTGGCGTCGAACCGGGCGACGCGAGCGCCACCGAACTCGATGTAACAGGTCGCCATTCCCTGGTAGGGCGCGGGGGTGTCGCCGCCCCTGATCTGGTGGATGAGGACCTCCGCCAGTGTCCGGGCCTCCCCTTCGGCGATGGCGCCGACCCGGGGCACCGGTGCGCTCGTCACGTCGCCCACCGCGTAGACGTTCTCGAACTTGGTGGCAAAGGTCCGATGGTCGACGGGGATCCAGCCGTCCTCGGCGAGGGCCGACTCCTCGACGACCCGGGGAGCCCGGTGCACCGGGATGCCGAGGAAGAGGTCGTAGTGCATCGTCCCCCCGTCCTGCAGCGTGGCGATCTTGGTGACGGGATCGAGCGCGGTCACCTTGGACTGCGGGCACCATTCGATGTCCCGTTCGCCCGCACCTTCGAGGATGCCGGCGGAAGCCTCGGGCGAAATGGGGATGGGCGTTCCCATGGGGCTGACGATCTTGATGCTCGACGTCGCCCGCAGGCCACGCTGGTCGAGGAAGTCGTGCAGCATGAACGCGGTCTCGAACGGTGCTGCAGGGCACTTGAAGAAGTTACCGAGCACGCCGACGATGACGTCGCCTCCGGCAAAGGCGGGCAGGATCTCGCCGACCCGGGCCGCCCCTTCGACCGTATAGAACTCCGTTCCCTCCTCGACCATGCCGGGAGTCGCCGCCGGGTCCAGGTCTGCCCCCAGGGCGACGACGAGAATGTCGGGCTCGTAGGTCGCCTCGCTCGTGACGACACGCCGACGTTCCGGGTCGATGGCGAGGATGGTCTCCTGGACGAACCGCACTCCCGGCTTGTCCAGATGTGAGTAGGGGACGCGCACCCCGGCCAGGTCCTTGCGGCCGAACATGAGGTCGAGCTTCGAATAGCCGAAGACGAACGCGTCGCTACTGTCGACGATCGTGAGGTCGACCTCACCGGGCACCTGGCCCGACAGCAGGGTGGCCAGTTCCAGGCCGGCAAAGCCGGCGCCGAGTACGAGCACGCTCTTCATGGAGTCTCCGTTCGCCCGGGTAGCGGCGCTTGTTCGCCGGATCCGTTCCTGCGCTGCAGCCGAAGTCTGTCATGCACGGGCTGACAATGAGCTGGGGAGACGGCGTGGCTCCGGCGGAGTTGGGCTACGTGCGGAGCTCCAGCCCGTCGAACGTGCCGGCATCGCGCCAGTCCGCCAGGAGCTCGAAGAACGACATCGGGCCCCTGCCGTACGAACTGCCGATGAAGCCGTCGGCGGAGGGCTGACCCTCGTTGTTGTAGTAGCCGGGCGTGCACTGTTGCTGGAAGGCGCGGATATCCCGCGCTGACTCGGCGAGCAGCGCGAGCCACTGCTCCTCGCCGTCGGCGGTCGCCTCCACGGTCACGATGTCTTGATCGATGGCGTGGCGCAGCACGTGGCAGAGGTGGTCACTGGCCTCCTCGAGCAGGTGGGGGTAGTTCACCGTGAAGCCGCCCTGCGCATGGCCGAGCACGAACATGTTGGGAAAGCCGTGCAGGTGCATCCCGTGCACGGACCTGAGTCCGCCTTGCCAGTGCTCGGAGAGGCTGCGCCCGCGGGAGCCGACGACGTCGTAGCCGGCCCGCCGCGTGTAGTCGGTCCCGACCTCGAATCCGGTGGCGTAGATCAGGCAGTCGATGTCGAACTCCCGTCCGTCGACGACGACACCATGAGGCGTGATGGCGTCAACCCCGCGCCCGTCCGTGTGTACCAGCGAGACGTTGGGGCGGTTGAAGGCCTGGAGGTACTCGTCGTGGAAACAGGGCCGTTTGCAGAACTGCCGGTACCAGGGCTTGAGGGCATCGGCTGTCGCCGGATCCTCGACGATGTCGTCCACCCGCGCCCGGATCTCCTCCATCTTCTCGAAATCCGCCAGCTCCATGACCGCGGCCAGATCACGGCCGGCACCCGACGACTGGTCGCGCATCCGGTTGACCAGCCGTCCGAGTATGTCCGTCCAGCCGTCGCTGACGAGGTCGCGCTCGGCGAAGCCGCCCGAGGTCAGCAGTGTGAAGTTCTCCATCCGCTCCCGCTGCCATCCGGGCTCGAGGCCGGCCGCCCACGCAGGGTCGGTCGGACGGTTCGCGCGGACGTCGACGGACGAGGGTGTGCGCTGGAAGACGAAGAGCTCCTTGGCCGAGGCGGCAACGTGCGGAACGACCTGGACGGCGGTGGCGCCGGTACCGATGATGCCGACGCGCTTGTCCGCCAGGCCGTCGAGCCCCCCGTTGGAGTCGCCTCCTGTGTAGCCGTAGTCCCAACGGCTGGTGTGGAACGCGTGCCCGGTGAACTCGTCGATGCCCGGGATGCCCGGGAGCTTGGGTCGGTGCAGCGGGCCGTTGCCCATCACGAGGAAGCGGGCCGACATCCGGTCGCCCCGATTCGTCAGGACGGTCCAGCGCAGCCGGTCGTCGTCCCATTCGATGGCGGTGACCTCGGTGGAGAGGCACGAGCGCTCGTACAGGTGGAAGTGCCGGGCGATGCGGTGGCAGTGCTCCAGGATCTCCGGGGCGCGGGCGTACTTCTCAGTGGGAACGTAAGAGGTCTCCTCCAGGAGCGGGAGGTACACGTACGACTCGACATCGCATTGTGCTCCCGGGTACCGATTCCAGTACCAGGTGCCGCCGAAGTCACCGCCCTTTTCGATGATGCGAAAGTCCTCGATGCCGGCGTCGGCCAGCCGTGCGCCGGTGATCAGGCCGGCGAATCCGCCACCGATGATCGCCACGGTGACGTCGTCGACGAGTGGCGGGCGATCGACCAGCTCGGTGTACGGATCCTGCAGGTAGGGCGCGAACAGCCCGGCGACCTCGACGTACTGGGCGTTTCCGTCCCGCCGGATCCGCTTGTCCCGCTCGAGCCGGTATTTCTCGCGCAGCGCGTCGGGATCGAAGTCTTCGTCCCCCGTGGCGTCCGTGCTGCTCACCTTGGCGACCCTCTGCGGCCGGCGCGTCTGTGCATCAGTCTCTCTTCTCCTCGGCGAGGCAGCGTAGTCCCGTCATTGTGGACGGCCGAGGTGAGGCTGAAAGGCGGCGCCGGTCCCCGGCTAGCCCTGATCCCCGGGGCCGGTGTCGCGGCCGTGACCACGGCCATGGAAGAACGGCGCCGGGACCTGCCGGGCGGGTGCGGGCGCCGTCGTGGTGGTCGTAGTCGTCACGGTGGCACCCGTTGGTTGTAGGACGGAGACGACGTTCTGGTACTGCCCCGCCGCGATGCCACCGCCATGGAGCAGGATGCCGGCGAGGGACAGTGCCTGCTCTGCCGAGGCTTCCCGAGCGGCGCCCGGCGGGAGCGTGGCCGTCGCCTGCAGGGCGCTGGCGAGTGCCCCGTCCCCGGGGAGTCCCCCGTCGGCCAGCGACGTGGCGACAGCCGTGATGTCCGAGCTCTCGGTGTCGGGGACCTGCGGCGCGCTCGAACGGGTGACGTCCTGGGTCCGGGGACGCGACGCGTGGTGCGTTGCCACGGTGGCGGCCGGCCCGGTCGGTGGCCAGACGTCATTGAGCAAGACGAAGAGCCCGGCGACGAGGAGGAGTGCGGCGGCGACGGCCAGGGCCACGCGCCTCCGTCGGATGCGGGTGCGCCCCGCCCTTTTCGTCGGTGGAGCGGATGCGCTGAGGATGGCCGTTCCGCCAGCCGGCCGGCGCGGCACCGTGGTGGTGGCCGCCGGCGCTGCTGCTCGTCGGTCCGGTGGAGGCGCTGCGGGGAGCGCGCCGGGAGCGCCGATCCGCAACGACCGCAGCATGTCGTCGGCCGACGAGAACCGGGCCTGCGGGTCCGGGGCCAGGGCGCGACGGGCAACAGCACCGAAGGGTGCGGGCAGACGCTCCGCCGATGTTGCGTCGGCACCGAGGCGCTGTCCCGTGAGCGACTCCATCATGACCGCGCCGACGGAGTACAGATCGGATTGAACGGTGGCCGGGTAGGCCGATCTGCGTTCGGGGGCCAGATAGCCCGGCGTCCCGAGCACGACCCCCGTCATGGTCATGTCGTCGGTCAGCGGGGCCCGGTCTGTCCGCACGTCGAAGCTCTTGGCGATGCCGAAGTCGGTGATCTTCGTATGCCCGTCCTGTTGCAGCAGGATGTTGCTCGGCTTGATGTCCCGATGGAGCACGCCCCGGGCGTGGGCGGCCTGCAGGGCGGTCAGTGTCTCGGACACGACGAGCAGGACACGCTGTGGCGAGAGCGGGCCCCGGGCGACGATCTCGTCGCGCAGCGTGGTGCCGGGCAGGCGCTCCATCACGAGATACGAGGACGCGTGGTCCTCGCCGAAGTCGAGGACGGCGACGATGTGGGGATGGATCAGGCGCGCTGCGATGAGCGCCTCCTGCTGGAAGCGCTCGCGCATGCCGGGCAGTGCGCGCGTCTCCGCCCGCAGGATCTTCACCGCCGCCGGGCGTTCGAGACGCTCGTCGAAGGCATCGAAGACTCGCGCCATGCCGCCTTCGCCCAGCAGTCCCCCGATGCGGTACCGCCCGCCGATGAGCGGCGCCGTGCGCGTCTCCACCCGGGTTGTGTACCCGCAGAGGCGGTGCGGTAGTCGTGCCCGTCCGGCCCGCGGAGCACGGTGAGCAGCGCCTGAGCCCAAAGGCGGTCACACGGGCGTGTGAACCGGGCCGATCAGGCCAGCGCCGCCATCTCACCCATCAGGGTGAGCGCGTCGGACGGAGACGGGTCGCCGAAGTCACGGTAGAGGGCGTGCACGTTGGCGACGACCCGCTCGGCCTCGCTCCACCCTGCGTAGGGCCCCAGATCGATGTCCCGCGCCGCGTCCAGCGGGGTCAGACCGGCGTCGAAGCGCACCCTGACCTCGCTGGTCAGGAGCTCGAAGTACCCCTTCAGCTCGACCAGCGCCTCCGCGGTGGCCAACGGACCATGGCCCGGCACGACGACGGTCGGGTGCAGGGCAAGCACCCGGTCGCAGGCTGTGATCCAGTTGGCCACCGGTCCGGCCCACACGATCGGGTGGCCACCGTGGAACAGGATGTCGCCGGTGAAGACGATGCCCTCGTCCGCCAGGTGGACCACGGCATCACCGTCGGTGTGGGCCGGGCCCACCTCGAGCAGCGAGACGGCGCGCCCCCCGACCTGCAGCTCCAGCTGGCGCTCGAAAGTCCGGGTGGGCACGGTCAACGGGACGTCCTCGAAGGAGAACGGGGAGAAGATCCTCTGCACGAACTCGCCGGCGGCACCGAGCGAGTCCGCCGAGCGGAGCATGGCCGCCATGGTCGAGGGCGGGAGCTGCAGCATCTCCTCGGCGCAACGGGCGGTGGCGATGATCTCCGCCTCGCCCAGGAGCGCGTTGCCGTAGCAGTGGTCGCCATTGGCATGCGTATTCACCACCGTGTCGATGTGATTCGCCGCCGGGGCGCGGGCCCGCATCTGATCGAGCATCTCGGCCGTGAGGCGGAGGTCGAACAGCGTGTCCACCAGGAGGGCGGTGTCGTCCCCGGTGATCAGACCTGCGTTGGACCACCCCCATCCGCCGTCGGGCTGCAGGTAGGCCCAGACACCGTCGCCGATTTCGTGGAGACCCTTGGTGTAGCCCACGGCCGAAGGGAGCGGACGGGGTCAGTAGACCCAGACGGTGGTGCCGATCGGGTCGATGTTGGCCGCCCAGACCCAGTTGATGGCCTCGTTGCTGATACGGGCACAGCCGTGTGACACCGGTTCGGGCGGCACGGAGGAGTCACCGTGGATGGCGTAACCCTCGTAGAAGAATCGAGGCCGGAACAGTGTGCCGAGCGAGTCGGTCACGGTGCCGTCCACCACCCGGAAGGTGCTGAACACCCCGGTAGGCGTGATGGCCACGTTGGTGGAGCCGTCCTGGGTGTACTGGTACCCACCCCCGGTCGACGTGTTGAGGGTCCACAGGAGATGGTTGTTGTTGACCACCATGATCAGGTCGTTTGCCAGGTTGATCTGAATTTCGTAGCCCGACTCCGGCCGCGGCTGGGGGACGATCCCCGCTTCCAGGGCGCCCCAGGTGGCGGGCCCGACGACGCCGTCGCGGGGGAGGTTGGCCGCCTTCTGCAGCGCCCATACCGCCTGCTGCGTGCTGTCGTCGAAGGATCCGTTCGTCGTGTCGACCCAGTAGCCGAGGGCCAGCAACTGCGCCTGCAGGGAGCCGACGGCCGCGCCGACCGAGCCCAGTTGCACGGTGGGCGGCACGGGCGGGGGAGAGGTGGGCAGGAGCCAGAAGCCCTGGCCCGATGGCGTGGCCGCGATGGCTCGGATCGGGTTGGTGCCGGCCTGGCCCCCCATGGCGCCGACGAACGGTGTCCCGAAGTTGAAGACGCCGCCGTCCTTGGCAGCCAGCCAGTAGCCGCCGGCCGTGCCGGCAATGCCGACGATGGGAGCGTTGAGGGGCGTGCCGCCCATGGAGCCGAGGAACGCCGCGGTGCCGTAATTGAAGATGCCGCCGTCCGATGCGGTGAGCCAGTAGCCGCCCCCGCCCGGTGCCGCCGCCATGCCGACGACGGGTTGGTTGAGGTGGATGTTCCCGGTGCTCCCGTAGAACTGGGCGTTGCCGTAGGCGAAGATCCCGCCGTCGGAGGCGACGAGCCAATAGCCGCCGCCGTCGGGCGTGGCCGCAATGCCCACGATGGGCTGGTTCAGCTGCATCGCCCCGGTCGACCCGTAGAAGTGCGCGTCGCCGTAGGAGAAGATGCCGCCGTCGGAGGCGACGAGCCAGTAGCCGCCGCCGTCGGGCGTGGCGGCCATGCCGACGATCGGCTTGTTCAGCTTGATGTTCCCGGCCGAACCGAGGAATGACGCGTCGCCGTAATTGAAGATGCCGCCGTCGGAGGCGACGATCCAGTACCCCTGACCGTCGTGCGTCGACGCCATCCCGACCGGCGGCGCGTTCAGTGTCAGGCCACCGGCGGGCCCGAAGAAGCCGGCGTCCCCGAAGTTCACGGGCTGGGCCACGTTGTCGGGGTAGGTGGCCGCCGAGGCGGTGCCGGGGGTCGCGGCGAGGAGCGCCGGGACCACGGTGATGCAGCCGGCCAGCAACGCCAGCAACGGGCGCAGGCGCGTCCTGCGGGGAGAGTCACCACGTGGTCGGACGGATGCGGTGTCGTGGGCCGGCATTGGGGCTCCTTAGGGTCGGCTCCGGGCGTCTGCGGATTCAGTGCGTTCCACCCAGCCGGGTGCCGCCCGCGTGGGCACTGGTCTGGTCGAATACGTCGCTGCACTGTAATCCCACTCCCGACTGGTCACACAGCCGGTGGGCACCGGTCGTCCGGGCGGCTACCGGCCAAGGCGAAATTCGGTAGCCGGCCGGCGTGCTCCGACAGCGATTCTCCTGCTCGGAGGCACGGGTCCGCCGTACGGCGGGTCAGCCCGGACGCTCCCAGTGCACGACGTCCTCGAGTTCGCCGCTTTCGACGTCGTAGACCAATCCGGCAATCAGCTGCAGCCGTGAGAGATAGGGGGTCCCGGCGAGCCGCTCTACGTCCTCGCGCAACGCGGCTGCGTGGTCGTCGATGGCCAGGAATCCGAGGTCGGCTCCGGTGAGCTCGCGCAGCCGGGCGTCCGTCACGCCGACGAGGCCGCACTGGGTGTGCTGCACCACCACGGCCGCGTCCACTCCGAGGACGCCGCTCGAGAGGGCGAGGCTGCGCAGGACGTCCTCCGTGACGCGGCCCCCGGCGTTGCGGATGACGTGGGCCTCACCGAGGTGGAGGCCCAGCACCGCGAAGACGTCGATGCGGGCGTCCATGCACGTGACGACGGCGAGGTGGCGACTCGGCTTGGGATCCGTCACGTTGGCGCGTGCGGCGGCATAGGCCCGGTTGGCCGCGAGGAGTTCAGTGATCCGTGTCGTCATGCGTCCGCAGGACCGTAACAGCACACGTGACGGCCGTCAGGCGTCAGCGGCGCTCGGCGAAACCCTCGCCCCGGTGCTGGTCGAGTGTGGGCACGGCCCGTGCCGCGTCAGGGAGCGGGAGGCGGATCGGGAAGCGGGGGAACAGAGCCGAGTCCAGCATCCCCTGACGGTCGAGGACGGGGGCGACCGGCACGCCGGCGGCGACCAGGCGCGCCACAACTTCGTCGCGGGGCTCGGTTGCAATCGCCTCGGCGACGTCGCGTTGCACCTCTGCGCCTCGCTGGCAGCGTTCCTCGAAGCCGAGGTCAGCCACGGCGCCGAGGGAGAGCTCCTTGCACAGGCTCGCCCAGAAGTGCTGTTCGTTCATGACGCCGAGGGCCACCTGGCCGCCGTCGGCCGTCGCGAAGAGGCCGTATCCCGGAATGGGCCCCGCCGGGGAGTCATCGTCCGACGCGTCCGCGGGTCTGGCTCCCGCCGGTCCCGTCCAGGTGGCGAGCACGTCGGTCATGGAGACGTCGAGGTACGTGCCTTGACCGGTGGCCATGCGGCCCAGGACGGCGGCGCAGATCCCGAACGCCGCGCTCAGGCCGGCAGCCAGGTCGCCGATCGGGAGCGGAGGGAGTTGGGTGGCTGCACCGCCCTGCGGGGTCAGCGCCCCCGACCAGGCCTGGTAATTCACGTCGTGACCGGGCAGCGCGGCGCGCGGATCGTCTTGCCCGTAACCCGATATGGCGCAGGAGACGATCGCGGGGTTCAGCGCCTGCACCGTTGCGTGGTCGAGCCCCAGGCGGGCCAGCACCCCGGGGCGGAATCCCTCGACGAGGACGTCGGCCTGTGCCACCAGCTCCAGCGCCCGGGCACGGCCGCCCTCGTCCTTGAGGTCGAGCATCACGCTGCGCTTCCCTTCGTTGATGGCGGCGAAGAGGCCCGGGTAGTACCGCATCGGATCCCCGCCGGGCGGCTCCACCTTCAGGACATCGGCCCCGAGGGGGACCAGCAACGACGTGGCGTACGGGCCAGGGCGCCAGATGCTCAGGTCGAGCACCCGGAGTCCGGAGAGAAACTCCGCCGTCGTCGCCATCGCCCCGAGTCTTGCATCGGGCGGGGGGTAGCCTCGCGGCGTGCTGGGTTTCTTCTCGTTCACCGAGGTGACCGACCCCTCCGCGCACGAGGCCTACAACGCCTGGCATCAGCTCGATCATCTCCCCGAGCAGTTCACCATCGAAGGCATCAGCTTCGGCCGGCGTTGGGTTCGCTCGCCGCGCTGCCGCGCCGCCGAGTCGGCGACCGGCAGCCTCCTCGACCGGTTCCACTACATGACGCTGTACTTCCTCCGTGACGAGGAGGTGATCCCGGAGTTCTTCGCGCTGGCCGAACGCCTGCGCGCGGAGGACCGCTTCTTTCGGGCCCGGCGCGCGCTGCTCTCGGGGCCCTTCCCGGTGGTGGGCCGCTGGGCCGCGCCCCGCGTCGCCGTGTCGCCCGAGGCGGTCCCGTTCCGGCCGGCCGAGGGGGTCCATGTGGTGGTGGGGCCGGGCGTCGACGGCCGGGAGCTGATGGAGCACGCCGGGGTGGCCGGCGCCTGGCAGTTCACCGATCCCGCGCACCATCGGACCATCACCGTGGCCTTCGTGGACGGAGACCTGTGGCAGGCGTCCGCCGCCCTTGGAACGGCGGGTGCGGAGTCCCCCGAGTGGGCCGGCCCGCTGGAGCGAGTTGACGCCTTCCGCTGGGATTGGTTCGCTACGCTGACGCCTCAATGACCAGTCAAAGCAAGTCGAAGGCCCAGCGCAGGGCGGACAACCAGCGCAACGCGGCCGAGAAGCGCGCCGCCGAGCAGAGGGCGAAGCGGATGCGCATGGGCATCCGCATCGGTGGCGCCGTGGTGGTGATCGCACTCGTGGTGGTCCTCATCGTCGTCGTGACCGGCGGGTCGAACAGCGCGCCGCCGTCAGCGAAGAACCCCCACATCGCCCTCGAGCCCATCCCCGCCTCCATGTCGTCGTCATCGGTGCAGCCACCCGCCGGGACACCCGGTCCCGAGACCATCCCGGTCCCGAGCGGGCCGAAGCTCGCGACCCTCCTCAACGCGGCAACCGGGCAGACCGTCGACGGCATCCAGTGCCAGACCAACGAGCAGCTCGTCCTGCACGTCCACACGCACCTGACGATCTTCGTGAACGGGAAGGCCCAGCTGATCCCCTACGGCATCGGCATTCCCGGCTTCCAGGCGGTCAACGCCACGGGCGGGCCGTTCGTCCAGACCGGGAGCTGCTTCTACTGGCTGCACGTGCACGCCAACGACGGGATCATCCACATCGAGTCGCCGAGCACCTCGGAGAGCTTCACGCTGGGTCAGTTCTTCGACGAGTGGGGCATCCCGCTCAGCAAGACCCAGGTCGGTCCGGCCCAGGGGAACGTCACCGTGTTCTTCACGTCACCCGGCAAGAAGGCGCAGCTCTACACCGGCAACCCGAGGGACATCCCGCTGGGCGACCACTACCAGATCCAACTCAACGTCGGGACGCCGGTTGTGGCGCCCGTCCAGATCACCAACTGGGGCGGGCTCTAGACCGAGACGGTCGGAGGCAGGGAGTGCCCCTATCCGACACGCCACCGCGCGGCGGATTCGGCGTTGTGGTCGCCCAACAGTAAGGAGAAGATCGCCGGCGCCCGATGGGGGAGCAGCGACAGGTGGCCTTCGTCGGGCACCAGGTTGACTGTCGCCTGCGGGATGTGACGCTTGAGGAATGCCCGGTAACCCGGTGGCCCGGTGGTGTCCTCGGAGCCCTCCCAGATGTCGACCGGGAGGTCGATCTCCTCGAGGTCGAAGCCCCACGGTTCCCCGAAGATGCGGTAGTCCTGCACGCAGCCCTCGGTGCCCTGGCGCATCGCCTCGCGCACGAAGGCCAACGCGTGGTCGGGCGGGCCCCATTCGGTCAACACGGTGCGATCGGCCGGAGGGAAGGAGCGCAGCACCGCGCGGAACAGCCGGGCGTTGCTGGCGTTGACGATGCTCACCTTCATGACCGTCGATGCCAGCCAGGGCGTGTGCTGGCTGAGGAACAACAGGGTGCGATCCTCCATGCTGAGGCCGCGGGCCGTCCCGTACTGGTCCAGTGGGACGGCACTGGAGAGGAGCGCCGCCGCCGTGACGCGCTCGCGCATCTTGGCCGCGCACACCGCGGCGTAGGGACCGCCGGCCGACCAACCCATCACGGCGAAGCGCTCTATTCCCAGGGCCTCGGTCAGGTGTGCGACGTCCGCCGGCCAGTCGAGGAGGCGGCGGCCGGGTTGAAAGGTGGACAGGCCCATGCCGGGACGGTCCGGGGCGACGAGGCGGACGCCCGTGGCCACTGCAGCCTCGTGTGCCGGCGCGGCGTCGAGTCGCGAGCTGAGCCCGCCGTGAAAGCTCAGGACCGGGAAGCCGGAAGGGACGCCGTATTCCTCGTAGGCCAGGACCCGCCCGTCGGGGAGTTGCACCGAGCCCGTCACTGCGACGTCAACCCTTCGACGGCGCCACGTGGCGGGGCGGGGAAGTCATGGTGGCTCCGTCCGGGTTCAGCAGGTGCCCCCACGAGAGCACGCTATAGGGTGCGGGCATGAGTCCAAACGTCGACGAGCTGGTGGATGGCCTCTTGGCCGACTTCCCGCCGGGGGCGACGCCGCCCCAGCAGTTTCTCGGCGAGCAGTTCGACCGCGGCCTGGCCTGGCTGCACTTCCCGCCCGGCTCGGGCGGTCTCGGAATGACGCCGCAGGACCAGCAGCGGGCCCAGTCGCGCCTCAACGCCGGCGGTGCCCCGGTCTCCGGCGTGCGCAATCCCATCGGCTACGGCATGTGCGCACCCACCATTGCCACTCATGGGACTCCCGAGCAGAGGGAGCGCTACCTCCGTCCGCTCTTCTCCGGCGAGGAGATCTGGTGTCAGCTGTTCAGCGAGCCGGGGGCGGGGTCCGACGTGGCCGGGCTCTCGAGCCGGGCCGAGCGCGACGGCGACGAGTGGGTCCTCAACGGGCAGAAGGTCTGGACCACGCTCGCCCACATCTCCTCGTTCGGCCTCATCGTCGCCCGCACGAATCCCGACGTCCCCAAGCACCGGGGGATGACCGCCTTCCTGGTCGACATGCACGCGCCGGGCGTCGAGGTGCGACCGCTCTTCCAGATCACCGGCGAGGCCGAGTTCAACGAGGTGTTCTTCACCGACGTGCGGGTGCCCGACTCGGCCCGCATCGGCGGTGAGGGCGAAGGCTGGCGCGTGGCGGTGACGACGCTGATGAACGAGCGGGTCTCCATCGGCGGTGGCGTGGGCCGGCGGGGCGGCGGACCGGTCAACGAGGCCATGAAGATCTGGAAGGAGCGTTGGCAGGGGGATACCTCCCCGCGCGCCCTGGTGCTCCGGGATCGGCTCGTGTCGAGCTACATCCGCATGGAGGCGTTGTCGATGACCAACGCCCGCGCTGCGCAGACGCGCAAGGCCGAGACGCCGGGGCCGGAGGGGTCCGTTGCGAAGCTGGCCTTCGCCGAGGAGAACAAGCGGATCTACGAGCTCTGCATGGATCTGCTCGGCAACGACGCCATGCTGTTCCCGGCGGGGTACCCCATGCTGCGGCCCGATCTCGTGGGCATGAACTCGCCCGACGTGCGCAAGATGTTCCTGCGCGTCCGGGCCAACTCGATTGAGGGCGGCACGTCCGAGGTCATGCGCAACATCCTCGGGGAGCGGGTGCTCGGCCTGCCGGGCGACGTCCGCAACGACAAGGACCTCCCCTGGAAGGACGTCCCGCGCAGCTGAGCGCGGGGCGATCGTGACGGGACCGGACCTCAAGGCCGAGAAGCGCGCCGCGGCGGAGACTGCGGCGGCCATGGTCGAGAGCGGCATGGTGGTCGGGCTCGGTACCGGGTCGACGGTGGCCGAGCTGGTGCCCGTCCTCGGGGCCCGCCGGCTCGACATCACCTGTGCCGCCACCTCGCCCGCCACCGAACAGCAGGCCACCGCCCACGGGCTGATCGTCAAGCCGTTCACCGACATCGACCGGCTCGACCTGGCCATCGACGGCGCCGATCAGGTGGATCCGGCCGGCTGGCTGATCAAGGGCGCCGGCGGGGCGCTGACCCGGGAGAGAATCGTGGCCGCGGCCGCCGATCGCTTCGTCGTCATGGTGTCGTCCGACAAGCCGGTGGAGCGGCTGCACGCGCCGGTGCCGCTCGAGCTGCTGGCCTTCGGCCTGGGTGCGACGCTGCGGGAGCTCCCCGACGCGGTGCTGCGGCAGGCGCCCCCCACGCCCGATGGGGGCGTTCTCGCCGACTACCACGGCGAGGTGGGCGATCCTGCGGTGCTGGCCGCCCTGCTCGACGCCGCACCGGGCGTCGTCGGTCACGGCCTGTTCCCGCCGTCCCTGGTGTCGACCGTGCTCGTCGCCCGCGGCCACGAGGTGGAGATGCGTCAGATCAGTTGAGTGGGGCTGCTACGCCGCGCTGAAGGTGACCGGCAGCGACGTGGGGGAGCGGAACACGTCGCCCCGGATGTGGGGGTCGTCGTCCCCCGGCTGCAGTGCGACATCCGGCAGTCGGTCGAACACGCGGTTGAGCAGCGCGCGCGTCTCGAGCCGGGCGAGATGCATGCCGAGGCACATGTGTGGGCCGTGCGCGAAGGCGATGTGCGGCACGGCCGGCCGGAAGATGTCGAACGACTCGGGGTCGTCCCAGCGGGTCTCGTCGTGGTTGGCGGAGCCGATGTGGGGGGTGATGCTCTCTCCGGCACCGATGGCGACCCCCGCGATCTCGACCTCGCACGTCGTGGTCCGGTTGATGGTCAGCAGCGGAGCCTCGCAGCGCAGGCCCTCCTCAATGGCCTGGGGCAGGAGCGAGCGGTCGGCCTGCACCGCCTCCAGCTGCTCGGGGTGCGTGAGGAGGAGGTAGAGCAGGTTGCCCGACGAGCGGTACGTCGTCTCGGCTCCCGCCGGCAGCAGCAGGCGCAGGAACGAGTAAATGGCCTCGTCCGTCAGCTTCTCGCCGTCGACCTCGGCCGAGACCAGGTCGCTGATGACGTCTTCCGCAGGATGGGCCCTGCGGTCGGCCACGACACCGGCGAAGTACTCGCGCAGGGCCTCCGAGGCGGCCAGGCCGCGGTCGATGTCGGCCACCAGGCCGATGAGCTCGACAGACCAGCGTTGGAATTGGGTGAAGTCCTCTTCGGGCAGGCCGAGCAGGCGAGCGATCACCCGGACCGGGAACTCGAAGGTCAGCTGGCGGACGAGATCCGCCTGGCCGTCGGCGACGAAGCGGTCGATCTGCTCGTCGATGATCGGGCGGATGAACTCGGGCTCCCAGCGGGCCAGCGCCTTCTCGCGGAACGCATGGGCCACCAGGTTGCGGTGGTTGCGGTGTTCGGGGTCGTCCATGCCGAGGATCATGTGGCCCATCACCATGCCGATCGTCACGTCGTACCCGGTGGAGGTGAAGGTCTTGGCGTCACGCAGGATCCGCGAGCAGTCGTCGTAGCGGTAGGCGATCCAACCGGGCTCGACGTCGATGCCCTCGGGGAGTGCCTCGGGCGAGATGGTCAGGCCCTTGTGCACCGGGGTCTCCCGGCGCCTGGTGACCAGTTCCGGATAGGGGTCACGCGTGGTCCCTGCCACGACGTCGTCGAAGGCGCCGAACGGGTCGTAGTCCTGTGCATCGGATAGTGCCATGGCGCGTGTCCCTCCCGCAGGTGTTTCTGTGACGTTGGTGTCAGGCTACGGCGGCGGCACCGGCCGCGCACGCGACTCGTCCCAGGGCGACCGTTGGCCACGACAGCGTAGGCTCCCTCCTGCATGCAGACGCTCCGCACCCCCGACGCCCGCTTCGCCGACCTGCCCGGCTACGACTTCGCTCCGCACTACGCCGACGTCGCCGACGCCGAGGGGGGCACACTGCGGGTGCACTACCTGCGGGAGGGGGATCCCTCGGCGCCCATGGTGCTCCTCATGCACGGCGAGCCGTCGTGGTCCTTCCTCTACCGCAAGATGATCCCCGTCCTGACCGGTGCCGGGCTGCAGATCGTGGCGCCCGACCTGGTGGGCTTCGGGCGCTCGGACAAGCCGGCGGCGCGGGCGGACTACACCTTCGCGCGCCACGTCGAGTGGATGCGCGAGCTGCTCTTCGACCGGCTCGACCTGACCGACGTGACCCTGGTGGGCCAGGACTGGGGCGGCCTTGTCGGACTGCGCCTGGTCGGGGAGCACCCGGAGCGCTTCGCCCGCGTCGTGGCCGCCAACACCTTCCTGCCCACCGGTGACACCAACCCGGGCGACGCGTTCTTCGCCTGGCAGAAGTTCTCCCAGGAGGTCGACGTGTTCCCCACCGGCGGCATCGTCCGCGGTGGGTGTGCCAAGCCCGTGGCGCCCGAGGTCGAGGCGGCCTACGACGCACCCTTCCCCGACGAGTCCTACAAGGCGGGCGCCCGCCAGTTCCCGTTGCTCGTCCCCTCGCGACCCGACGACCCCGCCCACGACGCCAACGTGGCCGCCTGGGTGGGCCTGGCCGCCTTCGACCGGCCCTTTCTGTGTGCCTTCAGCGACAGTGATCCCATCACCAAGGGTGCCGACCGCAACCTGAAGGAGCGCATCCCCGGCGCCCATGGGCAGCCCCACACGACGATCGTCGGCGGGGGGCACTTCCTGCAGGAGGACTGCGGCGAGGAGTTGGCTGCCGTCGTGGCGTCGTTCGTCGACTCCACGCCGTGACCGCCGAGTTCAGCGCGGTCATCGTCGGCGCCGGGTTCTCCGGCATCGGCATGGCGGCACGCCTTCGCTCCATGGGGATCGACGACTTCGTCGTCCTCGACCGCGGCAACGACCTCGGCGGCACGTGGCGGGACAACTCGTACCCCGGCGCCTCCTGCGACGTCCCCTCCAACCTGTACTCCTTCTCCTTCGCGCTGAACCCGGAGTGGTCACGCGCCTTCTCGTCGCAGAGTGAGATCTGGGACTACATGCGCGGGTGCGTCGACCGTTTCGACGTCGGCGGCTCCCTGCGCTTCGGCCGGACCGTGGACGAGGCGCGCTGGGACGACGCCGCCGCGCGCTGGGTCGTGCGCACGACGGGGGGAGAGGAGTACGCCGCGCCGGTGCTGGTGTGGGCCACGGGATCGTTGAGCGAGCCGTCCATCCCGGACTTTCCGGGCCTGGAGGACTTCCGCGGCAAGGTCTTCCACTCGGCGCGCTGGGAGCATGGCTTCGACCTGACGGGCAAGCGCGTGTGCGTCGTGGGGACCGGGGCCTCGGCCGTGCAGTTCGTGCCGCAGATCGCCCCCGTCGTCGAGCACCTCTACCTGCATCAGCGGACGCCGCCCTTCGTCGTGCCCCGCCGCGACCGGGCCGTCTCGGGCCTGCGCAAGCTGGCCTACCGCCGGGCGCCCTGGCTCCAGCATCTGTCCCGGCTCCGCATTTACGCCATGTTCGAGGCCCTGCTGTCGGTCTTCGTGGGCCACGGCGAGCGCCGCAAGGCGGCCGTGCGCAAGGCGGCGCTCGACCACCTGGCCAAGCAGGTCCCGGACGAGGCGCTGCGCCGGAAGCTGGTGCCGCACTATCAGCCGGGTTGCAAGCGCCTCCTGCTCTCCGACGACTACTACCCGTCGCTCACCCGGCCCAACGTCGAGGTGGTGGAGTCAGCGGTGGCGTCCTTCACGGCCCACGAGGTGGTGGGGCAGGACGGCATCGCCCGTCCGGTCGACGTGGTGATAATGGGGACGGGCTTCGAGGCCGCCGAGCCGCCCTACGCAGAGCACATCGTGGGGCAGGACGGCATCCGCCTCGCCGAGCTCTGGAAGGCCAACGGCGTCGAGGCCTACGCCGGCTCCACGATCGCCGGCTTCCCCAACCTCTTCTTGATGATCGGGCCCAACTCGACCCTGGCCCACAACTCCATGATCTACATGATCGAGTCGCACATCAACTACATCGCCAGCGCGCTGGCCTTCCTGCAGCGGCCCGGTGTGCGGGCCGTCGACGTCAAACCCGCCGTGCAGCGGCGTTACAACGAGCGGCTGCAGGCGCGGCTGGCGCACTCCGTGTGGGTCGAGGGGGGCTGCGGCAGCTGGTATCTCGACCACCGGGGCCGCAATACGACGCTGTGGCCGGACCACACCTGGAAGTTCCGCCGGCTGACCCGGCGCTTTCACCCGGGCGAGTACACCGTCCGCGCGTAGGCCCGCGACGCCAGCGCGCACAACACGGCGGCAAAGAGGGCGAGCACCCCGACGTCGGGCAGCACCGCCGTCAGCCCGTCGTGGTCGTAGACCAGCTTCACGAACGCGTCCATGGCCCAGGCCTGGGGAACGATGTGGCCGACGCCGCGGACGACCGGGCCCACCACGGCGAGTGAGTACATGCACCCGCCCAACATCCCGCCCACGATGCCGAGCACCACGGCCAGGGAGATCGCCTGCTCCTCGCTGCGCGACCGCATGCTCACCAGCGCGGCGGCGCCGGCGTAGGCGAGCGACAGCGTGGCGAGGACCAGGAAGACGGCGAGCGGGTCGCCCCAGTGCACGCCGAAGAGCAACCGCCCGACGACCAACAGCCCGATGCACTGCACCGCAGCCACGCAGAGGCTCGTCGCGATCAGCGCCGCCACCACCGAGCGCCGGCGTACCGGAGCGGCGGCCAGCCGGTTCATGAGCCCCAGACGGCGCGACTCGACCACGCCCGAGGACAGCAGCAGCACCGTGATGCCGAGGAACAGGACGAGGTCGGCCGGAGCGACGTAGGAGAAGGGGCTCAGCGGGGCGGGCACGTCGGCCCGGGCCAGGGTGACGTCGGTCACCGTCGTGTGGGTGCCCTCGGCGGCCATGAGGTCGAGGAGGGCCACGACGTCCGTGCGCGCCTGAATCGCGCTCGTGGACGCCGACTCGCTGATGAAGTCGACGCGCTGGGCCCCCGCCGGCGCCGGCAGCCTGATGAGCCCGGCCACCACCCTTCCGCGCAGGATGTCGTCGCCCAGCTGGGCCCGGTTCGGCTCAATGCGCACCTTGAGGTCGTCGGTGCTGGCCACCAGGTGGATCAGGCGCGCCGACGGATGCACCAGCCCGATGGGCTCCTTGGGGCTGCCGGCCAGGAGGCCCGTGACGAGAATGAAGACGACCGGGAACAGCGTGGCGACGAAGAGCAGGCGGCGGTCGCCCACGGCGCGCCGCAGGTTGACCCGGATGATGGGGATCATGTCGTCACCATCCGGCGCACCCGGGCCATGGCGAGCCCGCCGGTGACGACGGCGATCAGGCAGAGGACGAGGAACGGCCCGACGACCGAGGAGGCCGGGTCGTGCAACAGGGCCAGCCGCCCGAATCCGACCAGGGCCCACCCGTTGGGCGTCCCGAGGCTGAGCACCTGCAGGGCCTCCGGCAGCGCCCCGGGCGGCAGCAGGTTGCCCCCCAGCAGCGCCAGCACGAGGCCCACGACCAGCGAGGCGGCGAACGCCTCCTGGGGGGTCCGGGCGAACGAGGTGAGGAACGCGCCCAGGCCGCACATGGCGGCGGTGGCGCCCAGGCAGATCATGAGGACCCCGAGCGGGGCGCCCCAGTCGGCCCCGAAGGCCGCGGCGGTGACCCCCCACACGATCAGGATGGAAGCCAGCCCGGTGATGCCGATGGCCAGCAATTTCCCCCAGACGATGGCGCTGGGCCGGATGGGCGAGGCGGCCAGCCGGGCCAGCGTCCCGGTCGAGCGTTCCATGAGCAGGGAGCGCATGCCGAGGCCGCTGCCGATGAAGAGGAACACGACGGCGATCGAAGGCGCGAAGTAGTCGAGCACCGCCTTGCCGCCGTTGCCGAGCGTGCTGGCCGAGACCGAGATGGCCGCCGCGTCGGTGGCGGTCCCTCGCTCCAGGCGGCCGGCGTAGATCCGGCTGGCCAGGCCGGCGGCCAGGGACTCCGCGTACTGCTGCCCGATCAGAGCGCTCGCCCGGTCCACGACTTCGAATCCGGGGGAGGGCGTGGCACCCGGCGCCACCATGGGGATCATGAGGTGCGTCAGGGAGTGCCCGCCCCGTCGCAGGACCACGCCGGCGGCGAGCGTGCCGTCGGCCACCTCGCGCGTGACCGCCGCCTCGCCCGGGACGAGGCGCACCACGACATTGTTCGGCAGTTGACTGGCGTGCTCCGCGGCGCGCAGCAGCGCCGGCGAGGCGCCGGACACCCCGATCGGCAGCGGGGCGTTGGAGACGTTCCCCGCGAAGGCGAAGCCGAGGATGGCCGCGATGGCGAGGGGCGCCACGAGGCAGGTGATCACAGCTGAACGGTCGCGCACCCGCCGGCGCAGTTCGTTGAGGGTGATGACGAACGCGGTCAGCCGCCGTGCTCCCGACCTGTGCCCCCTGTCCTCACCCGGAAAAGCTACCTTTGCCGGTCGTCACGACGCTGGCACCTGTGGGATTCGTCGTCGGTGGGCGGGCTCGACGCCTTCGACGGCTCGCCGGTGCTCGGCGTCAAGCCGTTCATGCGGGAGTTCGAGCCGCCCGACGCCGATGTCCGCCAACCGCCCTGGTCCACCGGGCTCACGCGCGGCTACCACCGACCTGCCTGGCGCCGGCCGTTCTCAACGGGCGTGTAGCTTGCCCGCGTGACTTCTCCGAACATCCTCGTGATCATGACGGACGAGGAGCGCTATCCGCCCCCTTACGAGGGCGAGTCGCTGGCGCGCTTTCGCCGCGAGCAGCTCGGCGCCCGCCAGTCCATCCGGGACGGCGGCCTCGAGTTCCACCGGCACTACGCCGGCTCGACGGCCTGCCTGCCCAGCCGGACCACCCTCTTCACGGGCCAGTACCCCTCCCTGCACGGCGCGACGGACACCGACGGCATGGCCAAGAAGGCCAGTGACCCTGCCATGCAGTGGCTCGACCCCAACTCGGTCCCGACGCTCGGGGACTGGTTCCGGGCCGGCGGCTACGAGACGCACTACCGCGGCAAGTGGCACATCTCGCACTCCGACCTCATGATCCCCGGCACGCACGAGGGTCTGATGGCGTCCGACGAGACGGGTGCCCCCATCCCCGAGGCGGTGGCCGCCTACAAGGGGGCGGACCGCCTCGACCCCTACGGCTTCTCGGGCTGGATCGGCCGCGAGCCACACGGCGCGGCGAAGGCGGACTGCGGCGTGATCCGTGACGGCGTCTTCGCCGAACAGGTCGTCGAGCTCTTCGGCGACCTGGCGGCGGCCCGTCGTGACGGCCCGTGGCTGGCCGTGGCCTCCTTCGTCAACCCGCACGACATCGCGTTCAACGGGTTCGGCTGGGAGGCGCTGCTCGGCTATCCGCCGGTCGACGACGACACGCTGCCGGCCATCCCCGAGGCACCGTCGCAGGCGGACTCGTTCACCGGGAGACCGGCGTGCCAGGAGGCGTTCGTCAAGGCGTGGCCGGCCATGCTCTACGAGCAACCGAACGACGAGTCCTACCGGCGGCTCTACTACTACCTGCACAAGCTGGTGGACCGGGCCATCGGCCGCATCCTCGAGTCGCTGGAGCAGTCGGGCATGGCCGAGGACACCGTTGTCGTGTTCACGTCGGACCACGGCGACCTGGTGGGCGCCCACGGCGGCCTGATGCAGAAGTGGTACAACGCGTACGACGAGGCCATCCGCGTCCCGCTCCTCGTGCGCGGGCCCGGCATCACCGTCACTCCCGAGGGCGTGCAGACCCCGACGAGTCACGTCGACCTGCTCCCGACGCTGCTCGGCCTGGCGGGGATCGACGTCGAGCGGGCGGCGGCGATCGTCGCGGTGGAGCACGACGAGACCCAGACGCTCCCGGGCCGCGATCTCAGCCCCGTGCTGCGGGGCTCGGCTTCGGCGGAGTCGTTGTCGGAGCCCCTCTACTTCATGACCGAGGACGACGTCGCCCGGGGCCTGTCGCGTCTGGGCCTGGTCAGCGGCCAGGAATACGAGCCCGTGCCCTATCCCTCCCATGTCGAGTCGGTCATCACGAGCCTGCCGACCGGCGCCGGCCACGGGGCCGAGGTGTGGAAGCTGAATCATTACTACGAGCGGCTCGACGAGTTCGACCGGGCGCACGGGCTGCCGGCGAATCCGTTCGCGGCCCCGCCGGCCGACCCTGCATGGGAGCTGCACAACCTGACCGCAGATCCCGAGGAGCGGCAGAACCGTGTGGCCGACACCCCGGACGTGCTGCGCGGCCTGCAGGGTGTGCTGGACGAGCAACGCGAGCGCAAGCGCCGCCTGCCCCGGTTGCACAACCGGTCGGCCTGACGCCAGAAGCCCGGTACCGGCGCGCCCCCCGCCCGGACGAATCGCCTCAGTCGAAGCTCGGCCGCCGGTCCCGGGTGCGCTTCAGCTCGAAGAAGCCGTCGGTGCCCGTGCAGAGCAGCACGCCGTCCCACAGCCGTCCCGCCGCCTCGCCCTTGGGTGCCGGCGTCACCACCGGGCCGAAGATGGCCAGCCCGTTGTAGTGGATGACCGGCGTGCCGACCTGGTCACCCACCGGGTCCATGCCGGCTCGATGGGATGCCTCGAGCGCGTCGTCGAATTCCTCCGACGTGGCGGCGTCGGCCAGGGACGCCGGCAGCCCGAGCTCGGCCAGCGCCTCGGCCATGACGGTCTCGGTTTCACCCTCGGCCCGTCCCCGCTGCTCCAGGTGGAAACGGCCGCCGATCGCCGTGTAGAGCGGGAGCAGGATGTCGGGGCCCTTCATCTGCTCCGCCGCGATGCAGACGCGCACCGGCCCCTTGGCCCGGGCCATGCGCGCCTTGTACTCGTCGGACAGCTCCTCCCGGCCGGCGTTGAGGATGGCGAGCGACATCACGTGCCACCGGGTGTGGATGTCGCGCACCTGCTCGACCTGGAGCATCCAGCGCGAGGTGATCCAGGCCCACGGGCACAACGGGTCGAACCAGAAGTCTGCGGTGTCAAGGTCGCTCATGGGATCCCTCCGTCGACGCGCAGGATGGCGCCTGATGTGTACGAGGACGCGTCCGTGGCGAAGTAGAGCGCGGCGCCGACGATCTCGTCGGGCTCGCCGGCCCGCCCGAGCGCGTGGTGGGGCAGCCCGCGCTCACGTGTGGCCGGGCCCCAGGAGCCCTCAGCGATGTCAGTGAGGAACGGGCCCGCCATGATGCAGTTGACCCGCACCGACGGCCCGAACGCCTTGGCGAAGCCCTCGGTGAGCGTGTTCAGGCCCGACTTGGCGGCGTCGTAGGGCAGCATGCCCGGGGCCGGGCGCAGCGAACCGGTGCTCGAGACGTTGATGATGGATCCACCATACGGGCCGTCCGCCATTCTCGTGCCGACCAGCGCCGTGAGCCGGAACGGCCCTTTCAGGTTCACGCCGAGCACCTTGTCCCACAGCTCCTCGCTCACCGAGGTGAGGTCGGGGTAGAGCGGCGACATGCCGGCGTTGTTCACGAGCACGTCGACGCGCCCGAAGGCGGCGTAGGCCTGTTCCACCAGGCCGTCGATCTCGCCCCAGTGCCCGACGTGGCAGGCCACCGCCAGGGCGCGCCGCCCCTTGGCCTCCACCTCGGCCGCGACGGCCTGGCAGGCCTCGAGCTTGCGGCTGGCGATCACGACGTCGGCTCCGGCGTCGGCGAACGCGAGCACCATGGCGTGCCCGAGCCCTCGGCTGCCCCCGGTGACGAGGGCCACCTTGCCGGCGAGAGGTCCGTCCGTCATGACAGCAGCTCGGCCACAGCGTGGGTGACGGCCTTGCCCATCGGGATGTGCAGCGACTCGTTCGGCCCGTGGGCGTTGGAGTGCGGCCCGAGCACGCCGGTCGCCACGAACTGGGTGCCGGGGAAGCCCCGCTGCAGGTCGGCGAGGAACGGGATGGAGCCCCCCTCTCCGACGAAGCCCGGCTCGCGTCCGAAGCGCTCCTTCGAGACGGCCGCCAGCGTCGCCGCGATCTCGGGTGCCAGCGCCGGGGCGATCCACCCCTGGGCCGCCGCCTCCATGTCGATGGTGACGTGCGCGCCCTCGTCGGTGCGGATGGCCGAGATCAGGGCGTCGGTGGCCACCTGGGCGTCGACGTCGGGCGGGAGCCGCAGCGAGAACTTCAGTGTCGTGGACGGGCGCAGGACATTGCCGCCGTCCTGCGGCTTGGGGAGCCCGTCGGCGCCCGTGACCTCCAGGGCGGCGCCCCAGGTCCGGGCGACCAGGCGGTCGACGGGGTCCGGCGTGAGCAGGTGCAGCCCGTCGACGACGGGCGCCGCGCTGTCGGGGAACTCGGACGCCAACGCGGTGATGTTGGCCCGGTGCGCCTCGGGGATCCCCGCCCCCTCCAATTCCGGCAGGAGGATGCGGCCGGTCGCCTCATCCTCGATCTGCGACAAGATCCGGCGCTGGATGCGGAACGAGGACGGGACCACGCCGCCGCCCTGCCCGCTGTGGATGCCCTCGGTCAGCACGTCGACCCGCACCGTGGCGACCACGTTGCCGCGCAGCGACGACGTCAACCACAGGCGGTCGTAGCTGAGCCCGCCCGAATCGAGGCAGATGACGAGCCGGGGCGTGCCGATGCGCTCCCGGAGGTTCTCCAGGTGCGCGGCCAGGTCGGGGCTGCCGCTCTCCTCGCTCGCCTCAATGAGCACGAGGACGCGGCCC
>DATAXG010000069.1:0-29625 GCA_036273055.1 Acidimicrobiales bacterium | reverse complement strand
TTGTCGACCCGCACGACCCGGGGCAGCGGCGCGCCGGCGCGGCGGACGAGGACGCTGAGGTCACTCGCGTCGCTGAGGCGTTGGAAATCGATGACGTCGCGCGGCTCCTGCCCGTCAATGCTCAGGAGCTCGTCACCCACGGCCAGACCGGCGCGGGCTGCCGGCGACGCCGCGGTGACCGAAGTCACCGTGGGAGCTGACATGACCCACAGGTTAGTGCCGATAACCTGGACTTTGTGCCCGGAGTCGACCGAGTGATGCTGGCGGAACCACGGGGGTTCTGCGCCGGCGTGGAGAAGGCGATCAAGGCCCTGGCCTGGATGGTCCGGGTTTTCGAGCCGCCGGTGTACTGCTACCACGAGATCGTCCACAACCGGCACGTGGTCGAGCGCTTCCGCGCCCAGGGCGTCATTTTCGTGGATGACGTCGCCGACGCGCCGCCCGGCGCGCCGCTCATGCTCAGCGCCCACGGGTCCGCTCCTGACGTGGTGGAGGCGGCCCGGGCCCGTGGCGGGGCCGTCGTCGACGCCGTCTGCCCGCTGGTGACCAAGGTGCACCACGAGCTGAAGGTGCGCAGCCGCAAGGGGTTCACGGTCCTCTACGTCGGTCACGCCGGCCACGAGGAGGCCGTGGGCACCATGGCCGTCGCCCCCGAGTCGGTGCGGCTCCTCGAGCACGAGGAGGATCTCGACGGGCTCGATCTGCTCGCCGACGAGGGCACGCCGGTCGCCCTGCTGGCGCAGACCACCTTGAGTCATGATGAATGGCGCGGCCTGATGGAGGCGGCGCGGAAGCGGTTCCCCGACCTCTGGATGCCGAACCGCAGCGATCTGTGTTTCGCCACGACCAACCGGCAGGCCGCCCTGAAGGCCATCGCCTCGGAATCCGACGCTGTCGTCGTCATCGGTTCGGCCAACTCCTCCAACACCGTCGCCCTCGAAAAGGTGGCCCAGGTCGGAGGGTGTCCACGGGTGCTGCGCATCAACGCGGCGGACGAGCTCCCCGACGATCTCTCCGGCACCGTCGGGGTGACGGCGGGAGCCTCGGCGCCCGAGGCCTTGGTCGAAGAGGTCATCGCCCGGCTTGCCCCCACCCAGGGTGTGACGGAGGTGACGGTCACCACGGAGGACGAGTACTTCCCGCCACCCCCCGAGCTGCGGGAGCTCCTCCGGGCCGTGGGCTCCCTGCTGGGTGTTTTTGCAGGAAGAGTGGGTCCCGGGCGTTCGGATCCGGCGGCCGAGGACCGGGCCGTCTCCGCGGCCGATGTGCTGGACTTACTGGCCTCCTAGGCCCCCGAAGCGCGATGATTGCCCTATGACGTTCACCCGAATGGACGAATCGACGGCCGAGCAGTGGCAGGAGATCATCGTCGAGACGATCGAGTACGAGACCGCCATGGCGGACCGCGTGCTGGCCATGCTCGCCTCGCTCGAGGAGATCGTCGTCGGCTTCGAGGTCGACCAGCTGGTCCACTCGTTGCAGACGGCGACACGGGCCGAGGAAGCCGGCGCCTCGGACGAGGTCGTGGTGGCGTCCCTCTGCCACGACATCGGCAAGGTGGTGTCCGTCATGAACCACCCTCGCGTGGCGGCCGAGATCCTGCGCCCCTATGTGAGCGAGGACACGTACCACATGATCGAGGCGCACCAGGACTTCCAGGGCCAGCACTACTACGAGTACCTGGGCGCCAACCCCAACGCGCGTGAGAAGTACGAGGGCCAGCCCTGGTACGGGTTGGCCGAGCAGTTCGCCGACGAGTGGGATCAGAACAGCTTCGACCCCGACTACCCCACCAAGCCGCTCTCCCACTTCGAGCCCCTGGTCCGCCAGGTCTTCGCCGCGCCGCGCTCGTTTTGAGCCCCCAGCGCGGCGCCACCTCGGGCGCCAGCATTCACACCGACCCTGCGCGCGCGCGCCGCGTCATCGAATCGTCCCGCCAGGAGTTCGACGCGCGCTATCCCGATCTGAAGTTCTCGCCGGTCGTGGGCCTCATCTGTGCCTACGAGGAAGAGGACAATGTCGGCGCCGTCCTGGCCGCCATGCCCGCGGAGGCCTGTGGCCTGGCCGTGACGACCCTCGTCATCGTCGACGGCGGGAGCGACAAGACCGACCAGGTGTCCAAGGACTCCGGCGCGGTCACGTTCGTGTTGCAGGAGAATCTCGGGCATGGCTACGCGCTGCGCGTGGGCTACGCCCTGGCCATCGAGCTCGGCGCGCAGTTCGTCGTGACGCTGGACGCCGACGGCCAGAACGACCCCTCGGAAGTCCCGGTGATGCTCCGGCCGCTCGTCGACGACAGGTCGGACTTTGTCGTGGCGTCGCGCGTGCTCGGCCAGGACACGACGACGGACCGCTTCCGCAAGGCCGGCGTGCGCGTCTTCTCCTGGGCCATGAGCATCATGGGGCACACCAAGCTGACGGACACCTCGAACGGCTACCGGGCGCTCCGGGTCAGCATGCTCGACGACGTGGCCTACCGGCTGGTGCAGCCGCAGTACCAGACGGCCGAGCTCCTGATCATCGCCATGAAGCGCGGGTGGCGCGTCAGCGAGGAGCCCACGGTGTGGTTGCCCAGGGCGTCCGGCACGACGAAGAAGGGCAAGAATTGGCTCTTCGGCTTTCGCTACGGAAGGGTCGTGGCCGAGACCTGGTGGAAGGTCCGCAAGGAGCCGCACCACCAGTAAGCCGCGTCCGCGGGCTCAGTAGCGGCCCGTCTTCTCCCGGGCCTCGTCGTAGACGGCCTGCAACCGGGGCACGAGCGCGTCGGTGGCGGCACGGACGGCCGACCGTGACACGCGTCCGCCCGCCGTCCGTTCGGGCGGCGGGATGGCCGGTCCGATGACCACCTGAATCGTGTAGGGCTTCGGGATGGTGCTCCCCTTGGGCATGGCGAGGTCGGACCCTCCGATGCCGATGGGCACGATGGGTGCCCCCGTGCGGGCCGAAAGGAAGGTGGCGCCCTCCATCAGGTCCTCCACGTCGCGGCCCTGTCGACGCGTGCCCTCGGGGAACAGGACGAGGAGCTCGCCGCGCTGCAGGACCTCCTCGGCGCGCTGGAGCGCCTCACGGTCGGCCGACTCACGATGCACCGGGAAGGCCCCGACGGTGAGCAGCAGCTTGCCCAGCCACCTGTTCTTCCACATCTCGTCCTTGGTCATGAAGAACAGCTTGCGTTCGGTGCAGAAGGCGGCGAAGCCGAAGTCGGCGAAGGACCGGTGCACCGGGGCCAGGATGGCCGGTCCGGTCGTCGGGATGTTCTCCCGGCCGACGACCTTGGGCCGGAACCACGCCCACAGGGCGGTCTCGAAGAGCACGCGCTCGACCCGGTACAGGGCTGAGCGACGGGGGTCGATCTCGAACGGCTGATGCCGTCCCGGTGCCTCGGCGTCAGGGCCCTCCTGTCCCGGCCCTTGGGCCTCGGGCGACGATCCCGTTGCGCTCACAGCCACGACAGCACCTCCTCCACCACATCTTGCACGGTGCGACCGGTGGTATCGAGCCGGTGCGCATCCTCCGCCTCGCGCAAGGGCGACGCGTCCCGGGTCGAGTCGATGCGGTCCCGTCGAGCCACCCCTTCGGGTGCCTCGTCGTCACGCCGGCGCGCCCGCTCCTCGGGCGAGGCGGTCAGGTAGACCTTCAACGCCGCCCCGGGGAAGACCACCGAACCGATGTCGCGCCCCTCGACGACGCCCCCGCCGTGGGCGTCGGCCCAGGCCCGCTGGCGCTCGACCAGATGGCGCCGTACCTCGGCGTTTGCGGCGACGACCGAGACGGCCCGGCCCACCTCGGGCGAGCGGATGCGGCTGCTGACGTCCCGCCCGTCGATGGTCACCCGCTCCCCCACCTCAATGGTCGACGCCCCGGCCAGCGCCGCCACGGCCGCGCTGTCGTCCGGCGCCGTGCCGAGCTCCAGTGCCAGCGCGGCGACGGCGCGGTACATGGCGCCCGTGTCGAGACGGTCGACCCCGAGCCGCGTTGCCACCGCCGTCGAGACCGTGGACTTGCCGGCGCCCGCCGGCCCGTCAATGGCGACCAGGAGCGCCCGGGGGGCGGTCGGCCCGGCGGTCAGACGTTCGAGGTCCTCGGCGAAGGCGGGGTAGCTGGTCTCGACGGCGTCGAAGCCGGTGATCAGGCTGCGCTCCCCCGGGCCGGCCGCCAGCGCCGCGACGGCGGCGGCCATCGCCATCCGGTGATCGCCCTGGCTGTCGAAGCGGTCGCCGCGCAGCGCGCCGCCGACCCCTGTGATGGCCAGCGTGTCCCCGTCGATGCTGGCACTGGCGCCGAATGCCTCGACCATGGCGGCCACGGCGACGAGCCGGTCCACTTCCTTGACCCGGAGCTCGCCCACATCGGTGAAGACCGTCGTGCCGTCGGCCACGGCCGCGGCCACCGCCAGGGCCGGAATCTCGTCGAGGGACGGGATCTCGCTGGCCCGCACCTCGGTGGCGGTCAAGGGGCCGGCCGTGGCCCGGATCGTCGTCGTGCCGGGCTCGCCGGGGACCAGCGTGATGGAGGCGCCCATCCGCTGCAGGACGGTGACATAGCCGAGCCGGGCCGGGCCGTCGTACACGCCGGCCACGTCGACTGTGCTCCCGGGCACGACACACCCGGCCACCGCGAAGAAGGCGGAGGCGGACGGATCGCCGGGCACGGTGCGATCCACCGGCTTGAGCGAGGAGGCCCGCACGTGCACGATGCGGCCCTCGCCCCAGGGCTCCACCGTGAGATCGGCCCCCGCTTCGACGAGCATCTCCTCGGTGTGGGTGCGCGTGGTCACCGCCTCGCGCACGGTCGTCGTCCCCTCGGCGGACAGCCCGGCCAACATGATGGCGGACTTCACCTGCGCGCTCGCCACCTTGGAGGTCCAGTTGATCCCGTGCAGCGCGCCGCCCCGGATGCGCACTGGCGGCAGGCAGCGCGCGCCCCGCCCGGTCACGCCGGCGCCCATGCGCTCGAGCGGCTCGGCCACGCGGTCCATGGGCCTGCCCGACAGCGACGCATCGCCGATCAGCTCGGTCTCCCAGTCGAGCCCCGCCACCAGGCCGGCCAGCAACCGCATGGAGGTCCCAGAGTTGCCGCAGTCGAGCGGCGCCTCGGGGCGGTGCAGACGCGCCCGTCCGCCATGGATGACGACCGTCCCGTCCGCCCGGCGCTCCACACCGGCCCCCATCGCCTCCACCGCAGCGAGGGAGGCCGCCACGTCGGCCCCGTCGGAGAGCCCGTGGATGACCGACATGCCCTCGGCGAGGGCACCCAGGAGGACGGAGCGATGGGAGATCGACTTCTCACCCGGCGTGTGGACGGTGCCCCGGCACGGGGTGCCGCCGTCGACGACGAGGACGCGGGGCGGCGTCACGACAGCTGCTCGGCGCGACAGGGGTAGCCCGCGGCCTCCACGGCGACGGTGAGGGTGTCTGCATCCGCGCCGTCCACGACGAGGATGAGGACGCCACGCGGTCCTTCGGCGGAGTGCGCGATCTCGATGTCGTAAATGCCGATGCCCGCTCCGGCGGCCAGGGACGTGATCTCGGCCAGGACGCCGTCGCGGTCCGGCACGGGGATCCGCAGCTCGGCCAGGTGCTCGGGCCGGACGGCGCGGGCGGGCAGGTTCCGCCGCTCCGCGCTGGCCTTCTGGAGCGAGGTGAGGATGGCCGCCCGGTCCTGTGCGGCGACGCGGTCGCGCATGGCACCGAGGTCGGTGAGCAACGCATCGAGGGCGGCAACGATGGCCGTCGCGTTCTCGGCACAGATGTCGGGCCAGATGCCGGGATGGCCGGCGGCGACGCGGGTCATGTCGCGAAAGCCACCGGCGGCCAGCCGGAGCAGCGCGCCGTCCTGTTCGGCACCGTCGGTGGCCGCGTTCATCAGCGTGGCGGCGACCAGGTGGGGCACGTGCGACACGACGGCGACCAGGCGGTCGTGGTCCGCCGCCGACAGGACGAGGACGTCGGCGCCGAGGCTCATCACGACGCCCTTCAAGCGGTTGAAGGCCTCGAGATCGGTTGCCGCGGTGGGCGTGAGCACCCACACTGCGCCGACGAAGAGGTCGGGATCCGCCCCGTGCAGGCCGGTCTGCTCCGAGCCGGCCATGGGATGGCCGCCGATGAAGCGCGGGTGGTCGGACTCCTCCACGATGGCGGTCTTGACCCCGCTCACGTCGGTGACGACGGTGTCGTCCGGCCGGCCGTCCTCCTGGAGCATGCGACGAGCCAGGCCCGCTGCCGAGGCGGCGGGCACCGCCACGAAGACCACCTCCGCCCCGAGGTCGTCGCCGGCGGCATCAATGACGCCTCCATCCAACGCGGCCTGGAGCCGTTCCTCGTCGGCGTCGAGGCCGGAGACATGCCACCCACGCCGGCGCAGGCCGAGCGCGATCGACCCTCCGATCAGCCCCGTCCCGACGACGAGTGCCCGCCGGCGCGCACCGGCCTCAGCCGGGGAGGTCATCGCGGAGCCCTTGGGCGCCGTGGAGGTAGACGTGCCTGATCTCGTCGCGGGACCGGGTCGTGTGGACGTGGAGGAGGACCCTGATGCAGTGCGGCATGGAGCCGGGAACGGCGATCTCGGCCGCGCAGAGGAGCGGGACGGCCCCGAACCCGATCTCCCGGATGGCCGTGGCCGGGAAGGTGCTGGTGACGTCCGCGGTGGCGGTGAACAGCACGCTGATGATGTCGTCCTCGACCAGGCCGTTGCCGGCCATGAGCTCGCGCATGAGCTCCTGGGACCGCTCCGTGACCTGGGCCACCGTGTCGTCGTCGACAGTCGTCGCGCCGCGCAAACCCCTGACGATGGGAGCAGCTGCCATGGCGGGTCACTCTACCGGGATCGGCCAGAGGCCCAGGTGACGGCCTTCTCTAGGGCCGGCCCGCCGCCCCGGAAGCGCCGGAACCGGCCGCGGCGGCCAGGGCACGGACCTCTCCCGGCCCGAGGGTGCGCCACTGCCCCGGTGGCAGGTTCGGGTCCCGCACCGGGCCGATACGGGTGCGGACCAGGCGTCGCACGGGGTGTCCGATGGCGCTGCACATGCGGCGGACCTGGCGGTTCCGACCCTCGTGAATGACGAGCCGCAACACGCCGTGGGCGAGCACGCCGACCTCGGCCGGTGCCGTCAGCCCATCCTCGAGCTCCACGCCCTGGCGCAACGAACGCAGTGCGCCGGGAGCCGGCGTGCCGCCCGCGACCTCCGCCACGTACTCCTTGGGCACGCCGTGGGACGGATGGGTCAGGAGCTGTGCCAGCGCGCCGTCGTTGGTCAGGATCAGCAGTCCCTCGGTGTGGCGGTCCAGGCGCCCGACGGCGAAGACGCGCGGATCCGACGGCACCAACGTCATGACGGTGGCCCGCCCCTGCGGGTCGTCGGCCGTGGTGATGACGCCGTCGGGCTTGTTCAAGAGGTAGTACACGAGGTCGGGAGCGACGGGGACGAGCGCACCGTCGACCTCGACCCGTGCCGTCAGGAGGTCGATCCGCCGGCCGAGCGTGGCGACCTCCCCGTCGACGCGCACACGGCCGGCGGCGATCAGGTCCTCGCAGGCCCGCCGGGATCCGATGCCGACGCGCGCCAGAACTTTCTGGAGGCGCTCGCCCTCCGGTTCAGGTGCAGGGTCAGGCGTCGTCAGGGGACGCCTCGACACCGAGGCCCAGCGCCGACTGCAGGTCACGCTCGAAGTCCCCGGCCACGTCGGGCCCGGGGAGGAAGTCCTCGACGGCCGGCAACTGCTCGAGCGAATCGAGGCCCAGGCGCTCGAGGAAGAGGTCCGTCGTCGCGAAGAGCGCCGGCTGGCCGGGCCCGTCGGCATGGCCGACCACCTCGATGTAACCCCGCTGCTCCAGCAGCCGGCTCACGCGGTCCACGTTCACGCCGCGCAACGCCGAGATCTGACCTCGCGACACCGGCTGGCGGTAGGCCACGATGGCGAGCGTCTCGAGTGCGGCGGTGGACAGCCGGTGCGACACCTCCCGGTTGGCGAAGCGCTCGACGTAGGGCGCCATGTCCGGGTGGGTCTGCAGCCGGGCGCCGCCGGCGATGCGAGCCAGGACGAAGCCCCGCTGCTCGCGTTCGTACGACTGCGCCAGCTCCGTCAGTACCTCGTCGACCTGCTCCACGGGTACCTCCACGAGCTCGGCCAGTAGCTGAAGTGGGATGGGCTCCACCGCCACCAGCAGGATGGCCTCCATCGTGCGGCCCAGCTCTGTGTTCTCCACCGGATTCAAGCCCTCACCCTTCGTAGTCATCGATCTGATAGCCGTCGAGCTCCGCCAGGCCGAGCCCGCTCGTCACCCCGGCCAGGTCGTCCGCCGCCAACCACGAGATCTGCAGGTCGCCGAACATCGCCCCTTGGCCGAGCGCCACGCGGCCCATCTTGCAGAGCTCGAGCAGCGCCAGGAACCGCACGATGACCTCTATGCGGGTACGGCAGTCATGGACGAGCGAGCGGAAGGAGGTAGCCCGCTCCGACTCGTGCACCGCAATGAGGTCCGACACCGCTTCGGAAACCGACAGGGTGTCCACCGTGACGTGGGACAAATCGACCCGGGGCACCGGGCGCTCGGCCGACCCGCGGAGGTAGGCCTGCGCCAGGTCGTCCGGCGTGATGCCCGCCAGGAGGTCCGGCGCGTGGACGACGAAGTCGTCGTCGAGCCCCACCTCGCGCGGGACCGAGCGGGATGCCTGCTCGGTCATGGCGACGAAGACATCGGCCGCCGCCGAGTACGCCCGGCACTCCAGGAGTCGGGCCAGGAGCAGGTCCCGCTCCTCCCATCCGGCGAGATCCTCGTCCTCGTCGGAGGTCTCACGGCCGGGGAGCAGTCTCTGGGACTTGAGCTCGATGAGGATGGCCGCCAGGAGCAGGAATTCCGAGAGCTGGTTGAAGTCGATCTGCTCGCGCTGCTCGGACAGCATGCTCACGAAGCCGTCGATGACGGGCAGCAGGGGGACGTCGAGGATGTCGACCTCGTGGGACGAGACGAGGTGCAGCAGGAGGTCGATCGGACCCTCGAAACTCGGGGTTGAGACCGGGTAGGCCACCTGCTGACGTTATCGAACCGGCCGATACCCGCCGCGCACCCCTGGCCACAGGCCAAAGGTCCTGCCAAAGGCCCCTCTGGGGGCGCCCTACCATGGCGCCCCATGGATCGGGTCGTCTCGGGCATAGCGCCATCAGGCAATTTCACCTTGGGGAACTATCTCGGGGCCCTCCGGCAGTGGGTGTCCGTCCAGGAAGGGTCCGACGCCTTCTACTTCGTGGTGGACCTCCACGCCCTCACGACAGACATCGACCCGGCGGAGCTCAGGGCCAACACCCTCGACGCGGCCCTCAACCTCCTGGCCATCGGGCTCGACCCCGCCCATTGCACGATCTTCGTGCAGAGCCATGTCCCCGAGCATCTCAAGCTCACCTGGCTCATCGAGAGCACCGCCACCATGGGCGAATTGCGGCGCATGACCCAGTTCAAGGACAAGGGGCAGGGCCAGGAGACGGCGCGGGTATCACTCTTCACCTACCCCGCCCTCATGGCGGCCGACATCCTCCTCTACGCCGCCGCCGCCGTTCCCGTCGGCGACGACCAGCGTCAGCATCTGGAGTTGACCCGCGACGTCGCCATCCGCTTCAACCACCGCTACGGCGACACCTTCGTCGTCCCCGAGGCGGCGATTCCCGGCACGGGCGCCCGCGTCATGGACCTGCAGCACCCCGAGCGCAAGATGTCGAAGTCGGCCGATTCACCGCTCGGCACGATCCGCTTGCTCGACTCGGAAGAGGAGATCACGCGCAAGGTGCGCAAGGCGGTGACCGACACCGACGGCGAAATGCGCTACGACCGGGAGACCAAGCCTGGTCTCGCCAACCTCCTCGACCTCCTGGCCGCGGCGACCGGACGCACCGCCGGCGACGTGGCGGCCGGCTACGAGCGCTACGGGGACCTCAAGAACGACGTGGCGGCGGCCCTGTCGGAGCTCCTGCGCCCGGTACGGGAACGTCGAGCGGAGCTCGAGAGGGACCTGCCGTTCGTCCACGACGTGCTGGCCCGCGGTGCGTCACATGCGCACGAGGTGGCGGCGGTGACCTACGCCCGGGCGGCCCGGGCCATCGGGCTCCTGGCCCCGGAGGCCGGCTAAATCCCGAGGACGCTGATCCACCAGTTGAACAGCCGGTCGAACAGCCATGTGATCGGACCGTGGGGGTACAGGAAGAAGTTCAAGAGGACGAGCCCGAGCAGGATCGGCATCGTGTACTGGCGGTAGCGCAGATAGGTCGGCCACGACTTCGCCGGCAGCAGTCGTTCCAGGAGGACCGAGCCGTCGAGCGGCGGGATCGGAATCAGGTTGAAGATGCAGAGCCACACGTTGACCAGGCCGATGTAGAAGACGATCTGCGCGCCGGTCGGGATCACCCCGGTGGCCGGGAGCCCGGGCCGGATCACCTGAATGAACACGACGGCGGCGATGGCGGCCAAGATCGCGTTGGTGGCCGGTCCGGCCAACGACACCAGCACACCCTGATTGCGCGGGCTACGCAGGCGTCCGGTGTTCACCGGTACCGGCTTGGCCCAGCCGAAGACGCCGGCCCCGGCCAACGACAGCAGCGCCGGCACGATGAGCGTGCCGACGGGGTCGACGTGCGCGACGGGGTTGAGGGTCAGGCGCCCGGCCCGCTTGGCGGTGTCGTCGCCGAACGCGTTGGCCACCCATCCGTGCGACACCTCATGCAAAATGATCGACGGCACGATGACGCAGAAGACGATGAGCTCCTGCTCGGTGATGTGGTGCGAGCGGTAGAGGGCGATGAGGACGACGGCGCCCGCAATGACCCACAGCGTGCGCTTGGTCCGCTGATCCATTGGGCGGCGCCCCCCGGCGGAGGCTCCGGGCGGCTGCACCTAGTGCTTGGCGGCGTCGACGATGCAGAGCCGGGCGGCGGGCATGGCCTCCAGGCGGGCGGCGCCGATCGGCTTCCCACAGACCTCACACAGTCCGTAGTTCCCGGCCCCCAGGCGCTGAATGGCGGCTTCCACTTCGTCGAGGGCTTCCTGCAATTCGGTGGCCAGCCGCTCAGCCTCCCCTCGCTCGGCGGTCACCTGGCTGGAGTCCGCGAAATTGGAGTCGTAGTTGAGGCCACTCCCCTGGTCGGCGAACCCCAGTTCCGTCAGCTGGGCCTGCAAACCGGCCTGCTCCGCATGCAGGAGGGCGGCAAAATCGACATCGGCGGTTTCCGCCGTTGGGGCCTCATTCGGCATGGCGTCATGCTACGCGGTCCCTCCCCCTCGCGGTTCCCGCCCGCGGGTGGGCGCCCTCATAGGCACGGCGCAGGTGCTCGGCCGACACCTTGGTGTAGCGCTGGGTCGTGGCGATGGACGCATGGCCCAGGAGCTCTTGGACGACCCGCACGTCGGCCCCGCGACCCAGCATGTGAGTGGCACAGGAGTGACGCAGGACGTGGGGGCTGACCTTCTCCGCCAGGCCGACGCGGCCCGCGTACTTCTTGACGACGCCGAAGACGCCGACGCGGGACAGCCGACCCCCACGGACGTTGAGGAAGACGGCCTCGGCGTCGCTCCGCCGGGCCCACTTCTTCGGCTCGAGCAAGGGGCGCCCCCGTCCGGAGAGCCAGTCGGCCAGGGCGGCACGGGCGACGCCGCCGATCGGCACGACGCGTTCCTTGTCGCCCTTGCCGAGCACACGCAGCAGGGGCAGGTCCGTTCCCTCCACCGCCGCGATGACGTCGCCCAGGTTCAGCCCGACGAGCTCGCTGACGCGGGCTCCCGTGGCGTACAGGACCTCGAGCACCGCGCGGTCACGCAGGACCAGCGGCCCGGTGCCGACGACCGCCCCGAGGAGCAGCTCGGTCTCCTCCTCGCTCAGCGCCTTGGGCAACAGATCCGTCACGGAAACGGAGGGCAGGTCGAGGGTCGGATCGTCCCCCCGCGTCCCCTCTTCGACCAGGAAGCGGTGGAAGCCCCGGATGCTCGAGAGGGCCCGGGCCACCGACGCGGCGTTGTGGTTCCGGCGCAGGCGTTCCAGGTGGGCGGCCACCTCTGCGGACGTGGCCTCCGCGATGGCGCGGCCGTCGAGGCCGTCCTGATAGGCCCCGAGGTCCCGCCGGTAGGCGGCCAGCGTGCGCGGCGAGCGTCCCCGCTCGACCTCGAGCCAGGAGAGGTACTCCTCGGCGTCGCGGGGCAACGCCGCCGTCACGGCAACCGACCCTTGCCGCGCAGGCGTTGGCGGGCCAGGTGCAGGCCGAGCACCGTCGTCTCGTCCTTCAGTGACCCGTCGGCCACGAGCGCGTCGACGTCGTCGAGGTGGATCGACTCGACGGTCATGTAGCCCTCCTCCACACCATCAGGGCGGCTGGGGATGGAGGACAGGCCCGTGGCCAGGTAGATCAGGGTGTGCTGGTCGCTGATCCCGGGCGTATTCCACGTCCCGAGGAGCAACTCCCAATTGGATGCCTCCAGCCCGGTCTCCTCGGCCAGCTCGCGCCGCGCCGCGTCTTCCGGGCCCTCACCCTCCTTGTCCAATGTCCCGGCCGGGGTCTCGAGCACCAGCGTGTCCACGGCAGCCCGGTACTGGCGCACCAAGGTCACGGTCCCGTCGTCGTGCACGGGCACGACGGTGACGGCGCCGGGGTGGCGGATGACGAAGCGATCGAACGGCTCGTCGTCGGGGTCGAGCAGGTGGAAGCGGTCGACCCGGAACAGCCAGGCCCGGAAGAGCTCTTCCTCCGAGACGCGGCGGAAGCCCGGCACGTGGCTAGGTGACGGCGTCGAGGTCGAGCAGGTGGGGCTCGCGGCCCTCGGCCCGTTCGAGCGCCGCGGCGACGAGCTCGCGGAACAGAGGGTGGGCCCGATCGGGCCGGCTCTTGAATTCCGGGTGGGCCTGGGTCGCCACCCAGTAGGGGTGGTCCTCCAACTCGACGAACTCGACCAGCCGTCCGTCGGGCGAGATCCCCGAGCAGACCAGGCCGACGGCCTCGAGCTTCGTCTTGTAGCGGTTGTTGAACTCGAAGCGGTGCCGGTGCCGCTCGGTGACGGCGAGTGTGCCGTAGGCCTGGGCAACCTTGGACTCGGCCAGCAGGGCGGCCTGGTACGAGCCGAGGCGCATCGTCCCACCCTTGTCGGTCACCTCGGCCTGGTCCGGCATGAGGTCGATCACCATGTCCGGGGAGAGGCTGTCGAACTCCCGCGAGTTGGCCCTGTCCAGCCCGGCCCAGTCGCGGGCCACCGCGATCACCATCACGTGGAGGCCAAGGCACAGACCCAGGCACGGAATGCCGTGGTCGCGGGTGTAGCCGGCGGCGGCGACCATGCCCTCGATGCCGCGCTCGCCGAAGCCGCCCGGGATCACGACGGCGTCGAGGCCTCGCAGGCGGTCCGTCCCGAGCAGGTCGGGCACCAGCTCGGCGTCGATCCAATCGAGCTCGATGTGCGCTCCGTGATGGAAGCCGGCGTGGCGCAACGCCTCGACCACGGACATGTAGGCGTCGGGCATGTTGACGTACTTGCCGACAATGCCGATCTTCACCCGGCGCGACAGCGACTCGACCCGGCTGACGAGCGCCTCCCAGTCCGAGATGTCGATCGGGTGGGCCGACTCGTCGATCCCGAGGGTGCGACAGACGTAGGAGTCGAGGCCCTGCTCGTGCAGCACGAGCGGGATCTCGTAGATGCTCGGCGCGTCGACGGCCGAGACGACGGCGTCAATGGCGACGTCGCACTGCAGGGAGATCTTGCGCTTCAGGCTTTCGGAGATCGGCTTGTCGCTCCGGCAGACGATCACATCCGGTTGGATACCCCGGCTCCGCAGCTCCGTGACCGAGTGCTGGGTGGGCTTCGTCTTCTGCTCCCCCGACACGAGGTATGGCACCAGGGTGAGGTGCATGTAGCAGACGTTGTCGCGCCCGATGTCCCGGCGGAATTGTCGAATTGCCTCAATGAACGGGACGATCTCGATGTCGCCGACGGTCCCGCCGATCTCGACGATCACGATGTCGACGTCCTCGTCGGCCAGGCGCTTGATGCGGTCCTTGATTTCGTCGGTGACGTGCGGGATGACCTGCACGGTCCGACCGAGGAAGTCGCCGCGCCGTTCCTTCTCGATGACCGAGCGATAGACGCCGCCGGTCGTCGTGTTTGAGCGCTTGGAGAGGCTCTCGTCGATGAAGCGCTCGTAGTGCCCGAGGTCGAGGTCGGTCTCGCCTCCGTCCTCGGTGACGAACACCTCGCCGTGCTCGCCCGGGTTCATGGTCCCGGGGTCGACGTTGATGTAGGGGTCGAGCTTGCACATGGTCACCCGGAGGCCCCGGCACTTGAGGAGGCGGCCGAGCGAAGAGGCGGTGAGACCCTTCCCGAGCGAACTCGAGACACCGCCGGTGACGAAGATGAACTTGCTCACGCCGCCTTTGGCACGGCGGGGATCAAGTCGCGTGATCGGTGCACCCGACCACGATAATCGACGCCAACCCGACCCGCGGTGGACTACCGCCCATGCGTCGCCCCGAGCAGCTCACGGGCGTGCGCGCGAGCGGCGTCGCTGTCGGGGTGGCCCGACAGCATCCGGGAGAGCTCGGTCACCCGGTCCTCGTCCTCCACCGCGGTCGCCCTCGTCACGGTGCGTCCCCGGGACGCGCCCTTGACCACGCTGATGTGTGCGTCGGCCTGCGAGGCCACCTGGGCCAGGTGGGTGACGACCAGTACCTGGCGGTCGCGACCGACCTCGTGCAGGGCGTCGCCCAGAGCCAGGGCGGCCGCCCCGCCGACGCCGGCGTCGACCTCGTCGAAGACCATGGTCTGGGGGCCGCCGAGCCCGACCAGGCGGATGGCCAGCATGGCCCGGGCCAACTCGCCGCCAGAGGCGGCGCGCGCCAGCGGTTGCACCGCCTCTCCCACGTTGGCACCGAGCGCGAGCTCAATGGGCTCCCCCGCCCCCTCCGGCGCCACGTGCACCTGGAGTCGGGCGCCCGCCATGGCCAGCGCGCCGAGCCGCTCGGCGACCAGGTCGGCGAAGGAGCGGGCAGCCTTGGCCCGGACGGTCCGCACGGCGGCTTCGGCGTCGGCCAGCTCGGTCGAGCGAAGGTCGCGTTCGGCCTGCAGGCGGGCAGCCTCGCCCTCGGCGTTCTCGAGTGCCGCCAGTCGCGTGGCACCCTCGCGCCCGAAGGTCATGACGGCGCCCAGGTCCTCGCCGTACTTGCGCCGGAGCTCGGCCAGCAGACGCCGGCGCTCCTGCACGTCGACGAGGCGTTGCGGGTCGTCCTCCCAGCCCTCGACCTCGTCACGCAGCGTGCGGGCCAGGTCGGAGAGCTCGACGGCGACGGCGGCCAAACGGGCGTGGTAGCTCTCGAAGGACTCCCGGCCGGCCAGCGCGCCCCCGGCACGCCCGAGGAGTTCGACGGCGCCGCCCTCGTCCGGGTCGACCAACTCGAGCGCCTCGGACGCGGCGTCGCGGTAGGCGGCGGCGTCGGCCAGGCGGTCCTCCTCCAACCGCAGGGCGGCCTCTTCCGCCCGGTCCTCGAGGTGGGCGGCGGCGATCTCCTCCACCTGGTAGCGCAGGACGTCCATTTCCCTGGCCCGCTGCTGGGCGTCACCGCCCAGCCCGGCCAGAGCCTCGTCGAGCGCGTGCAGCTGGCTGCGGATGGCCCGCACCCGGCTCAAGTCGGTGCCGGCGAAGGCATCGAGCACGTTGCGTTGCGCGGTGGGCGTCACCAGGGCACGGTGCTCGTGCTGGCCGTGGATCTCGACCAACTCAGCGGCCGCCTCGCCCAGCGCCGCCAGCGGGGCCATGCGGCCGTCGACCCAGGCCCGGGAACGGCCCTCGGCGGGAACCGAGCGGGTGAGGATCACCTCGTGGGTGGAGTCGTCCTCCCCCACGACGAAACGCGCCTCGACGAGGGCCTCGGCGGCACCGGCGCGCACCATGCCGGGATTGGCCCGTCCGCCCAGAAGCAACTGCAGCGCTTCGACGACCAGTGTCTTGCCGGCGCCCGTCTCCCCGGTGAGCGCCGTCATGCCCGGCCCGAAGGCCAGCGTCAGGTCCTCGATCACGCCCAGGTCGCGCACGTGCAGGTCGGTCAGCACGGCGGGGTTACGCGTCCCGGTCGGCCAGCAGGCGGAAGCGCAGGATGCTGCCGAAGGTCTGGGGCTCGTTGCGCACGACACGCACCGGACGCTCGGCGACGGTGCATGTCACGGTGGCCCCGGGCTGGAGGCGCCCGATCTCCAGCCCGTCGATGACGAGGACGCCGGCCCGGTCGGGCGCGATCTCGATGGTGACCTCTTGCTCCTCGGTCAGCACCAGACTGCGGTCCAGCGAGAAGTGGGGCGCCACCGGTGTCAGCACCATGGCGCGCAGTGTCGGGGCCAGAATGGGGCCGCCGGCGGAGAGGTTGTACGCGGTGGATCCGGTCGGGGTGGCCACGATGAGGCCGTCGGCCGAGTAGGTCAGCGCCTCCTCGCCGTCCACGGAGGTGGCCAGGCGGACGGTGTGACCGAAGTCGATCTTCTCGATCACCACCTCGTTGAGCGCCAACAGGGCCGTGATGCCATCACCGACGGAACGGTCGGAGATCACCACGTCGAGGGCGCACCGCGCTTCGACGACCGCCTTGCCCTCGAAGACCTTGGTGAGGGCGCCGCGCACCTGATCGGGCAGGAGGTCGGGCAGGTAGCCCAGGCGGCCGAAGTTCACTCCGAGGACCGGCACGTCCTCGGTGGCGGCCAGGCGCACCACGCGCAGGAAGGTGCCGTCGCCGCCCATGCTGACGGCCACCGTGGTGCCTCCGAAGTCGACGTCATTGAGCTCCACATCGGTACCTGCCTCGCGGACCCGGTCGGGCCCGCTGAACTGGAGGATGCGTGCGACATCGCCCCGCTCGGTCAGCCAGCTCGCCGTGTCGGCGGCCAGCGCGAGCGCGTCGGGGCGGTCGGGATGGACCAGGAAGGTGACGGTCGCCATCGGCGAGCGACGCTCAGCCGGCCGGAGCGGCCGGTGGAAGCGGTCCGTCCGCCTCCGACACGGCGGCGGTGAGCAGGGCGGCGGCCTCCCCCGCATCGTCTCCGGCCGTGCCCTTGCGGGCGTGCACCAGGAACTCGACGTTGCCGGCCGAGCCGGTCAGGGGGGAAACCATCGCTCCCATGATGCCGGTTTTCGCGTCATGCAGCGCGGACGCCACCCCCTCGAGGGCGGCCAGCCAGAGGGCGGGCTCCCGGATCACCCCCTTGCCCCGGGAGACGGCGGCGCGGCCGGCTTCGAACTGGGGCTTGACCAGGAGGACCAGGTCGGCCGCGGGCGTGGACGCCGGCCCGGTGAGGGCGGGCACGACGCTGCGCAGCGAGATGAAGCTGAGATCGGCCACCACGAGTGGGCAGGGCTCATAGCGGGGGTCGGCGGCCGCCAGATCCGCCACGGTGAGCGTCCGCACGTTCGTGCGCTCCAGGACCGTCACGTCGGGGTTGGCGCGCAGGGCCGGGTGGAGCTGCCCGTGCCCGACGTCGACCGCGTACACGTGGGCTGCGCCACGCTGGAGCAGGCAATCGGTGAAGCCGCCGGTCGATGCCCCGGCATCGAGGGCGCGCGTGCCGGGGACGGCGATCGGAAAGCGGTCCAGTGCGGCCTGGAGCTTGAGGCCACCCCGGCCGACGTAGGGCGACGGAGGGCCGAGCACCACGACGGGCTCGTCGGGGGCGACGAGGCGCGCTGCCTTCTCGGCCTGCGTGCCCGAGACGAGAACGGAGCCGGCGGCGACGGCCGCCTGGGCCTCCTGTCGGGAATCGACGAGGCCGCGTCGCACGAGCTCGGCATCGAGCCGGCGGCGGGCCCCGCTGGTCAGCTGGCGGCCTTCTTGGACGCCGAGTCGTTGGCCTCGGTGACCTTCTTGTCGTGGGACTTCTTGGCGTCGGACTTCTTGCCGTCGGACTTCGAGCTGGACGGCGTCTTGATGCCGGGCAGGCGCGACGGGGCGACCTTGGTGGCGGCGTCGCGGGCCCGCGCCGCGGTCTTGCCGGCCTGGGCCGTGACGTCCTTGGCGGTCTTGCCCGCCTGGGCGGTGACTCCCTTTGCCGTCTGCCCGGCCTTGTTGGTCGCGTCCTTGGCGGTCTTGCCGGCCTGTGCCGTCACGTCCTTGGCCGCCCTGCCGGCCCGCGTGGTGACGCCCTTCGTGGCGTCGCGGCCGGCCTTGGCCGACTTCTTCAGGACCTCGGCCACCTGGTTGGCCAGGGACTCCAGGGACTTGGGGTCGATCCTCTCCAGCTGCGCGGCGACCTCGTGCCGCACCAGCTCGAGGATCTGCTCGCTGGACTTCTGGCTCCGCTCGACCAAGTTGTCGACCCACTCCTGTGCCTGGCTGCGCTGGATGTCCCCGGCGTTGACCAATTCTCGCACGATCTCTTCGGCCCGGCCACGGCTGACCTGTCCGAGGACCGTCCCGGCATCGAGGTACTTGCGTATGCGCTCATTGCTTGCCATGACACAAGAGTATCTGAAGTGCTAGCTGGCTGCAAGCACTTCACGTGATGCCGTCGAGGGCCTGTCGGACGAGGCGGAGGAGATCGGGAGCGACGGCAGCGGGGTCGGCGTCGGGTGGGATCTCGCCCGTCTCGGTGACCCCGGAGAGGACCAGGCCGAAGGGGACGCCCAGCTGGGCGGCGAGGGCCCCGTCGGTCGAGGGGCGGTCCCCCACCATCACCCGGAGGTCGCCGGGCGTCGTTCTGGCTTCGATGGCGTCCGCGGTGGGGCGGTGGGGCTTGCCGGCGACGTCGGGTGCTTTTCCGCTCGCGGTCTGGACGGCAGCGAGGAGGGCGCCGGCCCCGGGCACCAGGCCCTCGGGGGTCGGATAGGTCGCGTCCTCGTTGGTGCCCACGAAGCGGGCCCCGCCGCGGACGGCGGCGACGGCGCGGGAGAGCGTGTCGTAGGTGAAGTCCCGGGTGAGGCCCACGACGACGGCGTCGGCCGGTCCCTCGGGCACGACGATGACGCCACGGGCGGCCAGCGCCTCGAGGAGGCCGTCGCTGCCCAGCATCACGGCGGTCGAGCCGGGCGCCAGCATGCCGGCGGCCACGTCGGCCGAGCGCAGGAGGTCCGCGTCGTCGGCGGTGATGCCGCAGTGCGCCAGCTGCCGGTGCAGCTCTGCCCGCGTCGGGGCGGCGTTGTTGGTGGCGAACAGCACCCGCACGCCGACACCGCGCAGTCGGCCCACCGCCTCGTCGACGCCCGGTATCGGCTTGCCGGCGAGCCACACGACACCATCGAGGTCGATGACCCAGGTGCCCTGGGGCGGCGGCGGCCACATGCCGGCGAGGCTAACCGTCTCCCTAGACTCGGTTGGCGTGGCTGAGCTGCAGGTCGACGGGGACTCGCTGGTACTGCACCTGCGCGCGCTCGAAAAGGCAGAGGGCGTTCACGGGGACATCCGGGTGCCCTTGTCCTCGGTCCGGGCGGTGCGCCCGGTGGACGACGCGTGGCCCGAGCGGCGCGGCATGCGGGCGCCCGGCACCGGACTGCCGGACCTGATCGCCGTCGGGACCCGCCGCGGCAGCTTCGGCAAGGACTTCGCCGCGGTGCACGGCAAGGGGCCGGCGGTGGTCGTGGAGCTCTCGGGAGCCGAGTACGGGCGCCTCGTGGTCACGGCCGCCGACGCGGCGGCCCGGGCCAGGGCGATCACGGAGGCGGTGGAGGCGGTGGAGGCGGTGGGCCGGGGCTGACCCCCGGCTTCTGGGTCCAGGCCGGCTCCGTCGGGTCAGCTGTCGGCCCAGGGCGGTTGGAAGCTGATGGAGCGTGCGACGTCCCGCTGGGTGACGAACCCCACGACGCACTCATCCTTCAGGACGAGGAGCCGGGAGCGACGGTGGCGGCACATCAACGCGACGGCGTCCTCGAGGGACACGTCGACGTCGAGCGCCACGACCTCGGCGGGCCCGGCGAATTCGGCCAGAGGCACTTCACGCGGGTCGCGGCCCTTGGCCACGACCTGGGTCACGATGTCCCGGGTGCTGACGACCCCCGCCAGGCTGCCGTCGCTCTGGCAGAGCGGGACGGAGTCGTCGCTCTGGCCGGCCAGGAAGCTGGCGGCATCGGCCGCGGTGTCGGTGGTCCGGAGGACATCCACCTCCTCGCACATGACGTCCCGGATGGTCCTCATGGCACCTCCCACTACAGGTCCTACTCGCTCTCGGACCCGTCCCCTCTACCCTCGCGCCCGACACTGCCGACCGCAATGCCCCGGCTGTCGTGGCAGCGGACACGGTGAGTGCCCCGCCGGCCTGGTCGCTGTGATCGTCGCCGATCAGGCGAAAGCGATGAGATTCGCGGGATCGGCCAGGACGTCACCGACGTCACGGAGGAAGAGCGCCGCGTCCTGCCCGTCGACCAGCCGGTGATCGAAGGCCAGACTGAGCGTCACGAGGTGGCGGAGCGCCAATTCGCCCTCGAATTCCCACGGGCGGTGCTGCATAGCGCCGACGGCGAGGATGGCCGCCTCCCCCGGGTTGAGGATCGGCACTCCGGCGTCCACCCCGAAGACGCCGATGTTGGTGAGCGTGATGGTGCCGCCCTTGAGGTCGTCGGGGGTGCAGTGTGCGGCGCGGGCGCGGCCCGTCAGGTCCGCGAGTGCGGCGGTCAGCTCGCGCAGCGAGAGGCCCTGCGCATCCTTGATGCTGGGCACGATCAGCCCACGCGGCCCCGCCACGGCGATGCCCAGATTCACGTAGCGCTTCGTCACCACGTCGTCGGTCGCCTCGTCCCAGGACGAGTTCAGTGCAGGGTGTCTGGGGAGGGCGAGGACGAGGGCACGGGCGATCACCGCCAGCGCCGTCACGTGCAGACCCTCGAAGTGACGGTTGTCCCTCAGCCGCTCCATCAGCTCGACAGTGGGCGTCGCGTCCACTGTCAGGAAGACGCAGGCCTGGGGAGCGGTGGCCACGCTGCGGACCATCGCCTCCGCCATGTGCTTCTGGACGCCGCGGACCGGTGCGCGTGTCTCACGGTCGGAGTGGTTGCTCCGGTCGTGTGTTGCCCCCCCGGCCAAATGGGCGGCCAGGTCCTCCCGCGTGATGATCCCACCGGAACCGTGCCCGGCCACATCCTCCAGGTCGATCCCGTTCTGCCGCGCCATGAAGCGCACCGGCGGTGCGGCCAGAGGTCGGGTCGGGGGCCTCGGTACGGGCGGCGGTCGGGTGGCGGGCTCTGCCTTGACCGCCTGCTCTCTGTGGCCGCCGCCGTGGCGCCGCCGGCGGCTCGGCGGGGTCTCCGAAGGCCCGTAGCCGACCAGCATCGGGACGTTCTCCTCGGTGGGCGATGTGGTGTCGGGCCCGTTCGCGCCCGCTTCGGATGGCGCGCTGTCGATGACGATGAGCGCCGCACCGACACGCACGGTCCCCCCCGTCACCGCCAGCAGTTCGACGACGGTTCCGGCGTACGGACTGGGCAGCTCGACGACCGCCTTCTCGGTCTCCACCTCGACGAGGACCTGGTTCAACGTGACCTGGTCGCCGACCGTGACGTGCCAGGCGACCACCTCCGCCTCGGTCAGCCCCTCACCGAGGTCGGGCAGGACGAACTGGCGGCAGGTACTCAGGGCTGGAGGCACCGGTCCACCTCATGGAGGATGCGGTCGGCATCGGGGAGGAAGTGATCCTCCGCCCGGGAGGCCGGGTACGGGGTCGCGAAGCCTCCGACCCGGCGGACGGGCGCCTCGAGGTGGAAGAAGCAGCGCTCTGAGATCCGGGCGGCGATCTCGGCCCCGAGCCCGCCGAACACGCTGGCCTCGTGGGCAACCACCAGCCGCCCCGTCTTGTGGACGGAGGCCTCGAGCGTGGCGAAGTCGATGGGCGAAAGGGAGCGCAGGTCGATGACCTCGACCGAGGTTCCTTCCCCCTCGGCGATGTGGGCCGCGTGGAGGGCCGTCGCGACCATCGGGCCGTAGGCCGCGATCGTCACCTGATCGCCTTCTCGGAGTACGACAGCACGCTCCAGTGGGACGTCGGAGAGCGCGCCGTCGTCGTCGACCTCGCCCTTCTCCCAATAGCGCCGCTTGGGCTCGAAGAAGACGACCGGGTCATCGGAGGCGATGGCCTGCTGGATCATGCGGTACCCGTCAGCCGCGTTGCTCGGGGTCACGACGCGTAGCCCGGCCGTGTGGGCGAAGTAGGCCTCGGGTGACTCTGAGTGGTGCTCGACGGCGCCGACACCGCCCCCGAAGGGGATGCGGATTGTGAGCGGCACCGTAACCCGTCCCTCGTTGCGGTAGTGGAGCTTGGCCACCTGGGACACGATCTGGTCGAAGGCGGGATACACGAAGCCGTCGAACTGGATCTCGCACACGGGCCGGTATCCCCGCATGGCAAGCCCGACGGCGGTGCCGATGACGCCGGACTCGGCCAGGGGCGTGTCGATGACCCTGCGGTCCCCGAAGTCGCGCTGCAGTCCTTCGGTGACGCGGAACACGCCGCCGAGCTTCCCGATGTCCTCCCCCATCAACACGACCTTGGGGTCATGCTCCATCGCCCGCCGGAGCCCGCTGTTCAGTGCCTTGCCCAGGGACATGGTGGACATCACGCGCCCTCGTCGAACTCCGCCAGGTAGGCCGCATAGGCGTCCCGTTCCTCTTGCAGCAGGGCGTGCGGCTCGGCGTAGACGTGGTCGAACAGATCGGCGGGCTCGGGGTCGGGCATGGCCAGGCAGCCGGCCCGGAGTGCCGCGGAGACTGCAGAAGCGTCGGATTCGACCTGCCGGTCGAACTCCTCGTCGGCCAATCCTTCTGTGTGTAGAAGCGCCGACAAGCGGGCCAGGGGGTCCTTCGCGCGCCATTCCTCGTCCTGGGCGGCGGAGCGGTACCGGGTCGGGTCGTCCGAGGTGGTGTGGGGGCCCATGCGGTAGGTCACCGCCTCAATGAGCGTCGGGCCCTCGCCGGCCGAGGCGCGGGCCAGTGCGAGACGCGTCGCGGCCAGCACAGCAAGCACGTCGTTGCCGTCGACCTGGATGCCGGGAATCCCGTAGCCCCGGCCTCGCTGCACGATGGATGTGTGGGACTGCAGGCGCACCGGTTCGGAGATGGCCCACTGGTTGTTCTGGCAGAAGAAGACGACCGGCACCACGTAGCTGGCGGCGAACCCGAACGCTTCGGCGACGTCGCCCTCGCTCGTGGCGCCATCGCCGAAGTAGGTGAGGGCGGCGGAGTTGGCGCCGTCGAGCGTGACCCCGAGCGCGTAGCCGGTGGCATGCAGCGGCTGCGATCCGACGACGATGGCCGGTGTGGCGATGCCGTGCACGTCCGGGTCCCAACCGGAGAGGCCGGCGCCACGCCAGAGCCGCAGCATCTGGACCGGGTCGACGCCCAGGCAGTAGACGACGCCGTGCTCCCGGTAGCTCGGGAAGACGAAGTCATCGTGGCGCAGGGCCCGGGCTGACCCGACCTGGGCGGCCTCCTGCCCGAGCAGCGGGGCCCACAACGCCAGCTCGCCCTGGCGTTGGAGTGCCATGGCCTCGGCGTCGATGCGGCGGACGATTGCCATGTCCCGGTACAGGTCTCGCAGCTGGTTGGCGTCGACATCGCCCACGAGTTCCCAATAGGGGCAGCCGACCGTCCGCTGACCGTCGACCGAGATGAGTTGCACCAGGCCGTCGAAGCCCGTCCACTCCGGGATCCTCGTATCGGGTACCCGTACCGGCGCAGTGGTCACCTGGACTCCCTTCACGAGCTGGGCTCGACAGGGGTATTTCACCACGATCCTGCGCTTTGGGGCTGCAAATAGCCTCAGATCAGATGCTGGACACCTGTTTGTTGCTCAATTCGGCCATCTGACGCAACGAGTCGGAGAGAAGCCGGCGTTGGAGGTGCACCTCCCGGGGCGACGGTCCGCCGGCGCCGGTCAGGAAGCTTTGCGACGAGCAGCGGTCTTGGGCCGGGCAGGCGCCTTGGTGGCCTTGGCCGCCTTCTTGGCGGGGGTGGCGCGCTCGGCCGGTGTCCTCTTCGCTGTCGAGCGCCTGGCCGCGTTCTTGGCGGTCTTGCTCCCCGAACCGGGCTTGGCTGCCGCTGCGATGCTCGCATTGAGCGCCTCCATCAGGTCGATGACCTTGGCGGCGGGCTCGGGACCCTCCTGCAACACGATCTCGTGGCCCTGACGCTTCTCCTCGATGATCGCCTCGACCTTTTCGCGATGCGTGTCGTGGAAGCGATCCGGATCCCACTCGCTCTCCATCGATTCGATGAGGAGCTGCGCCATGGAGAGCTCCCGGTCGGTGACATCGCCCGTCTCGGGCAGGTCGAGGTCGCGTCCGGGGGCGCGCACCTCGTCCGAGAAGTACATCGTGTGCAGTGCGAGCGCATCGTCCTCGGGCCGGATGGCCACCAGGTACTCCTTGTTGCGCATGACCAGCGTGGCGATGCCGACACGGCCCGCCTCAGCCATGGCTCGCCGCAGAAGGGCGTAGGCCTTGTCGGCGCCCTCGCCTTCGGGGGCCAGGTAGTAGCTGGACCGGAAGAACACCGGGTCGATGTCGACCAGGCCCACGAAATCGGAGATCTCTATCTGGCGCGACTTCTTCGGCTCGGCCGACTCGAGCTCCTCCTCGGTGAGTATCACGTACTCGCCGCCGCCAAGGTCGTAGCCCTTGACGATCTGGTCCTGGGGAACTTCCTCCCCGGTCCGTTCATTGACCTTCTTGTAGCGGATCCGGTCGGACGTCCCCTCCTCGAACTGGTTGAAGTGGATGCTCTTGTCCGAGGTGGCCGGATACAGGCCCACGGGGATGTTCACCAGTCCGAAACTGAGAGCCCCCTTCCATATCGTGCGTGGCACGTCCAACAAAATACCAGCCCAGAGCAGGTCCACCACCGTGTTACAGCCCTTCGTCACACTGAGACCATGGTGAAGGACGCCCCAGCAGGCTTCGGCCCGGCCCTGCTCAGCGGCTTGGCCGAGCTCGGAGCCGTCGAGCCCTTCTCCGGCGACCTCTCTCTCGAACTGGGGATTTCCGTCTGGCTCCGCACGAGCGGGACGTCCCTGGTGGAGGCCCGGTCGGCCTTGCTGGAGATCCGTCAGGTGATCCTGGAGGTGTGCGAGCTCGACCCGTCCACGGAGCCGTTCCCGTTGGTGGGTCGGTCTCCCCGGTCCGACGTGCTGAGCCTGGTCGGCTACATCTCGGAGCTCTTGCGCCGAGCCTCCGCGGGCCTGGGCCGCGCCATGGAGGCGGTCGTGCAGGCAGTCGTGGCGGAGCTGCCGGTCCTGGAGGACGAGGCGCTCGGGGCCTGATTCCTAGAAGCCGAAGGCGGCGATGATCTCGCCGTTCAGTCCGGCGGCGGCCTCACTCCCCAGGTACGGCGCATTGCCGTAGGCGAACACGTCGCCGCGCCCTGATGCGATCCAGTAGCCCCGACCGTCCGCCGTCGGGAAGATGGCAGCCGCAGGGTTGAAGGCGTTGACATACCCGAGCGGCGCACCCATTCCGGTGGCATCACCGAAGGGGAGGACGGTGCCGTTGGAGTAGAGCACCCAGTACCCGCGTCCGTCCGGAGTGGAGACAGCGTCGACCACGGGCATCGGTTCCGCCGACGGCTCGCCGTAGTTGGCGGCGTCGCCGAAGGCGTAGACCGCACCGACATTGGTGACGAGCCAGTAGCCCATCCCCGTGCTGTCGGGCATCACCGAGACGGCGTTTCCGTCGCATCCGCCGATGCCGGGGCACGACCCGGCGAAGTGGGCGTCGCCGAACGCGAAGACGCCGCCGTCGGAGGCGACCATGAAGTACCCATGACCGGTGGCGGACGGCACCATGCCGACGATGGGGGCAGTGAGGCTGTTGGGCTGCCCCGATCCGGCGGGGTGCAGACCGACGCCGGGGATGGAGCCGTAGAACGCGGAGTCCCCGAACGAGAAGATGCCGCCGTCGGAGGCGACGAGCCAGTAGCCGTTGCGGCTGGCAGTCGGAGTGATGCCGACCACCGGTCGCTGCAGCGGGGTGGCGCCCATGGAGCCGTGGAAGGCGGCGCCGCCGAAGGAGAAGATGCCCCCGTCGGAACCGACCAACCAGTAGCCACGCGCCGCCGGGCTCACCATGAAGCCCTGCGGGTTCCCGGTGCCAGGGAGGTAGTGGACGCCCAGGCCCACATGGGCCGTAAGCGTGCAGGTCCCGAAGCTGACGAAGGTAACAGTGCGCCCATCCGGGCCCACGCTGCACACGGTGCCGCTGCTCGATGTGACGGACCCGACCCCGTCACCGTTGGTGAAGACAGCAGCCTGGAAGCTCCCGAACTCGACGGCGGCGGGGATGTTGGAGATGGCGGGGGGGGACGGGGTGGCCCGGCCGACCGCGAAGCTCTGGGAGTTTCCTTCGCTCGCTCCGTAGTTCGGCGTTCCTGTGGTGTGGGCAGTCACCGTGCAGGGGCCGACGCCGACGAAGCGGACCACACCGCCGGATACGACACAGACGTTTGTCGTGGAGCTCGTGGTAAACGGCGGACCGTCGCTGAAGACGTCATAGGTCGGCGTGAAGTTGCCTCCGTAGACGGCCGTTCCGGCGGGTGGAGCGTTGTTGATGTCCGGGCCCCGGGGGCTCGGGTTCTGGGCCACGGTGAACCGCTGGCAGACGGGGGGCACCTGCAGATAGTTGGCGTCGCCGCTATAGGTTGCTTCAAACGAGTAGTCGTTCGCGAGGAGCGAGCCGGTCGCGTTGCTGTCCGTGCCGATGGGAACGGTCCCCTCGTCGGTACCGATGCCGCTACAGGTGAGCGTCCCGGAGAAGAACGTGAAGTCCACCGAGCCCGTAGGCGGGATGCCGGCGGCCCCGGTCACGGTCGCCGAGTCCTGGGCGCTGGCCTCCGTCAGCTCCGTATTGTTCCAAGCGGTGCCGCCACCAGCTTCGAACACGGGGTTGCTGACCGAGGCGGTTCCTTTGCCCACGCTGAACTGCTGGCACCCGCTCGGCGACGAGCTGTAGTTGCTGTCCCCGTCGTAACTCGCTTGGAACGAGTAACTCCCGACCTGGAGAGCCGGGGTTGGGCTCGAGTTCGGCGCTGAACCCCCGGCGACGGAGACCGGGTCGGTGCTGACGGGGCCGCCCGTACATGTCGCATTGTGGAAGAAGGAATACGTGACGGTCCCCGACGGCGTGAAGCCCGGGGCGCCGGTCACGGTCGAGGTCGCCAGCGCACTCGCCCCGGTCACCTCGGACCCGGCCCAGGTGGCGTTCGTCGAGGCGTCGAGGACGGTGGCGGAGGTTGACGAGGTGGTCGGGTCGACGGTGAACGGCTCGCAGCTGCTCACCGCCGAGCTGGCGTAGTTGTCGTCGCCGTTGTAGACGGCATCGTAGGAATAGTTCCCACCACCGAGCGCTCCCGTCGGACTGGAGTTCAGCACCGTCCCATCGGGGTTGACGGCCACGGTTTCTGGCGGGACTGAGCCCGAGCATGTGCCGTTGTCGAAGAACGAGTAGCTCACGGTTCCCGTCGGTGTCGTGCCGCCGACGCCGGTGACCGTGGCGGTGTCGGTCGCGCTGGCTCCGGTGACCTCGTTACTGCTCCCCCATCCCTGCTGACTGGCGGTATCGACAACAGAGGTGGTTGTCGTCGCAGTCAGATGTTTGACGGAAAAGGCCTCACAGTCGGTCGGATCCGACGGGTCGTTGTCGCCGCCACCGCTGTAGACGGCACTGAAGGAGTAGCTCCCCGCGTCCAACGGTCCCGTTGCGCTCGAGTTCGGCGCCGTCCCGTCGCCGTTCAAAGGCAAGGTATCCACGGTGGCGGGGGTGCCGGTGCAGGCGCCGTCGTCGTTGCCGGTACTGAAGAACGAATAGGTCACCGTCCCGGTGAGCGGGTCGTCGGTTCCGTCTCCGACGAGGATCGCCGTGTCCTGTGCGCTGGCCCCGACGACCTCGGAGCCGGACCACTGCGTGCTCGTGCCGGCATCGACGACGGTGGCGGTCAACGTGGAGGTCGCAGCCCCCGCCGGAAGGGACAAGAAACCAGCCGAGAGGCCGACCGCGGCAGTGGCCGCGACGACAGTGGCGATGACGCGGCTCTTCACCTCGATCCTTCCTCCCTCGCCGCCAATCCGGCGCACCAGCCTCCGACAAGTCCGACCACGGGGAGGTGCCAGCTGAAGTCAAAGGCCCCTCCCACCGCCCAGCAGACTACGGCGGCCACGGCACATGACGACAGCGGGTCTGCTCGCCGGAAGACTCTTGCGAGCGAAAAGGCCACGAATGCCAGGAGTCCGACGCCGATGAGGCCCGAATCTGCCCCGATCTGGAGGTACTCGTTGTGGGCGAAATGGGCCGAGGTACCGTCGATGGCGTGGAGGGTGAGGGGCCTGTCGGCGCCGACGCCCGCAAAGGGGGCAGAGGTCCACTGGTGAAGAGCGCTGGACCATTCAGCCGACCGATCCTGATCACTCGGCGCCAGCGCCCGTAGGGAGATCTCGTGGCGCAGGAGCAGGGCGACGCCGATGACACCGCACAGGAAGGCTCCGCCCAGCGCCACTCTGACGCGGCCGCTCGAGAGGCGCCGGGTGACGCCAGGTTGTCCACAGGCGGCAACTCCAACCGTCAAGCTGAGGATGAGGGTGAGCCACGGAACCGGTCGGCTGAGCGGGGACGAAGCGATCGCAGCCACACCGAGCGCGATCCCCGCGAGCAGGGGCAGGGTGAGCTCGCGGTAGCGGCGGGCGGGGACCAGAAAACACGCGCAGACGAGCGCTGCGTAGGCACCGCGACTCTGCGTCGCCAGGAGTCCGGCCGTATTGAGGCAGACCGCAATGCGGACGAGAGTCGGCGCGCGAGCACACCCGAGGGCCAGGAGCAGGCAGACCCCGAACACCAACCCGGCAGCGTCGGCGTAGGTCAGGGACGACGACAGGCGCCACAGTCCTTGCGCCGGCAGAGCCAAGGGCATGTAGCGCCAGATGAGCCCGGCGAACCCGGCCAGCGCTCCGACCGCGCCCAGGCATGCCATCGACAACGCAGCTTCTTGACGTGCGCGTCCGATGAGCGGGCGGACTGCGGCGAACGCAGCCGCAAAGGCGATGATGCTGGCACCCAGAGGCAAAAAATTTGTCCCGGAGCCCGCGGTGATCGACCGGGCGCACCACCACAGCGCGAGAAATCCGAGGCTGCCCACCACGAACATGCCTCGACGATCCGGCGACGCCCAGAACAACGCAGCCACCAGAAGCACCCCCGCAATCACCGCGATCGCCGCGGCTTCGCTGTTCCAGAACCCGCCGTCGCGCCAGCCCGCCACGACCGCAAGCACGAACACCAAACCGGGCACGACTCGCCGGTCGGGCGCGCCCGGGGCACCCTTGGGTCCGCGGCGGATGAAGGAGAGCCGCTCGTGGAGCGCCGTCATGCGAATCCCGACTCCCACCGAAGCACATACAACGCTATCCCTGGCCGGAGGCGGTCACACCCCGAGTGAATGCCAGGAGAATCACAGCGGGCCTCCAGGGCGGCGGGCCATGATGGGCTCGCATGGCGACCACCAGGCGGCGCAAGCTCATCGGGGCGGTGGTCGGCGCTGCCGTGTTGGTCGTGCTCGCCGCGGTTCTCGGGCCCTACCTCTACATCCACTTCATTGAGGGCCCCGCCCCGGCAAAGCTCGAGCTCCCCACGTCGTCGTCCACGACGAGTACGTCACAAGGGAC
>DATAXG010000068.1:0-14926 GCA_036273055.1 Acidimicrobiales bacterium | reverse complement strand
CCGCGACCAGGGTGTCTCCATCCACGACAAGCACATTGAGCTGATCGTGCGCCAGATGCTGCGCCGCGTGCTCGTGGCGGAGCCGGGCGACGCGCCCTTCCTGCCGGGCGAGCGCGTCGACAACCAGATCTACGCCGAGGTGAACCGCACCCTGGTGGAGGACGGCAGCGTCCCCGCCGAGGGTCGCCCCGAGCTGATGGGGATCACCAAGGCGTCGCTGGCCACCGAGAGCTGGCTGTCGGCCGCCTCCTTCCAGGAGACGACCCGGGTGCTGACCGAGGCGGCCATCGAAGGCCGCAGCGACCAGCTGTTCGGGCTGAAGGAGAACATCATCATCGGCAAGCTGATCCCGGCCGGCTCGGGCATGGAGCACTACCGGAACATCCGGCTCGACATGCCCGACGCCGAGGCGATGCCCTTCTGGGCCATGGGCTCGGGCGAATCGGACACCGAGGACCTGGCCAACTGGCTGCGCGACATGGGCGAAGGGGTGAGCGAAGACCCCTTCGACTCATCCATCGACGCCAGCTGGCTGGGCGCGGCACCGACGGCCGAGGATGCCTTCGGCAACCCCATCGCCGTCAGCGACACGGGGACCGGCAGCACTGGGGCATCGGAGCCAGAGCCGGAGGCGCCCGAAGCGGGCGCTGCGGAGGCCGGGGCCTAAGAGCGCGCGCCAATAGGTGAGCAGATCCGGGGCACGAATGCCGGATTCTGGGATTAGGCCGTGGCGAGGAACAATCCTGCTGGCGTGTGCTGCTCGCCCGCGAGCACGGCCAGTGATTCGGCCACCGAGGAGCGAAAAAGAATCGAATCGGGGCGGTCGAGCTCAAGGACGGCCATGGCCGCGAACTTCCGCGTGATCTGGCCCTGGTCACGAAGTCCGAGGACTGCTTCGGCGAGAGCGAGGCGTCGCTCAGGCGAATCGATGGCATCGAGCACCTTGTCGAGCGCCCCGTCGAAGTCGTCATAGTCATCGTCTCGCAGGGCGTCGATGGCGCTGTCCATGTCCGGGGTGATGATGCCCGGCAGGCGTACCTGCAAGGACACATCGAGCTCGGGCAGATCGAGCAACCCGTCGAAGTGGACGCGCAGTTCGATCTCGTCGGTTTCTTTGAGATCGTCGATGGCGGCGTCTGCGACCTCACGGGGCAGCATCCCGTCGTGCACTGGCTCTTGCGTGCCATAGCAGCACCGTTTGGCCTTCGAACCGCTCCCGCACGGGCAGGGTCCGTTGCGCTTGATCTTGGCCATGACACCTCCTCAGAGGCCATTGTCACCTCGCGGTGTGCCCTGAGGGTGGACCACCACTGACCAGGAAGAAAGGTCCACCGGTCGTTGGCTCGGAGCCGACATGATCCGGCCGTGTGTCCCAACCCAACGAACCAGTGGAGGTCCCATGCTTGCACTCGACCCGGTCGTCGTCGATGCCATCTGGGCGTCTTTTGGCGCCTACCTGCCCGAACGTGGCGAAACCGAGCATCCTTTGGGCTGCCACCGGCCCCGGCTCTGTGACCGGGCCTGCTTCGAGGCCATCTTGTTCCGTCTGGTCACCGGGTGCAGCTGGGACGTGGCCGGGCGCCTCGGCAAAGGGAGCGAAACCACCTTGCGGCGCCGGCGCGACGAGTGGGTAGCGGCCGGCGCGTTCGCCCACCTGGTCGAAGAGGCCATTTGCGCCTTCGACAAGGTGATCGGGCTGGACTTCTCCGACGTGTCGATCGACGGGTCGTTGCACAAGGCCCCGGCGGGAGGCGAAGGGACTGGACCGAACCCGACCGATCGGGGCAAGACCGGGTGGAAATGGTCACTGGCCACCGACACCAACGGGGTGCCGATCGGCTGGGTCATCGACGGCGCGAACCGCAACGACTCGATCTTGCTCGCTCCCACCCTCGACGACATCGCCCGGCGCGGACTGCTCGGCGACGTCGAGACCATCTGGCTCGACCGCGGCTATGACTCCGAAGTCACCCGCACCCGCCTGGTCGAACGGGGGATCGATGACGCCGTCATCGCCAAGAAGCGCAGGAGGGGATCACCCGAGGGCCCGAAGCACCAGCCCATGGGCCTGCGCTGGCCCGTCGAGCGGACCAACTCGTGGCTCAGCAATTTCGGTCAGCTCCGGCGAAACACGGACCGCTTCAACGCTCACCGTTTGGCGCAATTCGCCCTCGCCGTTGCCCTGATCATCGCCATCAAGCTGGTGAAGTGGGCGAAGAGATGGGACTCCATGGCCGTGGCCTAATGGCGCGCGCTCTAAACTCCTCTTCGCTATTCGCCGAAGGAAGACCAAGGGGAGGGTGCATTGGCGACACCGCGCGTGGGAGCTGACTCGGCTGCGGTCGAGGGCGCGCCGCCGGCCGGGACGGGCCACTACCGCCTGTCCGACATCAGGGCCCTCGAGGCCCAGGCCATCCACATCTTCCGGGAGGTGGCGGCCGAGTTCGAGCGTCCCGTCCTCCTGTTCTCGGGTGGCAAGGACTCCATCGTCATGCTGCACCTGGCCAAGAAGGCCTTCTGGCCGGCGCCGGTGCCCTTCCCCGTGCTCCACGTGGACACGGGCCGCAACTTCGAAGAGGTGCTCGAGTTCCGGGACCGCCACACGGCGGCGCTCGGCGTGCGCCTGGAAGTGGCGAAGGTCCAGGACGACATCGACGCCGGCCGCACGGTGGAGGACACCGCACCGGGTGCCACGCGCAATCGGCTGCAGACGCCGACGCTGCTGCGGGCCATCGCCGAGGGCCGCCACGACGCCGTCTTCGGTGGCGCCCGCCGGGACGAGGAGAAGGCGCGGGCCAAGGAGCGGATCTTCAGCTTCCGCGACGAGTTCGGCCAGTGGGACCCCAAGAACCAGCGCCCCGAGCTGTGGAACATCTACAACGCGCGGCACAACAAGGGCGAGCACATCCGCGTCTTCCCGCTCTCGAACTGGACCGAGCTCGACGTGTGGAACTACATCCGCGACGAGCGGATCGACGTTCCGCCCATCTATTACGCCCACCGTCGCCAGGTGTTCCAGCGCGACGGCATGCTCATGGCGATCACCGAGCACCTGGCCCCGGGTGAGGGCGATCCGGTCTCCGAAATCATGGTGCGTTTCCGGACGGTCGGCGACGCCGACTGCACGGGATGCGTCGAATCGATGGCCGAGACGATCGACCTGGTCATCGGGGAGGTGGCGGGGACCCGCCTGACGGAGCGGGGAGCCACCCGGGCCGACGACCGCATTTCGGAGGCCGGCATGGAGGACCGCAAGCGGGAGGGCTACTTCTAGTGGCCGAGCTCCTGCGCCTGGCTACCGCCGGATCCGTTGACGACGGTAAGTCGACGCTGATCGGCCGCCTCCTTTACGACGCCAAGGGGATCTTCGAGGACCAGCTCGAGGCCATCCGCCGCACCAGCGAGCAGCGGGGCGGTATCGAGACTGACCTGGCACTGCTGACCGACGGGCTGAGGGCCGAGCGCGAGCAGGGCATCACGATCGACGTGGCGTACCGCTACTTCGCCACCCCGAAGCGCAAGTTCATTATCGCCGACACACCCGGGCACACCGAATACACGCGCAACATGGTGACCGGGGCCTCCAACGCGCACGTGGCTCTGATCCTGATCGACGCCCGGAAGGGTGTGATCGAGCAGACGCGCCGGCATGCCTTCCTCTCCTCCATGCTGGGAGTGCCGCACATGGTGGTGTGCGTCAACAAGATGGACCTGATCGACTGGGACCAGGAGCGCTACGAACGGATCAAGTCCGATTTCATGGAGTTCGCCGCCCGGCTGAACGTGCACGACATCACGTTCATCCCCATTTCGGCCTTGCGCGGCGACAACGTGGTGCAGCGCTCCGAGCACATGTGGTGGTACGACGGCTCACCCCTGCTGAACCACCTGGAGTCGGTGTATATCGGTAGCGACGAGAACTTCATCGACCCGCGCTTTCCCGTGCAGTACGTCATCCGGAGCCAAACGCCGGAGAACCCCGACTTCCGGGGCTACGCCGGGACGGTGGCCTCGGGTGTGCTCCGCCCGGGGGACGACGTGCTGGTCATGCCCACCGGCACGACGTCGCGCATCGCCTCCATCGCGACGGCCGACGGCGAGGTGGCCGAGGCGTTCCCGCCCATGGCGGTGGTCATCACGCTGGAGGACGACATCGCCGTCTCCCGCGGCGACATCCTCTGCCGGCCCAACAACCGCCCGACGGTGTCGCACGACATTGAGGCGACGGTGTGCTGGATGGACGAGCGGTCCACGCTGGCCGAGGGCCGCACCTACTTCCTCAAGCACAGCACCCGGACGGTGCGGGCCACAGCCCAGACCCTTCACTACCGGCTCGACGTCAACGGACTGCACCGTGACGAGGCGGCGGCCGCGCTTGAGCTCAACGAGGTGGGCCGCCTGACGTTCCGCTGCACCGAGCCGCTGCTCGTCGACGACTACACCACCAATCGTTCCACCGGCAGCTTCATCATCATCGACCCGATCACCAACGCGACGGTCGGAGCCGGTGTCATCCGGGCGATCGCCACCGCGCACGCCAGCCCGAACGTGGTGCGCCACGAGGACGGCCGGCTGACCCGGGGCGAGCGTTTCGCGGCGCTGGGGACATCGGGGGGCACCCTCTTGTTCACCGGCCTGTCCGGCGCCGGGAAGTCGACGCTGGCGGCCGGTGTGGAAGAGGCCTGCGTGCGCTCCGGGCGCCCCGCCTTCCTGCTCGACGGGGACAACCTGCGCCACGGGCTCAACGCCGACCTCGGCTTCTCCGACCGAGACCGCACTGAGAACGTCCGCCGTGCCGGCGAGGTGGCGGCGATGTTCGCCGAGGCGGGTTCCCTGGCTCTCATCGCGCTGATCTGCCCCTTCGCGGAGGATCGTCAGCTGATCCGCTCCCTGCACGAGCAGGCGGGTCTCGCCTTCGCCGAGATCTTCGTCGATACATCCATTGAGGAGTGCGAGCGGCGCGACCCCAAGGGTCTCTACGCCCGGGCCCGTGCCGGGCAGCTCCCCGGCTTCACCGGTATCGACTCGGCCTATGAGGTGCCCTTGAGTCCCGAGCTGGTGCTCGGTCCCGAGGCCGGCTCGCTGCCCGAGCGGGTCTCGCTCGTGCTCGGCCTGCTGGAGGACCTGCTCCGCTAACTCGACCGCTTCACGGGATGTCGAGCGGGTGCCAACCCTGGGCGGAGGGCTGGCGCAGGAGCCTGAGGTGCAGCTCGCCGTGTTGGCGCATCTGCGAATGCTGCGACGCCAGGCACCACGTTGCCACGCGCGCGCTGTTGAGACTCCGCAACAGATTGAGAAGGCCCTGGTCAGCTTCGGGGAAATGGTCGACGACTTCCCGAGGCTGAAACGCGAGGTCCCATTCGAGCGGGCCGGTGCACGCGCTCTCGAAGTCGATCCAGCGGACGCCGTCACGTGTGGCGATGCGGTTCCCGTCGTGGGGCTCGCCGTGGAGCCGACGCTCGTCGAAGCGAACGTTTTCCAACGCGACCAATCCTCGGTCGTGGGTGGCCCGCAGGAAGTCTCGGTCTGCGCCGGCCAGGGGCGCCGTGAGGGCGTCATTCTCGAGCGCGTCGCGCGCCTTGGCCAGCATCGCCTGGAACGACGGCACCTCTACGCCCGTCTGAGTTAGGGCGCCATGCAGATCGCGAAGCGACTGCGCAAGCGCTCCGGGCGGGACGGGGGTCCGGTCGGAGCCCTCGAGATGCTCCCACAGCGTGACGACGAACCCTGTGCCGGGGTGGACGACCGGGCGGGCTCCGGGCATCGGCCGCGCCGTGTCGGCCCCGAGCGCCGCGAGCTCTGTCGCCATCGCGAATTCGAGGCGGATGTCGTCCTGGGAATGGGCACGGACGGCCACCTTCGCAACGACGGCGTGGGGACGTAGCCACAGCACGGTGTTGTTCGTCTCTTGCAGGAGAAGGGGTTCCGTGCTGGTGACCCCGAACTCTGCGGCCACCTCCAGTGCCGCTTGTACGGCAGCAGCGGTCACGCGAGTTCCGCCGGATACCGACAGAAGCCTCCCGGGAAGGGAGGCTTACTCCTGGACGAGCTCGATCAGCGTGCCGAACGACGTCTTGGGGTGCACGAAGGCCACCGTGGTGCCCCGGGAGCCCGGGCGGGGTGCCTCGTCGATCACCCGGCCGCCGGCGTCCTTGATCGCCTGCAGCGCCACACCGCAGTCGTCGACCCGGTAACCGATGTGGTGCAGCCCTTCGCCCTTGTTGGCCAGGTACTTGGCGACGGGGGAGGTGTCGCTGATCGGGGTGAGCAGCTGCACGTAGGAGTCGGCCACTTTGAGCAGTGCCTCCTCGACCCCGTCGGACTCGACGCGCTCGCGGTGGTCCACCGTGGCGCCGAAGACCTCGCCGTACCAGGCGATGGCGGCCTCGAGGTCGTTGACCGCAATGGCCACGTGGTCGATCTCGGTCAGGAGGGCGTCGCTCATGCGCTGTGCCTCTTGAAGAGGGTGATGCGATCCTCTCCGACCTTGGCTCGCAGGGCCGGATCGTCTATGCCCATGCCCTCCTGGGGCGCTACGCAGAGCACGCCGATCTTCCCTTCGTGCAGATTGTGGTGCACCTGGTATGCCGCTTCGCCCACCTGCTCGAGGGGGTAGACGGCAGAGAGGGGTGGGAGCACCTTGCCCTCGCAGATGAGCTGGTTGGCATCCCATGCCTCGCGGTAGTTGGCGAAGTGTGAGCCCTTGATGGTCTTGAGCTTCATCCAGAGGTGACGGTTGTCGTATTCGATCATGTAGCCGGACGTGGCGGCGCAGGTCACGATCGTCCCCGCGCGCTTGCACGCGAACACCGATGCCCCCATCGTCTGACGTCCGGGGTGTTCGAAAACGATCTCTGGTTCGCCGCCAACGAGCCCACGGATGTCCTTGCCGAAGCGGCGCCACTCCAACTCGTCCTGTGTGTGCTCGTCCGACCAGAATTGGTAGTTCGCCGCCTTGCGATCGATCACCGCGTCGACGCCGAGATCGTTGAGGAGCTTCACCTTCTCGGGTGAGGACACGACGCCGATGGGCGTGCCGCCTCCGTTGAGCACGTGCTGCACGGCATAGCTACCGAGGCCGCCGCTGGCGCCCCAGACGAGCACCTTGTCGTCCTGGGTCATGCGGGCCCCGTTGGGGGAGACCAGCATGCGGTAGGCGGTGGAGTTGCACAGCGCGTTGATGGCCGCCTCTTCCCAGCTGAGGTGGGTCGCCTTCGGCATCAACTGGTTGGCCTTGACGACGGTGATGTCAGCGAGGCCGCCGAAGTTGGACTCGAAGCCCCAGATGCGTTGGTTCGATCCCAACATGGAGTCGTCATGGGCCGACGGGTCCTGGTCGTCGACGTAATTGCAGTGGACAGTGACCTTGTCCCCGACCTTCCAGTTGCGCACCATGGAGCCCGTCCGCAGCACGACGCCGGCGGCGTCCGAGCCGACCACGTGGTAGTCGAGCGCGTGGCGGGCGGCCCACGGCCCCTCCTTGGCGAGGCGATCCAGGAAGCCAAAGGTGGGCAGCGGTTCGAAGATGGACGTCCAGACCGTGTTGAAGTTGATCGACGACGCCATCACTGCGACGTACGCCTCGTCAGGGGCCAGCTCGGGCAGTGGCACCTCCTCGATGTGCAGGGAGCGGCGGGGGTCCTTTTCGGAGGACTCCATGCCGTCGAACATGCCGGTTTCACTCCGCTTGACCAGGGCCGCCCTGTAACAGTCGGGCAAGGGGAGTGCGGCCAGCTCATCGGCAGGGGCACCGGCCAAAGCAGCAGTCAGGATGTCGCTCATGTGACCCGACGATAGTGGCCCAATAAGATGCGGTTTCCGACTGGTAACCAGACCGGCGGGAACCGGAGGTGCAGGAATGGCCGAGGCCGTCATCGTCGCAGGGGCTCGTACGCCCATCGGAAAGCTCTCGGGCGGATTGGCCGGCTTCACGGCCATGGACCTGGGCGGATTCGCCATCGCCGAGGCACTGTCCCGGGCCGGTGTGGCCCCCGACCAGGTCGACTACGTGCTCATGGGTCAGGTGATCCTGGCCGGCCAGGGCCAGATCACGGCACGCCAGGCCGCGGTGAAGGGCGGCATTCCCATGACCGTCCCCGCCAACACCATCAACAAGGTGTGCCTCTCGGGCCTCAACACCATCTACCTGGCCGACCAGATGATCCGCTCCGGCGACGCCGAGATTGTGGTGGCCGGCGGGATGGAGTCGATGACCCAGGCGCCGCACCTTCTGCCCGGCGCCCGCGCCGGCTTCCGCATCGGCGATGCCACCCTGGTCGACTCCATGATGTTCGACGGGCTCACCGACTCCTTCGATCACATCGCCATGGGGCTTTCCACCGAGCAGCACAACGACAAGGTCGGCATCACACGCGACCGGCAGGACGCCTTTGCGGCCGCCAGCCACGAGAAGGCCGCCGCCGCGGCCAAAGAGGGCCGCCTGGCCGAGGAGATCGTCCCGGTCAAGGTGCCTCAGCGCAAGGGCGACCCGCTCCTGTTCGACACGGACGAAGGCGTGCGGCCGGGTACGACGGCTGAATCGCTCGGTGCGTTGCGGCCCGCGTTCACCAAGGAGGGCACCATCACCGCCGGCAACGCCTCACAGATCTCCGACGGTGGAGCTGCTGTCGTGGTGATGTCGGCGGCCAAGGCCAAGGAGCTCGGCATCACCCCGTTGGGACAGCTCGTGAGCTACGGCATGGTGGCCGGGCCCGACAACTCCCTCCTGACCCAGCCGTCGCGGGCTATCGCCAAGGCCGCAGGGAAGGCCGCTGTCGAGCTCGGTGCCATCGACCTCTTCGAGATCAACGAGGCGTTCGCTGCCGTCGGTCTCGCCTCGGTCGACGAGCTGGGCATCGACGAAGACAAGGTCAATGTCAATGGTGGTGCCATCGCGTTGGGCCACCCCGTAGGCATGTCGGGCACCCGCGTCGCGCTCACTGCGCTGCTCGAGCTGCGGCGCCGAGGTGCCTCCACCGCAGCCGTTGCGCTGTGCGGTGGTGGTGGCCAGGGCGATGCCGCCATCTTGCGCTCGCTCTCCTGACGACTCGGGCCGGGGGGCCGAACGCAGAACGTCGGATGCCCTAGTAGGGCGGCCCCATGATCGCGACCAATTTTGCCGTCCGGGCCGCCACATCGGCCCAGTGGTCGACGTCGAACGCGTACACGCCGAGCGCGCATGTCGGGAATCCGTTCCGCGCCGCGCTGGAGAGACCCTTTTTGTCACGCGGTGACAGCAGGCCCTGCGACAGGGCATGTGCCGTTGGGTTGTGGCCGACCACCATGGCGGCGTCGACGTCGTCGGGCAGGTCCTGCACGAAGGCGAGCACCTCGTCGGGGTCGGCCGCGTAGAGACCCTTCTCGAGCCGGCGCTGGGGAGGATCAGCCACGTCGGCCAGGACCAGATCGGCCGTGGCTGCGGTGCGGGCGGCGGGCGAGACGAGCGCGATCCGGGGTGGGGCGACATCACGCAAGCCAGGCCCGAGGCCATCTCCCGTCCCGGAGAACAGTCGCCCCAGGGCTGTGGCGTCGCGGCGGCCCCGCGGCGCGAGGCCCCGGTCGAAGTCATCGCCACCGGGGGGCGGGTCGGTCACCGTCTTGGCGTGGCGGAGCAGCCAGAGGGTGCGGCCGGCCTTGGCCTTGGTCGCCATCAGCCCAGAGCGAAGGCCGCGTGCAGGGCGCGGACGGCTCGCTCGACATCGTCCTCGGCCACAATGCACGAGGTCCGGATGGTCGAGGTCGAGATCATGTCGATGTTGATGTTCTCCTTGGCCAGCGTTTCGAACATGGTGGCGGCGATCCCGGGATGTGACTTCATGCCCACTCCGACCAGCGAGACGCGGGCCACGTCGGAAGCGGCCGTCACGCCAGATGCCTCCAGCTCGTTTCCGAGGGACTGGGAGGTCTCCACCGCGTCAGGCAAGTCGGACGTCGGGACGGTGAACGAGATGTCAGTTGTTCCGTGCGCTGAAGTGTTCTGGACGATCATGTCGACATTGATCGACTTGTCGGCCAGGGCCCGGAAGAGCCGTGCGGCCACGCCCGGATGGTCCGGGACGCCACTGACCGTGACCTTGGCTTCTGATGTGTCGTGGGTCACTGCGGTGACGACGGCTTCTTCCATACCTTCATCCTCCTCCACCACCCAGGTGCCGGGCTCCCAGGTGAAGCTGCTCCGCACGTGTAGCGGGACCTTGTGATTCCGAGCGAACTCGACGGCGCGCAGCATCAGGACCCGCCCGCCGGTGGCGGCCATCTCGAGCATCTCCTCGAACGAGATCCGGTTGATCCGGTGTGCTTCGGGCACGATCCGCGGATCCGCCGTGAACACCCCGGTGACGTCGGTGTAGATCTCGCAGGCGTCAGCGTTGAGGACGGCCGCGAGAGCCACGGCGGTGGCATCGGATCCGCCCCGCCCGAGGGTGGTGATCTCGCGGGCGCCCGAGACCCCCTGGAACCCGGCCACGACCGGTACCCTTCCGGCGGCCAGCGCCTCGCGCAGGCGGTCCCCCTTGACCTCCAGGATCTTGGCCCGGGTGTGGTCGTCGTCGGTGATGATGCCGACCTGGCTCCCGGTGTACGAGGAAGCGTCCACACCGAGGTCGGCCAGGGCCATGACCAGCAGGGACATGGAGATGCGCTCGCCGGTGCTCACGAGCATGTCGTACTCACGGGGCGGTTGGGTGGCGCTGACGGAGTTGGCGAGGTGGATGAGGTCGTCGGTCGTCTTGCCCATTGCGCTGACCACGGCCACGACGTCGGTGCCCTGTCGGCGGGTCCGGGCGATGTGGTCGGCCACCGCGCGAATCCGGTCGGCGTCGCCGACTGAGGTGCCCCCGAACTTCTGAACGACCAGTGGCATCCGGACGAGGCTACAGACTGCGCACAGGGACGCCGGGCCTCCGATGGCCTTCGGGGCCACTGCCCAGGCCACCCGGACTCGCCTCGGGGTCGCCCCGGCGCCGCCCGGTCCGCCTGGGACGCCCAGGCCGCCCCGGCTCGCCTCGGCGCCGCCCGGTCCGCCCAGGCCGCCCCGGCTCGCCTCGGCGCCGCCCGGTCCGCCTGGGACGCCCAGGCCGCCCTGGCCGCCTGGCGGACTCCATTCGGGGTGGGCGATCCGAGACGACCCGCCGGATTGGGTAGGGTCTCGGGCCGTGCCCAGCGACAAGAGAGCCCGCCAGCGCGCGGCCAGGGAAGCGCGGCTGGCCGCCGAGGCTCAGCAGCAGAAGCGCCGTCGGCAGATCCGCAACGGCGTCATAGTCGTGGTCATCATCGCCGTGATCGTCGGAATCGTCTTCCTGGTCTCGGGCAACGACAACAACACCGTGGCCTCAAAGTCCCCTGTGGGCACGACGACCACGACGGCGGCCGGGAAGAAAGCCAACGCCAAGGCCCAGGCCCAGGCGAACGCGGTGGCGGTCAAGGCGGGCTGCCCGGCATCGCCGAGCACTCCGACGGCGGCGGCCAGCCAGAAGTACACGGCGGCGCCGGCGATGAGTATCGACACCAGCAAGCAGTACTCGGCCACGTTCAAGACCACGGCCGGGACCTTCGACGTCTCGCTCGACGCCACGGCCGCCCCCAAGACGGTGAACAACTTCGTCTTCCTGGCCAACAAGGGCTACTTCAACTGCGGGAGCTTCTTCCGGGTCATCCCGGGCTTCGTGCTGCAAACCGGTAACCCGGCGCAGACGAACGAAGGGACCGAGCCGGGCTACACCATCCCCGACGAGCTCCCGCCCAAGGCGGCCAACGCCGCCCAGCAGTACCCGCTGGGCTCGCTCGTGATGGCCAACACCGGGCAGCCCAACTCGGGGGGGAGCCAGTTCTTCATCGTCTCGGGCCCCCAGGGCGAGAGCCTGCCCAACACCTACTCGCTCTTCGGGCAGGTCACCTCGGGCCTGGACGTGGTCAGCACGATCGACAAGCAGGGTTCGACCAGCGGGATCCCGCCCGACGTCACCCAACGCATCATCTCCGTCACCATCAACGAGAGCTAGGACCGCGACCATGGCCACACCGACACCCCCCGAAGCCGACGGCTCGAGCCCGCAACAGCGCAAGTTCGACGAAGAGCCCCCGATGCTCATCGACACCGACAAGCGCTACATCGCAACCATGGTCACCTCGCACGGCACGATGGTGATCGCCCTCGACGCGCTGGCCGCGCCGAAGACGGTTAACAGCTTCGTGTTCCTGGCGCGCTACCACTACTACGACGGGATCGTGTTCCACCGCATCATCCCGGGCTTCGTGCTCCAGGGCGGAGACCCGACCGGGTCGGGCTCGGGTGGTCCCGGGTACCGCTTCGAGGACGAGTTGCCGCCCGAGGGCCGTTACAAGCTCGGCTCGCTCGCCATGGCCAACGCAGGGCCCAACACCAACGGCAGCCAGTTCTTCGTGATCAGCGGTCCCGACGGGGTGCGCCTGCCGCCGCTCTACGCGCACTTCGGCGAGGTCGTGACCGGAGTCGACGTGGTCGAGAAGATCAACAACGTCGGAAGCCGCTCCGGGACGCCGACCGAGCAGGTCGTGATTGAGAGCGTCACGATCGAAGAGAAGGACTAGCCCTTCTCGCAGGACGTCAGAGCGATCGGGTCCTGGTCCATCGCGGGTCGGGGCGCGACGTCATGACCCGGCCCGTGGGGCCGACGATGGTGAGATCCTCATTGGCGTTGCCGGTCATGGACCAGCCCTTCGAATGCACCAGATGGTGGTGGAACTCGCAGGCGAGCGCGAGGTTGTCCAGGTCGGTTCGACCGTCAGGCTTCCACGGGACGATGTGATGCACGTTGGTGAACGTGTCATTGGGGCAGCCGGGGAAGCGACATCGCCGATCTCGGCGTTTGACCTCTCGGCGCTGGGCATCGGTGGGGAAGCGCTGGGCACGGCCCTCGTACATGGTGTGCCCGACATCGTCGTCGACCGCCACGGCGATGGTGGCATCACACGCGATGCGCTGCACGGTCTGGGTGTCGATCAACCCGTCCTGCTCCAGATCGCCGGCCAAATCGCACGGGTGGCCTGACCCGTCGACCAGGGCATCGAGAGGGACGTGGGCGACGACGAAGTGCGGACTCCCCGTCGTGGCGCGGCTCGAGGCGCCGGGGAACGAGGACCGGATCAACTCCAAGAAACCATCGCAGAGGCGCTGGTCCCATGGCGTCTCGCCGTCGGAGGAGATCTTCTTGGCCCGGGCTTCGAGACACGTACGGGTCTCGGCGTAGGAATCGGGCGGCAGCTGGACGCTCAGTGTGCGGAACTCGTCGTTGAAGCGCAGATAGCGACGCTCGTGCTCAGAGGTGGATTGGGAACGCGCTCTCGCGTCCTGAGCCACCGCCCGGGCGACATCGAGCAGTTGGCGCACCGAGCATACCTTGGCTTGGTCGCAGAGTCGGCGGTCCGTCCGGGGTGTAGCAACGTCGGCCAAGGCTCGCATTTTGTCGAAGGTGATGTCACCCTGGCACAGCGCTCGCACCAGGTGGGGGAGGTCCGAGGACTTCTCGCCGACCCGAGCCAGGGACCGGGCCGTCGCCGTCGAGATCCCGAAGCGCTCGGTGGCCCATGCCTCGGTCGACGTGGCCCCCTCGTCGCGGAAGGTCGCACGACGGTCGGACTCGCCCAAGTAGGCGACGATGACTCCTTCGGCCACCGCCTTCTGACGGAAGGCCTCGTCGAGGATCGACTTGATCTCCTCGTTCGACTTGGTGGGCGCTTCGCCGATCAGGTCGGTGGTGAGGTTCTGGGCCATGTCGCTATGTGAACGGTCCTCCCCGCCGGGAGGAAGCGCGCAGAATCGAGGCGCCCAGCCCAACCGAGGGCTCAGCCCCCGAGCGCGCCCAGCCCTTCGGTCTGCACGCCACCGATGAAGACGGCCGGCGTCCCCGCTCCTTCGGAACGCCAGGCACCCTGGCGGTCACGGATCAGCGCGGTGCGCGCCGGAAGCGCCACGACGGGCAGCTTGTCCGGCGCCATGGCCACGGTGCGCTCGAGCTTCTGGCCGTGCGCATCGTCGTGCTCGTCGCCGAAGTGGGGGACCACCGTGAACGTGTCGACCAGTCCCAGGCCCAGCGTCAGGGCGCCGCCGCGGGGGTCGGCCATCGGGTCGGTGAGCACCATCGCTCCCGCACCGGCGCCCGCGACGACGGCGCCGCCGGCCAGGGCCTGCAGGAGCGCCTCGAAAACGGCCGACTTCTTGAGCACGGCGCGCAGGTGCAGGGGCGAGCCGCCCGAGAGGTAGATGAAGCGGGCGCCGGCCAGCGTGGCCGCCATGCCGGCGTCCTCGGCCGAGGCCCGGTCGACGACCATGAGACCCTCGACCCGGGCACCCAGCGGCTCGAACCACTCGGCGGCCCGCAGGACCACGCGCTCGGGGTGCTGATAGGCGGCCGCCGTCGGCAGGACCACCACATCGGTCACCCCCGAGGCGGCCAACAGGGAGGCGTCGAAGGTGCAGCCCTCGCTCCATTCGTCGCCCCCGACCAGGGCCAGCGTGCCGGACGTGTCCATGGCGCCACTCTTGCACGCGCCGGGACCCCGACCGGCTCGGACGGTCGCTTCGACGTCCGTGGTTACCGACCGGTAAACTCGTCGCCCATGTCGATCACACGGGTGGGAATCATCGGTTCAGGGATCATGGGCGCGGGCATCGCTGAGGTGGCCGCTGCCAACGGCCACGACGTCGTGCTGCGCAGCCGGAGCAAGGATGGCGCCGACGCCATGGTGGCGGGCCTGGCGAAGTCCCTGGCGAAGCAGGTCGAGAAGGGCAAGCGCAACGTCGAAGAAGCCGCCGAAATTCGTCGGCGACTGCACGCGACCACTGAACTCGCCGATCTCGCCGAGAGCGACTTTGTCATCGAGACCGTCGTCGAGGACCTGGTCGTCAAGATGGAGCTGTTTCGCGCTCTCGACGCGGTCGTCAGACCCC
>DATAXG010000067.1:0-4181 GCA_036273055.1 Acidimicrobiales bacterium | reverse complement strand
CCGCGAGTAGTCCTCCATCAGGCGGCGGATGGTGCCGCCCTTGGGATGGAAGACGGCCAGGCCCGACCCGATCTCCTCGGGGAAGCTGAAGAGGTCGAGCTCCGCGCCGAGCTTGCGGTGGTCGCGCCGTTCGGCCTCCTCCAGCTGGCGCAGGTGCGCGGCCAGCGCCTTCTCGGACTCCCAGGCCGTCCCGTAGATGCGCTGCAGCTGCTCGCGCTTCTCGTCACCGCGCCAGTAGGCGCCCGCGACCCGCATCAGCTTGAAGTGGCCAAGCCGGCCGGTCGAGGGCACGTGCGGCCCGCGGCACAGGTCGATGAACGCGTCAGAGTTGCGGTACGTGCTCACCACCGAGCCGGTGGCGTCGACCTCGTCGGCCCCCGTCCCGACCGCCTCGATGATCTCCTGCTTGAAGGGCTGGTCGGCGAAGATCTCGAGCCCCTCCTCCAACGTGTGCTCGTGGCGCACGAAGGGCTGGTCCTCTTTGATGACGTCCCGCATCTCGGCCTCGATGCGCTCGAGGTCGTCGTCGCTGAAATGGGCCCCGTCCGGCAGCTCGAAGTCGTAGTAGAACCCGTTCTCGATCACGGGACCGATGGCGTACTTGGCCCCCGGCCACAGCCGGCGGACAGCCTGGGCCATCACGTGGGCGGTGGAGTGGCGCAGCACCTCGCGGCCGGCGTCCGAGTCGGCCGTGACGATGGCGACCTGCGACCCGTCGGGCAGCGGCAGCTCCAGGTCGACCTCCGCGCCGTTGACCGTGACGAGGACGGCCGCCTTGGCCAGGCGGGACCCGATGGACCGGGCCAGCTCAATTCCCGTCGTGCCCTCGGTGAGCTCCCGCGTCGAGCCGTCGGGAAGACCAACCGAGATCACGCCTGGCATTGTGCGCCCTTTCCTGCTCCGCCGGCCATGGTCCGGACTCCGTTCGTGGTCCACCAAGGGTACTGGACCACCCCGCGGGCCCCGGCCCAATCAGAGGGTGACGCCCAGGAGGCGCGCCCCGTCGGCCACCGATCGCCCGGCCGTGGCCTCCTCGTCGAGGGAGCGCAACGCGGCCGGCGTGTCGAGGTCGTCGTCGAGCGCGGCCCGCACCGCGGCCAGCCCCGCCGACCCGTCGCCGTCCGGAGCGCTGCGCCAGAGAGCCAGGCGGGCCGCCGCCGCCGGCATGTCGACCTCGGTGCGCCATTCCCAGTCCCGCCGGTAGTGGTGCCCGAGCAGCGCGAGCCGCACGGCGGCCGCGTCCCATTCCTTGCACAGGTCGCCGACGAAGACGAGGTTGCCGAGCGACTTCGACATCTTCGTGCCGTCCAGGCCGACGAGGCCCACGTGGAACCAGAGCCGGACGAAGGGCTGGCCCGTCACGGCCTCGGACTGCGCCGTCTCGCACTCGTGGTGCGGGAACACCAGGTCGCGCCCCCCGCCGTGGATGTCGATCGTCGCACCGAGCTCGCGCAGCACCAACGCAGAGCACTCGATGTGCCAGCCCGGCCGTCCCGGCCCCCAGCGCGACTCCCAGGCCGGCTCGTCGGGCAGCGACGGCTGCCACAGGACGAAGTCGAGCGCGTCGCGCTTGTTGGGGTCCCCCGGTTTGCCACCGTGCTCGGCGGCCAGCTCCAGCATGCGGTCCCGGCCGAACCCGCTGATGCGGCCGAACTCCGGGAAGCTGGCGACGCTGAAGTAGACCGAGCCGCCCGACTCGTAGGCGAACCCACCCTCGAGCGCATCGCCGATCAGCGACAGGATCTCCGAAATCGCCGAGGTGGCCCGCGGCTCGGAGTACACCGGCAGGAGGTTGAGCAGTCCCATGTCGGAGTCGAAGCGCGCCATCTCCTCCGCCGCCAGGTCGAGGTAGTGCACTCCGAGCTCACGGGCCTTGCGCAGGATGTCGTCGTCGACGTCGGTGACGTTGCGCACGACCTTCGTGTCGTGCCCGGCGTCGCGCAGGCGGCGCTGCAGCATGTCGAAGTAGAGGTACACGGCGGCATGCCCGAGGTGCGCCGCGTCGTACGGCGTGATGCCGCACGAGTACATCGTCACGAGCGGACCCGGCTCGAACGCCACCACCTCGCCGCGCGCCGTGTCGTACAACTGCACGGCTAGAGCCCGGCGATCCTCAGCGTGGAATGCGCCTTGTGCTTGATGTTGAGGGTGATACACACGGCCGTGAAGGCTTCGATGGCGGCGGCCTGGCTCAGGCTCCCGGCGTCCAACGGCCGCAGCCCCGGCATCTGCTCGATGAGCGCGACCGTCGCCGCCGTCGCCTCCGGGAAGTCCGAGCACACCAGCACGTCAGCTTCCAACCCCGATTCGAGGTTTTCCATTTCCGAGGCGGGCAGATGGTGGAAGGCGGCTGCCACCAGGCTCTCCGGGATGGCCGACTGCAGGGCGGCGGCCACCGAGCCCCGGGGCGGGATCAGGGCCAGCATCTCGCGGCCCTCCTTCACCAGCGCATTGGCCATGGAGACCACGACCTTGCCGGCCAGCGGATCGCGCAGCGCCCGCGCCGTCGGGATGGCGCTGTCCCAGGGCGTGGCCACGATGACCAGGTCCGCGCCCGCGGCGCCCTCGTTGTCCGCGCCGCCCACCTTCAGGTCCGAGTCGGGCCACCGGGCCACCACGTCGCCGGCCACGGAGGCCGCCCGCTCCGCGTCGCGCGAACCGAGCGTGACCCGGACGCCGGCCTCGGCCAGCCGGACTCCGACCCCGCGCCCGGCCGGACCGGTCCCACCGAGGATTCCCACGTGCACGCCCCTACCTTCGCATAACCTCCTGGCGCAGTGGGACTCCTCGACGGCAAGCGGCTCCTGGTCACGGGCGTCCTCACCGACGCCTCCCTGGCCTTCGCCGTCGCCCGCCTGGCCCAGGAGGAAGGGGCCGACATCGTACTCTCGGGCGCCGGCCGTGCCCTGTCGCTGACCAAGCGCACGGCACGCAAGCTGCCCGTCGAGCCCGACGTCCTGGAGATCGACGTCACCTCGCCCGAGCAGCTGCAGGCCGCCGGCGCCGCTTTGGCCGGGCGTTGGGACCGACTGGACGGACTGCTGCACGCCATCGGCTTCGCGCCGCCCGACTGCCTGGGCAGCGGGATGTTCGCCGCCGACTGGGAGGACGTCTCCACGGCGCTCCAGATCTCGACCTATTCGCTCAAGGCACTGGTCGACGCCTTCCTCCCTCTCCTCCGCGCCGCGGGGAGCGACGGGGGCGCGTCGGTGATCTGCCTCGACTTCGATGCGACGGTGGCCTGGCCCGTCTACGACTGGATGGGCGTCGCCAAGGCGGGCCTCGAGTCGCTCTCCCGCTACCTCGCCAAGGAGCTCGGGCCGGCCGGCATCCGGGTGAACCTGGTCGCCGCGGGCCCTGTCCGCACCATGGCCGCCAAGTCCATACCGGGGTTCAGCGCCTTCGAGGACACCTGGGCCGACCGGGCGCCCCTCGGCTGGGACATCCACGACTCCACGGCGGTGGCCAAGGCCTGCCTGGCCCTCTTCAGCGACCTCCTCCCCATGACGACGGGGGAGATCCTGCACGTCGACGGCGGCGTCCACGCCGTCGGCGGCTCCGCCTGACCTCACTTCCCGATCCACCGCCAGTCCGGCCGTTCCGGGCCGTTTCCACCGTACGGCGATGGCGGAGGGCAGGCCATGAGCATCTCGGATCCGGAGGTCGAGGTCAGAGAGCGGGCCCTGCTCGCCGCCACGGCCCCCTACCGAACCATCACGGACAAGGAGCTGACCCTCGTCCAGATCTGCTGCGACTTCGTCTGCGCCTGCATCGCCCTCCCGCTGGCGCTGGTCCTCCTCTCGCACCTCTCCGCCGTCGCGGTCAACGCCCCCGGACGGCTGGTGACGAACATTGAGATCGACTCCCTCTTTCCGGTGGCCGTCGTGATCGCCCTCGCGTCGGGCGGCATCTACCGCGTGACCCATCGCCGGCTGCAGCCCAGCGCCTTCCTCGAGATACGCGAGCTCTCCTTCGGCGTCGGCGAGGGATGCGTGCTGGCGCTCGCCATCGGATCCCTCCTGCACGTGCTCCTGTCGACGTCGGAGCCGTACGCCACGCAACTGGTGGCGGCCGTGATCGTCACCATCGTGACCATCACGCTCGGGCGCATGGTCCTGCGGTACTTCCTCCACACGTTGACCACGACGCGGGTCCTGGTCGTCGGTAGTGGCACGACGGCC
>DATAXG010000066.1:0-1853 GCA_036273055.1 Acidimicrobiales bacterium | reverse complement strand
CCTCGTCCACAACACGATCGAGAACCTCACGAGCCAGGACGACCAGGTGGCGTGCTTCCTCAGTGTGGGGCGTCAGCTCGAGCCCGGCGGCTGTTTCGTCATTGAAGTCGAGGTGCCTCCGCTTCGGCGTCTGCCACCGGGGGAGACAGCGCTCCCCTTTATGGTCACCCCGGACCGGGTTGGCTTCGACACCATCGACGTCGTCGAGCAGCACGGTGTCTCGCACCATTACTGGGTCGGGGCGGGACGTGCCCACACCTTCACCATGCCGTACCGCTACGTCTGGCCGGCCGAGCTCGACCTGATGGCCCGCATCGGAGGCATGCGCCTGCGTGAGCGCTGGAGCGATTGGCACCGCAGACCATTCACCAGTGAGAGCTGGTCGCACGTCTCGGTTTGGGAGAAGCAGAAGGACCCGTGAGCCCTCAGCTGGTCCTGATCACCGGCGTGCCCGGCTCGGGGAAGTCGACGATGGCAGACGTGGCCGGACGCGCCCTCGGTGCACCGGTGCTGGGCCACGACTGGGTGATGAGCGGGTTGCGGCCCTATGACGAGCTGCAGGCCGAACTCGACGCCATGGGCGTGCGGGGGCACCGTGGCGTCGGATGGTCCCTCCTCTGGGCTCTGGCGCGCTCGCAACTGCGGCGGGGCTCTTCGGTCGTGCTCGACGGCGTCGCCCGCGACGCGGAGGTGCGCGGGACTAGGCAGCTTGCCGCCGAGGAGGGGGCGGGGGAGTGCCTGGTTGTCATGACCTCGTGCGCCGACGCCGGACTGCACCGCGCCCGGGTCGAGGGCCGGCAGCGGCAGATCCCTGGCTGGTACGAGTTGGAATGGGACCACGTGGAGCGGGTGCGGTCGTCATGGGTCGCACCCGACGGGCTCGACCTCGTCCTCGATGCCGGCGAGCCGATGGAGGCGAACGCGGCAGCGATGCGCCGGCTGCTCGCCGAGCGGTCGTAACGGGTCAGCGCAGCGCGATGAGCCCGGCCGGCGTCGGGCTGAACCCGCACGAGCCGAAATAGAAGTCGCGCAGATCTTCCTCGAAGTCGACATGGAGCCATTCACAGCCGGCGGCCCGGCTCTCCCGTTCGGCCACCTGCACGAGCCCGTGGCCGATGCCCCGACGTCGAGAGCCCGTCTCGACCACCGTGTCGACGACGAAGGCGTGCACCGCGTCGTCCCAGGCGACGTTGACGAACCCGACCAGGCGATCGTCGTCGAAGGCGCAGACCCAGCCCAGGCTGTGGCGCTCGACCTGCGTGCGCCAGTCGATGTCGAGCACGCGATGGTCGAACCCGTCAGCGTGCAGCGTGTTCAGGTCGCCGTTCTCGAAGGGTGCCCGCCAGGCGTAGTACAGGGGACCTGTGCCGCTAACAGGCGTAGTCGTCGTCGAATTGCGTGCTGTTGTACTGCACGATCGCCGGTGGTCCGGGCAGGTGGGCGCCGTGGTTGACCACCCAGTTCTGGTAGTCGGCGCAGCTGCCCGGGCCGCTCGGGTTGGAAAGGTAGTCGGCCATCCAATACGGCACCGATGGAGAGTAAGTGCCCAAGATGCTGTTCCAAAGGCCTGGGCTGGCATAGATGCCGACATCGGCGATGCCCTCGGTCTCGTGGAGGGCGTTGATGGCGCCCTGCACGTAGTCGGCATTGAGTTGAGTATTGGTCGACCACTGCGGAAGGTTGGACGGAGGATTCTCGACGTCGAGCCACCACGGCACGCTCGCAGTGGCGCCGGCTGCAACGGCATCGTTGTAGGCGTTGATCCCCGCCTGATAGCCGGCGTTGCAGGCTCCAACCGGGTCGTCGCATCCCGGCTCGGCGTTCGTCGAGGTCCCGTACGTCAAGAAGGTGTA
>DATAXG010000065.1:0-6702 GCA_036273055.1 Acidimicrobiales bacterium | reverse complement strand
GGTCGAGGTGCAGATCCGGACTTCGGAGATGCACCACCGGGCCGAGTACGGCATCGCGGCGCACTGGGGCTACAAGTCCAAGGAGGACCACTCCTCGGAGATGGCGTGGCTCCAGCGGATCGCCGACGTCGACCGCCAGACCGACGACCCGATCGAGTTCCTCGAGGCGCTGAAGCTCGACCTGGAGCAGGACGAGGTCTACGTCTTCACACCAAAGGGGAAGGTCATCGCCCTGCCGGCCCGCTCCTCGCCGGTCGACTTCGCCTACGCCATTCACACCGAGGTCGGGCACCGCTGCATCGGGGCGCGGGTGAACGGCCGCCTGGTGCCGCTCGAAACGCAGCTGGCCAGTGCCGACACGGTCGAGATCTTCACCTCGAAGTCACCGACTGCCGGCCCGTCGCGGGACTGGCTCCAGATCGTGGCCTCGACCCGGGCCCGCAACAAGATCCGCCAGTGGTTCTCACGGGAACGCCGCGAGGACGCCATTGAGAACGGCCGGGAGGAGTTGGCCCGGGCGCTCAGGCGGGACGGCCTGCCCCTACACAAGCTGCTCGGCTCGAGCGCGCTCCAGCAGGTGGCCGACGCCATGAACCTGGCCGACCTCGATGCGCTCTACGCCTCCATCGGCGAGAACCAGGTCTCGGCCCAGTCGATCGTGCAGCGACTCACCAAGGCGTTACGGGGCGGGGGAGAGGCCGACGAGCAGCTCCCGACGATCGCGCTGCCCGGCACGACCCGGTCCCGGCAGGGGCGCCGCACCGGCACGGGCGTCTACGTCGAGGGCCTCGACGACGTCATGATCCACCTGGCCCGCTGCTGCACCCCGGTGCCTGGCGACCAGATCGTGGGCTTCGTGACCCAGGGCAGGGGCGTCTCGGTGCACCGGGCCGACTGCGCCAACGCGGCGGCGCTGGCCGACCGGTCCCGCGAGCGGCTCATGGAGGTCGAGTGGGACCGGGGCAACGACGGCGTCTTCGTGGCGACCATTGAGGTGCAGGCCTTCGACCGGGCCCGCCTGCTGGCCGACGTGTCCCGGGTGGTCTCCGAGCACCACCTCAACATCGTCGCCGCCCGCACGGCCACGACACCCGACCGGGTCAGCCGTATGGCCTTCGACGTCGAGCTGGCCGACCCGACCCACCTGCATTCACTGATCAGCGCGCTGAAGCACCTCGACGGGGTGTTCGACGCGTATCGTCAGCTGCCTGGCAAGAAAGTCTGACCCCCGATCCGTGAGGAGCCTTCCATGACCGCGGGATCGGCCGCGCCCGGGCCCGGTTCGCCCATACCGGCCCGCACCCCCAAGGGGATGCATGACGTGCTCTGGCCCGAGTCCGCCCGCTGGGAGGGAACGGTCGCCCGTTTCGCCTCCCTCGTCGAAGGAGCCGGCTACGGCTTGACGATCACGCCCATTTTGGAGCACGCCGGCGTCTTCCTCAGGGGGATCGGTGAGGGCAGCGAGGTCGTGGGCAAGGAGATGTATGTCTTCGAGGACCGCGACGGCCAGACGATGGCGTTGCGCCCCGAGGGGACCGCCCCCATCGCCCGGGCGTACGTGCAACACCACCCAGTGCCGCCCTGGAAGGCCTGGTACGTGGCCCCCTCCTTCCGCCACGAGAACCCGCAGCACGGTCGCTACCGCCAGCACCACCAATTGGGGGTCGAAGCGCTCGGCCCGGCTGACGCCGACCTCGATGTCGAGGTCGTCACGCTGGCGCACGACTTCTTCGCGGGGCTCGGGCTGCGCCGGGTGATCTTGAAGTTGCACTCCATGGGCGACAACGTCTGCAAGCCGGGCTACGTCGCGCTGCTCAGCGCATTCCTGGCCGAGCGGGACGACCAGCTGTGCCCAGCCCACCGGGCCCGCCACCTCCAGAACCCCCTGCGGGTGCTCGACTGCAAGTCGGAGGAGTGCCGGGCGGCCACTGCCGACGCGCCACACTTCCTCGACCACCTGTGCGATCCGTGCCGCGAGCACTTCGCCCGGGTCCGTGTGGGTCTCGACGCGCTCGGGGTCGACTACACGATCGACCACCGGCTGGTGCGCGGCTTCGACTACTACACACGCACGACCTTCGAATTCGCGGCGGACGCCTTGGACGCCGCGCAGAACGGCGTCGGTGGTGGCGGCCGCTACGACGGCCTGGTCGAACTGCTCGGCGGGGATCCGACGCCCGGCATCGGGTTCGGCATCGGGATGGAGCGGGTGCTCCTCGCATGTGATGCCGAGGGCGTCTTCAGCACCGAGTCAGTGCTGGCGGCGCGCCCACTCCACGCCTACGTGATCGATACCGCGGGCGGTGGGTCCGCCGTCACCCTGACCGCCGAGCTGCGCCGGGCCGGCCTCCGGGCCGACCGGGCCTTCGACGGGCGCTCCATGAAGTCCCAGATCAAGTCGGCGGATCGCTCGGGCGCTCTCGTGGCCCTGGTGGTCGGCCCCCAGGAACTGGCAGCGGGAACGGTCGGTTTGCGCCCCCTCCGCAACGACGCCGAGCAACGGAGCGTTCCGCGGGCTGCCATTGTTGAGGAACTCAAGGCCTTCCTGGCCGAGGCGGCGCGGGGCTGAGCCCGCCGCCACCCGACGCACCGAACACCAACCCTTTCCGCCCACACCGACCAGACTGAGCACCGAGACCCTCCCACCATGACCATCGAGCCGAACCAGCCCACCGCCATGCGGACCCACCTCTGCGGGATCCTGCGCCCGGCCGACGTCGGCCAGACCGTGACCGTCTGCGGCTGGGTGGCCCGCCGCCGCGAGCACGGCGAGCACCTCGCCTTCGTGGACCTGCGGGACCACACCGGCATCATCCAGTGCGTCATCGACCACGCCACCGACGTGCGCTCCGAATGGGTCATCGCCGTCACCGGGACGGTCCGCCAGAGACCGGAGGGCACGGTCAACCCCGGCATCGGGACCGGCGAGGTGGAGATAGGGGACTGCAGCGTCGAGGTGCTCAACGAGGCCGAGCCGCCGCCCTTCTCGGTCGACGACCGCGACGAGTCCGACGAGCCCGTGCGCCTGAAGCACCGCTACGTCGACCTCCGACGGCCGCGTATGCAGCGCAACCTCCGCCTGCGGGCCAGGGTCAACGCCGCCCTCCGAGCCGCCATGGACCGCCAGGGCTTCGCCGAAATCGAAACGCCGCTCCTCTGGGCGCCCACCCCGGAAGGATCGAGGGAGTTCTCGGTCCCGTCGCGGCTCCACCATGGGGAGTTCTACGCCCTGCCCCAGAGCCCGCAGCTGGCCAAGCAGCTCCTCATGGTGGGCGGCTTCGACCGTTACTTCCAGATCGCCCGCTGCCTCCGGGACGAGGACCTGCGTGCCGACCGCCAATTCGAGTTCATGCAGCTCGATATGGAGTGCTCCTTCGCATCCCAGGACGACGTCATGGCCTATGTCTCCGAAGCCGTGCTCGACGCGGCGGAGGCGGCGACGGGGGAGCGGCCTCCGCCGATGGAGCGGATGACGTGGGCGGCGGCACGGGACCGCTTCGGCAGCGACAAGCCCGACCTCCGCTTCGGCCTCGAGCTCATCGACCTCTCACCGGGCTTCGCACACACCGACGTCAAGGCCCTCTCGTCGCCGACCGTCAAGGCCGTCGTCGTCCCCGACGGCGCCACCTGGCCCCGCAAGAAGCTCGACGAGGTGACGGAATTGGCCAAGAAGCACGGCGCGGCCGGCCTGGCCTGGTTCCGTGTGGTCGAGAACGGCCCCGCGCTGGACGGTCCACTCGCACGACATCTCTCGGAGCAGGAAGCAGAAAGCGTCCTGCAACAGACGAAGGCGGGCCCCGGTGACCTCATCCTCGCCGTCTCGGACGAGTACGCGAAGGCCTGCGAAGTGCTCGGTGCGCTGCGCGTGGCGATCGGCGCGCCCCCTGTGGCGCAGGGCCCGCATCGATACGTGTGGGTCGTCGACTTCCCGATGTTCGACGGCGTCGGGGCCGACGGCAACCCGCAACCGGCGCACCATCCGTTCACGATGCCGTACCCCGAGGATCTGCCGCTGCTGGCGACCGACCCGTTCGCCGTGCGCTCGCAGGCCTACGACCTCGTGCTCAACGGGTGGGAGCTCGGCTCGGGGAGCGTTCGTATCCACGACAGCGCGACACAGGAGCGCGTGTTCGCCGCGTTGGGCATCGGGCCCGAGGAGGCCGAGGAGCGCTTCGGCTTCCTGCTGGGCGCCTTCCGCTATGGAGCCCCGCCGCACGCCGGGTTCGCGGTGGGGGTCGACCGGCTGGTGGCGATTCTGGCCGGCGAGGAGAACATCCGGGAGGTCATTGCGTACCCCAAGACCCAGTCGGGGGCCGATCTCTTGACCGGCGCTCCCGCACCGTTGCCCGCCGGCAGCCTGGCCGAGTTGGGCATCCGGGTCGTGGTGCCGCCGACCCCGCCGAGTGCAGGACCCCCGCGCTGAGCCTCTTTGCCGACGCCGCCGACCGCCGCCTCCAACGCCAGGCGCCGCTCGCCGCCCGTCTCCGCCCCCGCACCCTCGACGAGCTCATCGGGCAGGAGCATCTCGTCGGCCCCGGTGCGCCCCTGCGGCGGCTGGCCGAGTCCGATCGGATCGGATCCTCCATTCTGTGGGGCCCCGCCGGCACCGGCAAGACCACACTGGCCCGGCTGCTGGCCGACGCCACCGCGAAGCACCTCACCACGCTCTCGGCCACCGCCGCCGGCGTGAAGGACGTGCGCGAGGCTCTGGCCGAGGCGCAGCGCCGCCTGGGCGAGCAGGGCCAGGGCACCATGCTCTTCATCGACGAGGTGCACCGCTTCAGCAAGTCCCAGCAGGACGTGCTGCTGCCCGCCGTCGAGGACGGGCTTGTCGTGTTGATCGGGGCCACCACGGAGAATCCTTTCTTCGAGGTCAATCCGCCCCTGTTGAGCCGGGCCTCACTGTGGCGGCTGCACGCCTTGTCGCCCGACAACCTGCGCACGGTGATCCGACGCGGCCTGGAGCTGGAGCGGGCCGACGCCGAGGACGACGCCATCGACGCCGTGGTGGCGGCCTGCGAGGGCGACGCCCGCGCCGCGCTGACCACCGTGGAGACCGCGGTGGCGTTGGTGCGCGGCAACGGGCCCGACGACGATCATGTGGTGCTGACCATGGACGACATGGCACGGGCGCGCGACGGCCGGCTGTTCCATCAGGGCGCCGACGAGCACTACGACCAGATCAGCGCGTTGATCAAGAGCGTGCGGGGCTCGGACCCCGACGCCGGGTTGTACTGGATGGCCCGCATGGTGGAGGCGGGGGAGGATCCTCGCTTCCTGGCCCGCCGCATGGTGATCCTGGCCAGCGAGGACATCGGGCTGGCCGACCCGCAGGCCTTGTTGGTGGCCGAGGCGGCCGCCCGGGCGGTCGAGTACGTGGGGCTGCCCGAGGCGGCGCTGAACCTGGCCGAGGCCGTCATCTACCTGGCCCGGGCGCCCAAGTCGAACGCCGTCGTGGTCGCCCTGGGCCGGGCCCAGGCCGACGTCCGTTCCGGCGTGAGCCAGGAGGTGCCCACCCACCTCCGGGATGCGCACTACAAGGGCGCCGCCACGCTCGGGCACGGCGACGGCTACGTCTACCCCCATGACGACCCCTCCGGGGTGGTCCCTCAGCAGTATCGTCCTGACGCGCTCGAGGGACGGGTGTACTACGAGCCCACTCCCCGCGACGGGATGGGCCCGGGCCGGGGCGGGGAGGACGATTCGTGAACCTGGCGCAACGCGGGGGCCCGGCGTTGCCGGCCTCCTTGACGCTGCCGAGGTTGCTGGCGGGGGCCTGCGGAGCGACGGTCCTGCTGCTCGGCGTGCTGGCGCCGGGCCCGGGTGGCGTCGCCGGCGCAGCGTCTCCCGGGTGGATCACCTTGCCCCAGGCTGCGCCGCACCTGCCTGCCGGCGCCAGCCGGCTGGGGGCCGCACCTTCGAGCCAGGTGCTCAAGCTGGACGTGGTCCTCGCCGGGCAGAACCCGACCGGACTGGCCCAGACCGTGGCCGCCGTGTCCACCCCCGGCTCGCCCGACTACCGGCACTACCTGACCGCGGCGCAGTATGCAGCGCAGTTCGGGCCGAGCCCGGCCGAGGTGGCGCAGGTGTCGTCCACCCTGCGCAGCCAGGGGCTGACGGTCGGCCTGCCCGGGCCAGGCAGCACGTTGTTGCCCGTGAGCGGCACGGCGTCCGTGGTCTCGTCCGCGCTGGGCACGCCGCTGGAATCGGTGCGGGCCCCGGGCGAGTCCTCCCGGGCCATCGTCAACACGGCGTCGCCGCAGATCCCCGCCTCCCTCGGCGGGGCCGTGACGGGCGTGGTCGGTCTCGATGGAGTGTTCGAGGAGCACGCCATGATCAAGCAGGGCCCGACGGGAACGTCGGAGTCCCCCGAATCGGCGCCGGCGACCGGCGGCGGCACCACCGGCGCCACCGGCGCCACCGGCGCCAGCGACGCACCTCAGAGCCCGGCGGCCATCGCCCACGCCGGCACGCCGCAAGCCTGCCCGGCCGCCCAGCAACGAGCGGTCGGCGGCAGCTACACCTCGACGCAGCTGGCCTCCGTCTTCGGCCTCGACCAGGTCTTCGGGCAGGGGCGCACGGGGGTCGGGCAGTCCATCGCCATCGTGGAGTTCGAGCAGTATGCCGCCAGCGACTTCGCCGCCTTCCAGGCCTGTTACGGCCTGTCGAACCCCATCCGCAACGTGGCCGTCGACGGTGGGG
>DATAXG010000064.1:0-3583 GCA_036273055.1 Acidimicrobiales bacterium | reverse complement strand
CACCTCACCCACGCTGCGGCCTTCGACTTCTGCATTCTCGGCGGCAAACGTCTCCTCGAAGATCAGGCGATCCCACACCGCCAGGTGCCGCAGGATCCCCGCTTCGTCGGACTGCGCCCCCGCATCCAGGCGCCGGCGTGTGGCCGGATCCGACAGCGCGGCCATCCGCTCGGCTGCAGGCAGCGCAAAGACCTCGCGCCAACCCGGGAGCCCGTCGAGGATGGCGCCGTGCTCGAAGCTCAGCCGCAGCTGCATGGTGTGGGGCAGCGTCAGCGCCACCACAGTGGCCCCGCGGTCCGCCGCGGCGCTGCCGGCGGCCAGCTGACTCCAGGCGCCGTCGGGATTCATGGCCGAGACGCCCAGCACGTTCCAGTTGACGGGCCGATCCGCCAGCAGGGACATGGTGGAGAGGAAGTCGATGTCGTCCTCGGTGAATCCGTTCAGGCAGCCCGCCACGATCAGTTCCACGGTGGTGCCCTCGTGCTGGCGCACCGCGGCGGCCAGGCGCTCCATCTCCTCCCGGGCCGCGGCCCGGGACGGGACGGGCTGCCCGTCACCGTCGTTATGCGTGTGGACCTGCGACGTCGAGAAACCGAGTGCCCCCTCCTCCAGGGCCGCGTGCAGCGCGGCTTCCATCGCATCCACGTCGGCCGGGTCGGCCGTTCCTCCGACGGCGCGCTCGCCCATCACCAGTCGGCGCAGGGTCGAATGCCCGACGAGGAAGCCGGCATTGACCGCGATGCGCCCGTCCAGACGGCCGATCCACTCGCCGAAGGAGCCCCAGTCCCACGGCAGGCCGGCACGCAGCGCGGCCAGTGGCATGCCCTCGACCCGCGCCATCATGCGCGAGATGTAGTCGACGTGCTCCGGCGCCATGGGCGCCAGCGAGAACCCGCAGTTGCCGCCGAGCACGGTGGTCACGCCGTGCAGCGGAGACGGGCTGGCGTTGGCGTCCCAGAAGAGCTGGGCGTCGTAGTGGGTGTGCAGGTCCACGAAGCCCGGCGCGACCAGCATGCCGCCGGCGTCGATCACCGCGTCCGCACCCGCCCCGTCCATGTCAGGACCGATGGCGGCGATCCGTTCGCCCTCGATGCGCACGTCGGCCCGCACCGGCAGCGTACCCGTGCCGTCGACCACCGTCCCACCACGGATGACCACCGTCATGCAGACCCTCCCTGTTGTTCCGGTCCCGGCCGCACGACCCGGACCCGCTGGCGTGCGAACGCCCGCATCCCCTCGGTGCCCAGCTCCACGCCGAAGCCCGACTGCTTCCACCCTCCCATCGGCGCGTGCATGTCGACGGCCGACATCCCATGCGCGTTCACGAAGACCGTACCGGCGGACAGGCGCGACGCCACGTCGGCGCTGAGCGTCTCGTCGTTGCTCCAGATGGATGCGCAGAGGCCGAAGGCAGTCTCGTTCGCCGCGTTGACCGCTTCGTCCATGTGGTCGTAGGGGATGACCGGGAGAGCGGGAGCGAACTGCTCCTCGCCCACGATCCGGCATTCACGCGGCGGCGCCACCATGAGCGTCGGAGGCACGAAGTAGCCCCCGCTCCCCTCGTCCTCAGGGCGCATGCGGCCCGGTCGCACCAGCACGGCTCCCGCGGCGGCGGCCTCGGAGACCAATGCCTCGACCCGATCGCGTGCTGCGGCCGTGTGCACCGGGCCCATGGTCACGCCGTCGGCCAGGCCATCGCCCACCATCTCGAGAGCCAGCCGACCCGCAAGGGCATCCACCGTCTCGTCCAGCCGGTCCCGGTGGACGTAGAGCCGCTTGATCGCCATGCAGACCTGCCCGCTGGTGACGAAGGCCGCCTCAACAATGCGATCGGCCAGCGCGGGATTTCCGAGGACGTCGGGCGCCAAGATGGCAGCGTCATTGCCACCGAGCTCGAGGACCATCGGTCGGATGTTGGCAGCCGCTGCCGCCATCACGGCCTGCCCGGCCCTCACTCCACCGGTGAAGGACACCATGTCGACCCCGGGGTCGCCGACCAGATCTGCGCCAAGGGCAGCGTCGGGCCCGTTCACGACGTTCAGCACGCCGGGTGGCAGGACCTGCGCCATGGCCCCAGCCACAAGGAGGACCGTGCCGGGACAGGTCGGGGGTGACTTCACCACCACCGTATTGCCGGCGAGGAGAGCGGGCAGCACCTTGTTCGCCATGACCGAAACGGGCCAGTTGAACGGGAGGATTGCCGCCACGACGCCATGCGGCACCCATTCGATCAGTGTGGATCCGCCGGAGAGCTCTCGAGACGCGAGCGCCTCGGCGACGAGGGGAGCGAAGGCGGCCGCCATGCCACCCATGGTGGAGGCGTCGAAGATCGATTCGACGTAGGTCTTCCCGTGCTCCCTGGTGAGGAGGCGGGCCAGATCCCCTGCTTCGACCGCGGCCACTCCCGCCTCGGCAGCCGCGATGACCTGTTCTGCCCGTTCGTCCATGTCGAGCGCAGCCCACGCGGGTTGTGACCGCCACGCCGCGTTCAGTGCGGTGTCGTATTGATATTGGGAAATGCTCGGCGCGTGGAGGACGATCTCGCTCGGCCGGGCCGGGTTCGTGACCGGATAGGTGCCTTCGTCGCCCGGCACCATGTTGCCGTCGATCACCAGGCCAACCCCGGTCAGGACGCCTTCGATCTGTGTGGTCATGCACCCCCCGGGTCGGACAGCGATGCTGACGATAGTGTCACCTTCCCGTGGGAACCGTCGACACAGAGCCCGCTCCGGGCGGGGCCACGCTGCTGCCCGACCCCGAGCCGCGGCCGATCCGGATGCCGGTCATTTCGGTCGACGATCACCTGATTGAGCCCCCCGACCTCTTCGAGGGTCGCCTGCCCGCCGCCTTCGCCTCCGAGGCTCCCCGGGTGCTGGAGCAGGACGACGGGACGCAGAGCTGGATCTTCGAGGGGCGGCACTATCCCAACGTCGGGCTCAACGCCGTGGTCGGTCGGCCCCGGGCCGAGTGGAGCATGGAGCCGGCCCGTTTCGACGAGATGCGACCGGGGTGCTTCGACATCGAGGCCCGCGTCCTGGACATGGACCGCGCCGGCATCTGGGCCTCGTTGTGCTTCCCATCGCTCGTGTCGGGATTCTGCGGCGCCGTCTATTCGCGGGCGACCGACGGTGAGCTCGGCCTCGCCTGCCTGCGGGCCTTCAACGACTGGCACATGGAGGTCTGGGCGGGATCGCACCCCGACCGCATCATCCCGCTGCAGCTGCCGTGGTTGGCCGACCCCGAGCTGGCGGCGGCCGAAGTGCGGACCAACGCCGCCCGTGGCTTCAAGGCGGTCAGCTTCCCCGAGTTCCCGGCCCAGCTCGGCCTGCCCTCCATCTTCAGCGGCGTCTGGGATCCCTTCTTCGCTGCCTGCGAGGAGACGACGACGGTCGTGTGCCTCCATACCGGCGCGTCCTCCTGGGCTCCCCTGCCCTCACCGGACCCGCCCTTCGAATTGTTGCCGACCCTGTTCCCCGTCAACGCCCTCCTGGCGGCCGGCGAATGGCTGTGGTCCGGTGTGCCACTGCGCTACCCGGGCCTGCAGGTGGCGTTGTCCGAAGGTGGCATCGGCTGGGTCCCGATG
>DATAXG010000063.1:0-7340 GCA_036273055.1 Acidimicrobiales bacterium | reverse complement strand
TGAATCGGGCCGCGTTGGTCTACGGGCACCGCACGGCCGTGATGGACGAGCCGTCCGTGCCGGGCTCGTATGGCTCGCTGACCTACCGGGAGCTCGAGGCTCGGGCCCGGGGCATGGCCCTGGCGCTCGACGACCTCGGGGTCGAGCACGGGGAGCGGGTTGCCATCGTCAGCCCCAACTCCGGGCGGTTCCTGACGTCGTACTTCGGTGTCAGCGGGTACGGCCGGACGCTGGTGCCGATCAATTTCCGGCTGACCGCCGACGAGATCGCCTACGTCGTGCAGCACTCCGGGGCGTCGGTCCTCCTGTACGACCCGGATCTGAGCGACGAGGTCGGCTCCATCAAGGTGGCACACCGGTTCTGCCTCGACGGGTCCGACGACGCCGACCTCTTCGCACCCGCCCCCGACGGCGCGATGCCGCGGGCCTGGGAGCCCGACGAGGACGCCGCCTGCTCGGTGAACTACACGTCGGGCACGACGGCGCGACCCAAGGGCGTGCAACTGACGCAGCGCAATTGCTGGCTCAATGCCGCCACCTTCGGCTGGCACACCGGTGTGAGCGATCACGATGTGCTACTTCACACGCTGCCCATGTTCCACTGCAACGGATGGGGGATGCCCTACGCCGTCACCGGCATGGGCGGCACGCACGTCGTGCTACGCAAGGTCGACGGTGAGGAGATCCTGTCGCGCATCGAGCAGCACGGGGTGACCTTGCTGTGCGGCGCTCCCGCCGTGGTCGCCGCCATCCTGGGCGCGGCGGAGAACCGCGCAGCCGAGGGACGGCCCGTCCCGGGACGAGGCACGGTGCGCATCGTGGTGGCCGGCGCGCCGCCGCCGTCCAAGACGATCGAGCGGGTGGAGTCCGAACTGGGCTGGGAGTTCATTCAGATCTACGGCCTGACCGAAACGGCGCCCTTGCTGACCATCAACCGGGCTCCGGCGGAGTGGGACGAGCTGGACGTGACGGAGCGGGCGCGGCGGCTCAGTCGCGCCGGGGTGCCGGCACTGGGGGTCCAGATGGCCGTCGACGAGGACGGCGAGGTGTTGGCCCGTTCGAACCATGTGTTCGCCGGGTACTGGGAACAGCCGCTGGAGACCGATGCCGCACTGGCGGGCGGATGGTTCCACACAGGCGACGGGGGCCACTTCGACGGCGCGCACGTGGTGATCTCGGACCGGAAGAAGGACGTGATCATCACCGGCGGGGAGAACGTGTCCTCCATCGAGGTCGAGGATTGCCTCTATCAGCACGCGGCGGTGGCCGAAGTGGCGGTGATCGGCGTGCCCGACGAGAAGTGGGGTGAGACGATCAAGGCCCTGGTCGTCGTCCGTGACGGGTCAACGGTCAGCGAAGCGGACCTCATCGCGCACTGCCGGGCGCACTTGGCCCACTTCAAGGCACCGACGAGCGTCGAGCTGCGCGACGCGCTCGACAGGACGGCAACGGGCAAGCTGCAGAAGTACAAGCTCCGCCAGCCCTTTTGGGAAGGCCGGGACAAGCTCGTCAACTGATTCCTCGTCAACCAGCCGGCGGGACGGGTCGTCCGGAGCGCTCCTCCATGACGAGGTGACCACGTCCGTCGAAGGCGGCGGCCACCTCGCCGGCGATCAGCCGGCGCAACGGGTCGCCCACAATGGCGCGGCGCCACCCCGTATCGAGCCGGCTGGGTTCGCCGCAGAGCAGTTGCGCGATGTCGGCCCGGGTGGCCAGCAGACCCTGGTCGAAGTCGAGGTCGTCGGCAATCTGGCGCACGAGCCCCGAGCACACCGCCACTGCGGCGGGGGGAGCCGGCGCGTCCCGCCCCTCCGACGGCATCCGGATCTGGTCCGACGGGAGATCCAGGCCGCGCTCGACGGCTCGCATGATCTCGGCTGCCCGCCCCTGCGCCAGATGGCGCCCGTCGATGCCGCGAATGGCGCGCAGCTCGTCGCCGTTGCGTGGTGGCCGCTGGGACAGGGCGAGGAGCCCGAGGTCCGACAGCACCATCCGGCGCGGCCGGTTGGTCCCCGCCGCCGTGCGCTCACGCCAGGCGGCAACCTCTTGCGCGACGCCCCGTGAGCGGCGCGACATGCCCCGGATGTCGCCGAGCTTCCACCAGGCCTCCTCGGGAACACGGGCGGGCGCGCGGCCTCCGAGCACCAGCTCACATTCGCTGAGGGCCCATTCCAGGCGTCCGAGCGAGCGGAGCCGCTCGGTGAGGACGTTCCGCAGCTCCAACAGGTGGGCGACGTCGTTGAGGGCGTACGAGACCTGGCGGTCCGAGATCGGCCGCACCAGCCAGTCCGACAGCCGGTCCGCCTTGGGGAGCGAGACGCCCAGGATCTGGTCCACGAGGCGGGAGAGCGAAGGCGTGGAGAGGCCGAGGAACCCGGCGACGATCTGCGTGTCGAACACCGTGGTGGGGATGGCCCCGCACGCCGCCATGAGCACGTCGAGGTCCTGGGACGCCGCGTGGGCCACGGCAATCCCCGGCCCGCGGAAAACCGTCGCCAGGGGCGAGGGGTCGACCGCCAGGGGATCGACGAGGGCCATCTTGTCGGCCCAGGCGATCTGGATCAGCGCCAGATCGGGGACATAGGTGCGCTCGGTGTGGAATTCCGTGTCGAAGCCGTAGGAGTCCTCCGCAGCCACCTCGGCCACCAGGGCTTCGAGACCAAAGGCGTCGACGACGGTGGTCGCCGGCGGGGTCATCGACCCGGGGCCTTCGTGGACCGGAGGGCAGGTGCGCTCGTCTTCGTGGCTCGTGTGGATGGCTCGATGATTCCGGCTCGCCGTTTCTCGGTCGTGCACAGGTGGCAGCACCTGAGGTTAGCCCAGACCGCTGTCCCCCGGAGCGGGATTCGGTCCTTTCCTCCCTGGTCAGAGTGGGTTTCATTAAGGGGTGCAGGGCCCCGGAGGAGTTTCCCTGGCGGCCCCGATGGGTACACTGAGGTCATCTTCCGCCGCCACGCTGGTGGCGAGCGCAGACGTTTGGAGCCGACCAGATGACTTACGGCTCTGTTTCAACCTGGAACGTTCCGATAAGAGTGGGAGGTCTGGGTCGGAGGGGGACAGCGTGAAGAGAGCCAAGAAGAGACTTGGCGAGGTTCTCCCGGACGATCGCGGAGGAATGCCCGAGGCTCCGCCCGAGCCCAGGGAGCGGATCGCCGACGGAGATCCTTCCGCCGGCGTGCCCGAGAGCGTGGAGTCGATGCTGCAGGAGTTCAGCGCGGCCGGGCCAGACACGCCGGCCTCCGGCGGCCCGGCGCGGGGCAAGTACGACCAGCTCTGGCAGCTCTCCATGGCCGATCCGCACACAGGCCTGGCCAACCAGCTGTTGCTGTTGGACCGCCTGACCCTGGCCCTGGCCCGCCGCCGTCGCCACGGCGGCGAGGTGGTCGTGTGCCACATCGACCTGGACAACCTGGGCGAGATCAACCTGGATCTCGGGTACACGACCGGCAACACCGTGCTCTGCGAGATGGCTCGCCGCCTCACGGCCGTGCTGCGGGCGGAGGACACCATCGGCCGGGTCGGCGGGAGCGAGCTCGTGGTCGTCGTCGCCGTGACCGACGAGCACGTCGTGGGCCCGCTGCTGCGCAGGCTGCAGCACACGCTCGACGAGCCTGTGACCGTGGGGGACCAGGACATCCGCCTCGACTCCTCCCTGGGCGTGGCCGTGGCCGAGGATTCCGAGTCCGCCGAGGACGTGCTGGCGCGGGCCGACCGCTCCACCAGGGTCAGCCGGCGCTGAGGCGGGCCGGCCATCGGCGGACGCCGTGCCCGCCGTGCCTGTTGCCGAACGCCTGTCGGGGGGTGTTGCCAACCGATAGGGAGTATCGGCTCTATGAGAAACAGGAGTATCGGCCCTATTGGTGGAACCCAATTCCGGCAAAATTATGAGCGATGTCTATGTACAGCGAGTTGCTCGCCGGGCTTTGCGCTGAAGTGGACCCGCTGCCGTTACCGGTTTCCCGGGATGAGCTGGTGGTAATCCTGTTGCAATGCCGCCGCCGCATGGACGGGCAGGGGGGCGAGGGCGAGCACGTGATGGCCGAGGATCTTGCTCTCGAGCTCGATCACGACCGCATGCTGCTGCGTCTGTGCACCGGGATAGGCATTGAGACCGAGCCCGAGCGGTTCGGGAACCCCCTGGTCGAGCGGGAGCGGCTGGAGCAGCGGCTCCGCGAGGCGGGAGTGGACTTCCGGACCCTGGACGACCATCGCCGGATGCGGGTCGCCTAGGCAGGACCCGCGGCCGGGCGCTCAGGAGCGCGGGTTGAAGGCCTTGCGCTCCGCCAGGACGGCGGCGTAGACCGCCGCCTCAGTACGCCGCCGCATGCCCAGCTTCGAGAGCAGGCTCGAGACGTAGTTCTTCACCGTGGCCTCGGCCAGGAACAGCTGCTCCGCGATCTGGCGGTTCGACTGGCCCTGGGCGATGAGCTCCAGCACCTTGCGCTCCTGCGGGGTCAGGACGGTGAGGCGCGACTCTGCCTCCTGGTCCTTGCGCAGGCGGTCGAAGAGCTCCTGGGTCAGGACCGGATCGAGCAGGGACATGCCCTGACTGACCCGGCGGATGTCCCCCAGCAGGTCGCCCCCGCCGACTTCCTTGAGGACGTAGCCCGAGGCACCGGCCATGATCGACGAGAACAGGGCGTCGTCGTCGGAGTATGACGTCAGCATCAGGCAGCGGACCTGGGGCGTGAGCGACTGCACCTCCCGGCAGACCTCGATGCCGTTGCCGTCCGGCAGCCGCACGTCCAGGATGGCCACATCGGGCACGAGCTCTCGGATGGAGGCCAGCCCGAGCTCCGCCGTCCCCGCCTCGCCGACGACGTCCATGTCGTCCTCCGCCTCGAGCAGCGTGCGGAGACCGGTCCGCACGAGCTCGTGGTCGTCGAGGAGGAACACCCGTATCGTCATTTTCACAATATTGCCACGCCCCCACAGGGAGACGGCCCCACGGCGCCGTGCGCAACCTCCCTGCACCCGGTCCGCCGCACGGGCGATTGGCCCCCCTCTATCCTGACGTCCCGTGCAGCCCTTCGATCGGATCGACGATCCCGCCAAGTTGCGCCGATTGGTGCAGGCGATCCTCATCCTCGACGCGGAGCTCAACCTGCCGGTGGTCCTCCGCCGCATCATTGAGGAAGCCCGGGGCCTCGTCGACGCGCAGTACGGGGCGCTCGGCGTCCTGGCCGAGGATGGGCGGACCCTGGACCAGTTCCTCACCGTCGGGCTGACCCACGAGGAGGAACGCGCCATCGGCGCCCGACCAACCGGACGGGGCGTCCTCGGGGCCCTCATCGGGGAGGACAAGCCCGTTCGCCTGGCGAACCTGGCGGAGAGCCCGGAGAGCTTCGGGTTCCCGCCGCACCATCCCGACATGACGTCCTTCCTCGGCGTGCCCGTCCGGGTGCACGGCGAGGTCTACGGGATCCTGTATCTGACCAACAAGAAGACGGCTCCGGAGTTCTCCGAGGACGACGAGGAGCTCGTGCACGCCCTTGCCATGGCCGCGGGCATCGCTATTGAGAACGCCCGCCTGCACGGCCTCGTGCGCGACCGCGCCCTCACCGAGGACAGGGACCGGATTGCCCGCGATCTGCACGACTCGGTAATTCAGCGCCTCTTCGCCATCGGGCTGTCGTTGCAGGGGACGGCCCGCCTGGTCGAACGACCCGAGGCGGTCATGCGCATCGGTGAGGCGATCGAGAAACTCGATGAGACGATCCGCCAACTGCGCAAGGCGATCTTCGACATTGAGCTCACCATCAACAAGGAAGGACTGCACCCCAAGGTCCTCGACCTCGTGCACGAGCTCCGTCCGGTGCTCGGCCTCCTTCCGCAGGTCTCCTTCAGCGGCCCGGTGGACGCCACGGTCAGTGACGCGCTGGTCGAGGAGGTGCTGGCGGTGCTCCGCGAGGCCCTGACCAACGTGGGCAAGCATGCGCGGGCCTCGCAGGTCGTCATCACCGTCGCCGCCGGCGAGGAGCTGCGTCTGGTGGTCGCCGACGACGGCGACGGCATGGGAGACGGGAACGCGGCCGGCCTTGGTCTCAAGAACCTTCGCCAGCGGGCCGAGCGCCTCGGCGGCAACATCGAGCTCGGGACCTCCCGCGAGGGAGGGACGCGACTGACCTGGCACGTGCCGCTCGGCTCGGCTGAGGCAGGAGCTGCTCCCACCGTCTGAAGCAGGCGGTCTGTCGCTGCCCAGGCACGCAGCGCACACGAAACGCACATTTCAATCACACCATCAGCGCAATTCGCCTCAGAGTCCGTCTGGCCGGGGCCGACCCTCTGTGTGGAACGAAAAAGGCAAACCATCCGTGAGGGTGGGACGCAAAGCTACGGGACTCGTCTGAGTTCGCCGGGCCGCCGGATCAGCCACGAGCGCGCTGCTCGTCGCCTTCGCGACCCGTCGTCTGCGGGTCGAGGGGGGGAAGACGATGCGGCAATTCCGAGGGAGCCGAGTATTCCCACTGTGCGCACGAGCGATCGCCCTCTTGGTCTTGGCTCCCGTACTCGCGTTGGGAGCGGCCACCGCGTTCACCTCCGGTACGGGCGCCGCGAACGTGAACCGCTCGAGCAGTTACAGCGGAGGCATCATGATGGCCTCCGATCCGACGGGCGGCTACTGGACCGTCTCGCCGGCGGGTGCGGTGACGACGCACGGTGTCGCTCCGGCATTGGGGTCGCCCGCACTGTCGAACCTGCACCTCACCCAACCGATCGTCGGCATGGCCGCGACACCGAGCGGAAAGGGTTACTGGCTCGTCGCCTCCGACGGCGGCATCTTCAGCTACGGCGACGCGCAGTTCTACGGCTCGACGGGGGCCATCCACCTCAACAAGCCCATCGTCGGCATGGCCGCCACGTCCGACGGCGGCGGTTACTGGCTCGTCGCCTCCGACGGCGGCATCTTCAACTACGGCGACGCGCCGTTCTACGGCTCGACGGGCGCCATCCGCTTGAACATGCCGATCGTCGGTATGTCGCCGACGCCGGACGGCAACGGGTACTTCCTCGTCGCCTTCGACGGTGGCATCTTCACCTTCGGCGATGCCGGCTTCTACGGTTCGACGGCGGGCTGGGGCGTGTACGCCTACGGCATGATCGTCAACCCGGCGAATGCGGGCTACGCGGTCGTGACGGCGAACGGCGCGGCGACGGTGTTCGGGCCGGGGCTGCACCCCAACGCCCAGTCGGCCGGGGGTCTGCAGCAGGGGGCGTACGTCTCCTCGCAATCACCGTCGGGCATGACGTCCTTCGCCCAGCAGACGGAGACCACGCCGACCGTGGCGACCATCTACCTGAACGGAAGCAACGGCTGGGCGACCATGGACGGCTCGGGC
>DATAXG010000062.1:0-56456 GCA_036273055.1 Acidimicrobiales bacterium | reverse complement strand
GAGCTCGGCGTCACCGACGAGACCATCTACACGCCGAACGAGCGCGACCGCGTGGCGACCCACGAGGCCGGTCACGCCACCGTCGCCTACTTCGTGGGGCAGACCCGTCAGCTCGACGTGCTGTCCATCGTGAAGCGTCGTGACTCCCTGGGCCTGTTGCAGCACTCCGACACCGAGGAGCGCTTCACCAAGAGCAGCGAGGAGCTGCGTGCGCTGCTGCAGATCGCCATGGGTGGCATGGTGGCCGAAGAGCACTGGTTCGACGAGGTCTCCACGGGGCCAGCTTCTGACCTCGCCGCCGCCACCACCATCGGGGCGCAGATGATCGGGGCCTGCGGCATGGGCACCTCACTCATCTCCGTCGCCGCCGCCGGCAGCGGATTCATGGAGGGCAGCCTCGTCGACAAAGTGCTGGGTGATACTGCGGCTCGGGCAGAGCTGGACACGTTGCTCATGGGCAGCTGCGATGCCGCCAAGGCCATCGTCTCCACGCATCCTGAGGTGGTTGAGGCCCTGCGCGACGCACTGCTCGAGCGGGATGAGCTTGTGGGCGCCGAGATCACCGAGGTGATCGAGGCGGCTCTCAACGCTCCCGGGCCCGCCGTGATCGCCGAGTTGCGCCCTTCAGGCTCGGCCGGCGGCGCCTGAGTCGGGCCGCTCCTCCGGTCGGTCGCGCGGCGGCATTGCCCTGTACCCTCCGAGCACGCGCAACACCAGACGGCCCAGCCGGCGCGGCGGCTTCGCGGCCTGAGCTGCTTTCGCTGCGGCCTCGTGCTCTTTGGTGAGCGGGCCGCCGAGACGCCAGTAGCGCCTGCCCCCGCCTGAATAGCGGACGTAGTCACGAACCGGGGGAAGTTGGCGCTTCGGCTTGCGCCGCCGCTTGCGGTTCGCGCTCTGACTCATCCTGCGAGTGTGGCCCATCGACGACCCTGCTGCTTCACCAGTCCGTGCCCACGATCACGGGGCTCGTCGGCCGACGGGCTCCGGTCAGCGCCGGTCCGTCACCCTGGTCCAGCGTGGGTCGGGGCGCGAGGTCATGACCCGGTCGCTCGGGCCGACGATGGTGAGCTCGGTATTGGCGTTGCCGGTCATGGACCAGCCCTTGCGGTGCACCCGATGGTGGTGGAATTCGCACAAGAGGGCGAGATTGTCCAAATCGGTCAACCCGCCGGGTTTCCACGGCACGATGTGGTGCACATTGGTGAAGGTCGCGGCCTCACAACCGGGGAAGCGACATCGTCGATCCCGGCGTTTGACCTCGCGGCGCTGGGCATCGGTGGGAAACCGCTTGGCCCGGCCCTCGTACATGGTGTGCCCGGCCTCGTCGTCGACCGCCACCACCTCGGTGGCGTCACAGGCGAGCCTCTGCACCGTCTCGACGTCGATCAGGCCGTCCTCTTCGAGCTCACCCGCCAGCTCTGTGCCCTGGCCTGATTCGTCGACCAGGGCGTCGAGGGGCACATGGGCCACCACGAAATAGGGGCTCGCCGTCACGACCCGGCTCGACGAACCCGGCGTGGCCGAGCGGATCAGCCCCAAGAAGGCGTCGCAAAGGCGCTGGTCCCACGGGGTCGCCCCATCAGAGGGCACCACCTTGGCCCGGGCTTCGAGACAGCTCTTGGTCTCGGCATAGGCCTCGGGAGGCAGCTGGACCGACATGGTGCGACAGGTGTCGTTGAAGCGGGCGTAGCGCCGATCGTGCGCCGATCCCGAGCCTGAAGCAGATTCCGAACGCGACCGCATCCGCTCCGCCGCCGTGCGAGCCACGTCGAGGAGTTGGCGCACCGAGCACGCTTGGGCCTGGGCGCACAGCTCACGGTCGCTCCCGGCGGTGGCCACGTCGGCCAGTGCGCGCACCTTGTCCAAGGAGACCTCGCCAGCGCAGAGCGATCCGACCAGGTGCGGCAGGTCCCATGCCTTCTTACCCACGTGGGCCAGGACCCGAGCCGTGGGGGCCGAGACCCCGAACCGCTCTGCGACCCATGCCTCGGTCGACGTGGCCCCCTCGTCCTCGGAGAAAGCCTCTCGACGATCGAGTTCGCCCAAAATGACAACGGCCTCTCCCTCGGCCGCCGCCTTGAGCCTGAAGACCTCGTCGAGACGGGCCCGGAGCTCCTCGTTCGAGCGGGCGCCCACGGCACTGATCAGATCGGCGCCGGTGGCACCGCTGGGAGAGGTGAGCGTCTGCGTTGCGGGAGTCACGATCAGAGAACGGTCGCCCGTCAGCCCACATGTCGTCCCGATTTACGGCGTCTGTGCCGAGGTGCCGAGGTGCCGATTGCGGCGGCGATCGCTGCGCCCGTCAACGAAGAGTTCAGGTAGGGCTCGGGCGCGTGGGCGCGGTGCCCGTTGTCGATCACCAGCTCTTCGACGCGCGCCCCGAAGTGGTCGCCCAGGCAGGTCTCGCAGGCCCGGTCGTTCACGGCGCGTATGTTGACCCAGCGCTGCACGGAGCCGGGCCAGACTCCCCGGCCGTCGACCGGCGCAGGATCAAGGCTGTTGAACAGCATCGGTGCGGCCAGCGGCGAGCCGAGGGTAACGAAGGTATGAACGGGCCAGTCGTCGTGCTTGGCCAGAGCCGAGTAGGAGAGGACCGTACCCAACGAGTGCGCCACCAGCACGCGTGTCTCGTCGGTGATCTCCGATTCAATGCGGGCGCGCAGCCTCTCGTGCAGGTCGTTCTCGGCCAGCATCGCGGTCGCCAGATCGACCGTGCGGTCGAAGGTGGCCTCGCCGGCCGCTTGGGCCAGCGCCGGAATGGCATCGCCCCCCATGTCCGCCAGCATGTCGGCCACGCCGGCGCGTGACTGCTCGAGCCGACGATCCTCCTCACTGCCGGGATGGTGCCGGAAGAGGTCACCGTAGAAGCAGACGGCGACGTCGTCTGACTCGACCTCGACCCCGTGGTGCCAGAGCCCGTCGCGTACCGCCGGCAGCCAGCGGGCCTTCAGTTCGTTGGGCCCCCACAGCTCGTTGAAGGCCCCGTGGACGATGACGATGCGTGCCATGACCTCAGCCTGCCAGGTGCGTCGTGTCGTTGTAACCGCGGATGATCCAGCTCTCCGGTGTGACTACGAGCCGCGAGATGGACGCGTTGTCCGGCCCCATGAAGGCGAACGGAGCCGAGCCCGTGGCCTGAGCCAGGATCTCGCCGATGGCGGCACCGTGGCTGAAGACGACGACACGGCCACCCGGATGGGCGCCGGCGATGCGCTCGATGGCGCCCCTCAAACGACCGCCGAAGACCTCGCGTGATTCGGCCCCGGGGATGACGTCCCAACGTTGCTCAGTCATCACCTGCGCGAAAACGGGGTCGCCGTCGGCTGCCTTCGCGCGCAGCAGGCCGCCCTCCCACTCGCCGAGGAACACCTCGCGCAGATCCGCTTCGACGACCGGGGTCATGCCGCTGCGGGCCACCAGGGGTGCAGCCGTCTGGGCCGTGCGCTGCAGGGTTGTGACGTAGAGCGCGTCGAAGGGCTCCTGGGCCAGACGCAGACCCACCTCCTCGGCCTGGTGACGTCCTGCCTCGGACAACGGCGGGTCGCCCTGGCCCTCGACCAGCTCGAAGCTCTCGCCCTCGAGCGAGTCGGCGGACGCGCCGTGGCGCACCAGCCACAACTCGGTGGAGCCGGGGGGACCCACGTAGGGCCGCTGGCTGAAGCTACGGGGCGACGTCACGAGCGCCGAGTGTAGGGAACGCTCCGCTCAGTGGGGTGCGTGGAGTTCGGGCGGGCCGTGATCGTCGTCGTCGACCACCTCGGCGTCGATGATGCTCGGGTCGTCGGCGTAGCTGGCCCGTCCCGCCGCCGCCTGTCCCTGTCCCTGTCCCTGTCCCGGGCCCTGTCCCCATCCGCCAGGTCCGGTGAAGGTCGCGAAGAAGGCCCCGGGCGATTGCATGAACTGCACCGCCAGCGGCCGACCCGCGTCCGGACCGAGCTGGGCCCAAAGCGGCAGTGCCCGCCGGTGGACCACGTAGTACTGCACGCACAGCGTCACGCCCAGATAGAGCAGGAAACTCGCACCTTCGAGTCCCGAAGCCCCAGCATGAGCCTGTTCGGTATCGCCGGCGAAGTGCACCAGCAACGACACGAGCCACAGCGCCATGGTGATGGCGTTGCCCTGGCGCAGGACCCAGCCGTTGCCCGGCCAGACCCGCATGGAAAGGCCGCGCAAGACACCCAAGCCGAGCGCGCCAACCGCCAAGGTCCCCAGGACCCACAGCCAGGCGCTGGACGAGACGTGGTGGTTATCGGCGTACGAGAACATCTCGAAGAGTCCGATGACCCCGATCACCACGGGGAGGCGCGGCTGAAACACCCGCGGCACCGGCCGCACCCGCACCTGGCGCAGCAGCACCAGGATCAGGATCACCGCCCCCAGCGCGTAGGAGAAGAACGACATCGGCATCGAGCCTATGGCCGCGACCCGGTCAGTGGTTCAGCAGGGCCCCCACTTCGACCCCGAATCGGGCCGTCTGCTCGCAGAATTCCTCCGCGCTGCGGGCCATGAAACGCACCTGTAGGTGGTTGACGCCCATGTCGATCAGCTCCTGCAGCGACGACGCCACCTGGTCCGCGCCACCGGAGAGCACCCAACTGGGCAGGTCCCATCCCGAGCCGACCGACGTCAGATAGATGGGCTCGACGATGGTGCCGATGTCGACGGGTGCCCCCCCGCGCAGCTCGTCCCGCAGCTCGCGCAGGCGGGCGATCTGTCCCGGGAGGTCACGCCGCCGTGTCCCCTGGGGCAACCAACCGTCTCCAAACGCGGCAGTGCGGCGGATGGCCGCGGGGGATGAGCCGCCAATCCAGATCGGCGGACGGGGCTGTGCCGCCGGACGGGGCGCGATGCCCATGTCCCGGGCCGGGAAGCGCGGACCGGGTAGTTCGGGGAACTCGTCGGTAAAGGCCAGAGCGAGCGCGGCCACCGCCTCGTCGGTGTGGCGGCCCCGCTCCGCGAAGTCTCCGGTCAGGATCTCGTACTCCTCGGGCACGTGACCGGCGCCCACCCCGACGATCAGGCGCCCGCCCGACAGATGGTCGATGGTGGACAGCTCCTTGGCCGCGCGCAACGGGTGACGTTGGGCGAGGATCAGCACGTGTGAGAGCAGGTGGGTCTGCGTCGTCACCGCGGCCAACCACCCGAGCGTCGCGGTCGTGTCGTACCAGATGGTGCCCATGGCGTCGGCCAGGCGGCGCGGGATCGCCGTGTGGTCGCACACGCCGAGATAGAAGAAGCCCGCCTCGTCGGCCACCCGGGCGATGCGCGCCAGCTCGGTCGGGCCGGCCTCATTCTCCCAGTCGGCGACGTACAGCGTCGATTGCGACTGAATGGGCAGCTGCATGCCGTAGACGACCTTCCCCTCGGGGACGGCGCGCACCACGTCGGCGGGAGGCGGAATGTCGGTCATGGGCGGGACTCCGATCAGGCGAGGGCCAGAGACATCATGCGGTCGCTCCGGCGTAGGCGGCCAGCGCGGTGGCGTGCGCGGCGGGGGTGCCGAATGTGGTCGAGTGCACCCGAGCACGCTTGAGGTGCAGGTGCAGCGGGACCTCCCAGGTGAAGCCCATGCCGCCGTGGACCTGAATGGCCGACCGGGCGTTGCCGAGTGCAGCTTCGTCGGCCAGCAGCTTGGCGCCGTCCACCGACCGGTCCACCAGCCCTTCCGGCGTGCAGCCGGCCACCGCTGCCTCCGTCTCGACGACATCGGGCGCGTCGGCCAGGCAGGCGGCGGCGTGCACGGCGGCGCGGGCCACCTCGGCGCGGACGAGCATGTCGGCGCACATGTGCTTGATCGCCTGGAAGCTGCCGATGGGCGTGCCGAACTGCTGGCGCTCCTTGGCGTAGGCGACGGCGAGCTCCAAGGCCGCGGCGGCGTGACCGACCTGCAACGCAGCCGTGAGCAGCGCACCGTCACGCCACAGCGCGCGGCCGTCGCCCGGTACCGCCTCGCCGGCCGGCAAGCCGGCATCGACCAACCACAATGGCGTCAACGGGTCGAGCGGTGCCGCCAGGCGCGTGGTGCCCTCCAAACTGACCGGAGCAAGCACCTGCGCCGGCCCACGGCCGTCCGCCGCGAACACGAGCAGCGCACGGAGCGACGCCAGGTGTTCGACCAGGACCGGTCCGTCGGCGTGGCAGTGCACGCCCACCTGGGCGCGACCCTCGGCAGCCCCCTCGACCAGGCCGGCCCGGGCCGCCAGGAAGGTCCCGACCAGCGGGCCCGGGACGAGAGCGCGACCGAGCTCTTCGAACACGACGACGGCCTCGGCCATGGTGAGCCCGGTGCCCTCGGGCTCGGGCAGGGTCAGCGCGAACACACCCGTCTCGCCCAGGGCCGCCCAATCCTCGACGCTGATGGCACGCTCGTCGCCCTCACGGGGCCGCAGGTGGTCGAGCGGCAGCCGCCCCGCCACCATGGCCCGGATGCCCTCGGCCAGCTCGCGCTGGTCGTCGCCGACGCGGAAGTCCATCAGCGCCTCGCCTTGGGGAGGCCGAGGATGCGCTCGGCCACGATGTTGCGCTGCACCTGCGACGTGCCGGCGGCGATCGTCAACGAGATCGACTTGAACCAGGCGGCCAGCTGCTCGGCGTTCCCGAGCGGCGCGCCATCGGGCCCCTCCAGCGGGTCGGCGCTCAGCGCGGCCCGGTCCAGGATCTCCATGGCCAGGTCGCCGAGGGCTTGGGCGTGCTCGGAGAACGAGAGCTTGAAGACCGAGCCGCCGATGCCCGGGATGCCGGTCTGCGCCGCCTCCGAGACGTTGCGCTTGGTCAGCGCCCACAGGGCGTCGAATGCGGCCACGAGGTGGCCGAAACGGCGCGCGGTGCCGGCGTCGTCCAGTGCACCCACCCGCGCCGCCAGTCGGGCCAGCTCGCCGAGGAGCCGCATGCATTCGAGGAGCTCGCCCACGAAGGCCGTGCCCCGTTCGAAGGACAGCGTGACCATCGTCACGCGCCAGCCGTCGTTCTCGTCGCCGACCCGGTTGGCCACCGGCACCCGCACCTCGTTCAGGAACAGCTCGGCGAACTCGGTGGTGCCGCCGATGGTGCGCAACGGCCGGATCTCAATGCCGGCCGCATCCATCGGCATGATCAGCCAGGTGATGCCGCGGTTGCGCTCTTCACCCGTGCGCACGAGCAGCTCGCAGAAGTCGGCCACCTCGGCGTGCGAGGTCCAGATCTTCGAGCCGGTCACCACGTAGTCGTCGCCGTCCCGCAGAGCGCGAGTGCGCAGAGACGCGAGGTCCGATCCCGCGTCGGGCTCGCTGAAGCCCTGGCACCACACCTCCCGGCCCTGCAGGATGGGCGGCAGGTAGCGCTCCTTCTGGGCCGCCGTGCCTTCGGCGATGATGGTCGGGCCGGCGTGCAGCAGCCCCACGAAATTCACACCCACGTAGGGTGCGCCGGCCCGCTCGCACTCCTCCTTGAAGATCAGGTGCTCGACCGGTGACGACCCGCGTCCGCCGCCCTCGACGGGCCAGTCCACACCCGCGTAACCCGCCTCGAACAGCAACTGCTGCCAGCGCAGGTCGTAGGCGCGGCGAGCGGGCCAGTCGTCATGCGGGGGCGGCGCGCCGACCGACGGCAGCGTGGCAGTCAGCCACCGGTGGAACTCGTCGCGGAAGGCCTGCTCCGACGCGGTGTAACGGAGGTCCATGCGTCAGGCGGCGTCAGGTGCGGCGAGCGAGCGGTCGGGGAGTCGGATCAGGCGGGGAGGTCGAGGCCGAACAGCTTGATCGCGTTGCCGCGCACGATCTTGCGTCGCTGCTCGTCGGTGAGGTCCGCCATCTGCTCCTCGGCGATCTCGCGCGTGCGGGGCCACGTCGAGTCCGAGTGCGGGTAGTCCGATTCGTACGTGATGTTGTCCTCGCCGATCTCGTCCACGGACTTCAACCCGTGTGCGTCGTCGAAGAAGCAGCCCCAGACGTGGTCCTTGAAGTAGCTCGAAGGCTTCTCCGGCACGATGTCGGCGACCCCGCCCCACCCCCGGTTGTCCTCCCAGACGCGGTCGGCTCTCTCCAAGATGTACGGGATCCAGCCGATCTGCCCCTCCGAGTAGGCCACCTTCAGGTCGGGGATGCGGACGAACACACCGCTGAAGAGGTAGTCGACGAGCGAGAAGGTGGCGTTGGTGTGCGTCAGCGTCGAGCCGACGGCAGGCGGCGCGTCGGCCGACGTCGACGGCATCTTCGAGGACGACCCGATGTGCATGTTCACGATGGTCTGCGTCTCGGCGCAGGCCTGGAAGAAGGGGTCCCAGTAGTGATCGGGGTCGTGCACGCTCGGCAGGCCGAGGAACGGCGGGATCTCGCTGAAGCAGACGGCACGCACACCACGGTCGGCGTTGCGCCGCACCTCCTTCGCGGCCAGCTCTGCGTCCCACAACGGGATGAGGCAGAGCGGGATGAGGCGGCCGCCCGAGTCGCCGCACCACTCCTCGACCATCCAGTCGTTGTAGGCCTCAATGCAGAGGAGACCCAACTCGTGGTCCTTGGCCTCGGTGAAGGTCTGGCCGCAGAAGCGGGGGAACGTCGGGAAGCAGAGGGCGGCCTCAATGTGGTTGGCGTCCATGTCATCGAGGCGGGGCTTGACCTCGTAGGAGCCCGGGCGCATGTCCTCGTAGGTGACGCCCTTCATGGTGACCTCGTCACGGGGGACGCCGACGGCGGAGTCGACGCGCAGCAGCGGCCGCTTCAGGTCCTCGTAGTACCACCAGTCGACGGGGACGCCCTCGGACCCGGGCTTCACCTTGAGCGACCCGCCGCGGTACTCCACCTCGGGCATGGGCGCGCGCACAATCCGCGGCCCCACATCGGCGTACTTGGAGGGGAGGCGGTCCTGCCACACGTTGGGCGGCTCGACCACGTGGTCGTCGACCGAGATGATCATCGGCAGGGGCTCAGGCATGGGCATCGAGCGTAGCCCGCACCTGACGGGGCGTCAGATGCGCCGACGGGTCAGAAGACCTCGTCGAACAGGTCGACCATGGCCTGCCAGGACCGGCGGTCGGTCGCCTCGTCGTAGGCGATGCCCGGGAAGGTGTCGGGCGAGGCCAGCTTGTTGGTGAAGGAGTGGACGGCGCCGCCGTAGACGTTCATCTCCCAGTCGACCCGGCCGGCCCGCATTTCGTCCTCGAAGGCGCGGCGCTCGTCGATGTGCACCATGGGGTCGTCCGCCCCGATGCAGACCAGGACCTTGCCCGTGATGTTGCGGGCGTCCTCGGGGTGCACGGTGGAGAGGCCGGAGTGGAAGCCGACGACGGCCTTGAGGTCGGCGCCGCCACGGGCCAGCTCCAGGGAGAGCGTGCCGCCGAAGCAGAAGCCGATGGCGGCCAGGCGGCTGGGGTCGGTGCGGGGCTCGCCCTTGAGGATGTCCAGGCCCGCCGTCCCGATGGCGAAGGTGCGGGGCGGGTCTGACCGCAGCTCGCCGAGCCGGCCCATCATCTGGTCGCGGTCGGCGATCGGCGTGCCGTCGCCGTGGTAGTCGAGCGCGAACGCCACGTAGCCGAGCTCGTCGGCGATCCGGGCCGCCCGTTCCCGGGCATGGTCATCGAGCCCGGGGCCCTCGTGGCAGACCAGGACGCCGGGACGACGGTCGCCGCCGTCGTCGGGCAGGGCGAGGGTGCCGATCATGGTGCGGCCGTCGGTCTCGTAGGTGATGTTGCGGGTGGTGGCCATGGGTGCACCGTACTGTCCGCCCGTTGCACGCCATACTGGCGGGCATGCGCGGGATACCTGGTCGGCACCTGCAATTGGGATTGGTGGCGACCCTGGCGGCCGTCGCGGCCCCCGTCCTGCTCGGCGCGTGCGGCGGCTCGGGCTCACCGACGCCGACCTCGCCCCGCAACCAGACGTCGACGACAACGACTCCCGCCTCCGCAGCGACCACGACGGTCCCGGCACCGCCCTCGGGCCCCCTGACCCAGGGGGCGCCCATCGCCATCCCGTTCTCGGCCGCCCGGGTGACGGCGGCGGAGAGCCCCGACGGCGCGGTCTTCGCCGCCCCCCAGGATCCGAACAGCCCCACCGGCGCGGTCGCCTGGGTGATCGACGGCAACGGCCCGGCCGTGATCGCCGAGCACGTGCCCACCGGCATCGCCGCGCTGGCCGCCGATGGCACCAACTTCTACGTGGCGACGTACTCGACGCTGTTCGCCTACAACCGGACGAGCGGGAACCAGGACGGGCAGTGGACCATGCCCGCCGTGCCGACGGCGAACAGCTCGAACAACGACCTCGTGGCACTGGCGGCGGCCAACGGCTCCGTCTTCGTCTCCATCACACGGGGCAACACGGTCAGCGCCTACACCGTCAACCCGAGCACGACGACCGCGCCGCACCTGCTCCTGAGCGGCCTGGGTGACGCCGTCGGCTCCGATGGCTCCGTCTACTACGAGCGCACCGACCACCGACTGGCGGCGCGGCGCCCGAACGGTGCCACCGCCCTCGGGCCGACGCTGGCCGACAAGCCCAACGGGTTGGGGGGCGGCGTGCAGTATCTCGACGTGATCGCCGGCGGCGCGGTGTGGGTCAGCGAGCCCGCCGGCCAGGGCCTCGATGCGACGTACACCACCTACGACGCCGCCACGCTCCACCAGCTCGGGTCTTTCCAGGGCTCCGTGACGAGCAACGTCGTCGACTCGAGCGCCGGCGCCCTCGTGCTCGAGAACGCCGGGAACGACCCCTCGTGCCCAGAGGCGTCGCCGTCGACGCCGACATCGTGCGTCTTCAACATCGTGCCGCAGGGCCAGGTCTCCAACGCGGTGGGCGTGGGCTCAGCCGTCATGCTGCTCGGCCCCGACCCGGCCGTCATCGTCTCGGACACCAACACGCAACAGTTCGACCTCAATCGCCTGACCTGATCGGCGGCGACGTCGTCAGTACGACATGGAGACGCCGCCGTTGGGACTGAGCAGCTGTCCCGTCACGAAGCTGCTGGCGTCCGAGGCGAGATACAGCACGCCGTAGGCCACGTCGGCCGTCTCGCCGACGCGCCGCAGTGGGGCGAAGCGCGCCATCGGCGCCAGCGTCGCGGCCTTGGCCGCCTCGTTCACGCTGCCGTCGGGGTTCGTGTAATAGCGCGCCGTCATGTTGGTCGGGACGAAGCCCGGCGCCACGGAGTTCACCCGCACGCCGTGCTCGCCGACCTCGGCTGCCATCGACATGGTCAGCTGGGCCACGCCGGCCTTGCAGATGGCGTAGGGCCCCACGCCGGGCGCGGGTGCCAGGACCGCCGCCGAGGCCATGTTGATGATGGAGCCGCCGCGCTGCGCCACCATCACCCTTCCGGCGGCCTGACATCCGTACAGCACGCCCTTGAGATTCACCGCCAGGATGCGGTCGAACTCGTCGGGGTCGACGTCGATGATGGGGCTGTCGATCATGATGCCGGCGATGTTGCACATGACGTGCAGCCCGCCGTGGCGAGCGGCGATGTTCTGCACGAGCGTGTCCGCCGCACCCCGGGCCGCCACGTTGAGCTCCGCGCTCTCGGCCCGGCCGCCCAGGCCGAGGATGCCCGCCGCGGTCTCCGACGCCGTGCTGCCGTTGATATCGGCGCACACGACGGTGGCGCCGGCACCGGCGAGCACCTCGGCTGTCGTGCGCCCGATGCCGCTCCCGGCTCCGGTGACGAGGGCCACCCGGCCCGTCAGGTCGAACGCGTGGCGGACACTCTGAGCTGTTTCCATCCGCGCACCGTAGCCAAAGACCCCTATGCCGTCACACCCTCCAACGCGAGGAGTGCGCGCTTGATGGTGAGCCCGCCGCCGTAGCCACCGATGCCGTTGCTGGCCAGCACGCGGTGGCAGGGCACGATGATGGCGATCGGGTTCCGGCCGTTGGCCTGGCCGACGGCGCGGGGCCCCCGGGGCCGCCCGACCCGGCGGGCCAGCTCGCCGTAGCTGATGGTCTTTCCATACGGAATGCGCGAGAGCTCGGCCCACACCTCCCGCTGGAACGGGGTGCCGTCGAGCTCCATGCGCAGGTCGAAGTCGGTGCGCTCACCGGCGAAGTACTCCTCGAGCTGTGACACCGCCTCCTTCAGGACCGGCGTCTCCTCGTCCCGGCGTCCGAGGCCGGCGTCGTTCGGGAGACGGAGGCCGATCAGCACGTCGCCGTCGGACTCCAGGACGATCTGCCCGATGGGGGTGTCCAGCGGCATCGTCGCGGTCAGGGTGGTCGTCGTGGTCATGCGGCACGTCCTCTCGTCCGTCTTGTGGGGAGTTGCGGTGTGGCGGCGGCGGGGGTGGCCCACAGGTGGGCCATGGCGTAGCTGCGCCAGGGCCGCCAGTGCTCGGTGAGCTCGCGTAGGTGCACCGGGTCGTCCGGGAGGCCGAGCGCCACGGCCGCCCGCCGGATGCCGAGGTCGGTCGGCATGAAGGCATCGGGGTCGCGCAGGGCGCGCATGGCGACGTACTCCGCCGTCCAGGGCCCGATGCCGGGGAGCGCCACCAGGGAGCGGCGCAGCTCGGCCGCATCGGCGCCGGGGTCGATCACCACGTCGCCGTCGTCGACCGCCTGGGCCAGCGCCACGATGGCGCGGCGCCGCCCCGCCGGCATGGCGAAGGAGCCGGGTGCGCGCTCGGCCAGGTCGACCAGCGCGGCCGGCGTCGGGAAAAGGTGGGTCACCGCGCCGACCGGTGCCGGCAGCGGCTCTCCGGCCGCGTGCACGAGCCGGCCGGCCACCGTGCGCGCACCGGTCACCGAGACCTGCTGGCCGATGACGGCGCGCACGGCGAGCTCGAAGCCGTCGGCGGAGCCCGGGACGCGCCGTCCGGGATCGCGTCGTACCAGCGCACCGACGAGCGTGTCGTTGCGCAGGGCCTCCCAGATGGCGACCGGATCGGCATCGAGGTCGAGAAGCTGGCGGCAGCGGGCCACGGCGGTGTGCAGGTCGCGCAGGTCCGTCAGGATGAGCTCGCCCTCCACGTACGCCGGTCCTTCGACGTTGCCCGGGCCCTCTTCAGGGGCGCGCAGCGTGACGATGCCGGGCCCGTGGGGCAGCCGCATGCTGCGCGTGTACGACGCGCCGTCGAGCTGCTCGACCCCCGGGAGCGCCCGCAGGCCGAGGAACTCGAGCACGGAGGCGGGATTGAAGGGCTGCCGGCAGGGCAGGCGGAGCCGGATGGCCTGGGACGGCGGCTCGCGGCGGGCGCGCTGGCCCAGCGCCGTGCGCGCCGCCCGGGCCCGGAGCCCGCTCGGCGTGTCGGCGAAGGTCTCGCGCACGGTGTCGTTGCACTGGCGGACGCTGGAGAAGCCGGCGGCGAAGGCGACGTGGGCCACGGGGAGATCGGTGGTCTCGAGCAGGACGCGTGCCGTCTGGCTGCGTTGCGCCCGGGCCAGCGCCAGCGGCCCGGTACCCACCTCCGCGGTGATGAGACGGTTGAGCTGGCGGGTGCTGTAGCCCAGACGGTCGGCCAGCCCCTCGACGCCCTCGCGGTCGACGACGCCGTCACGGATGAGGCGCATGGCGCGGGCGACGACGTCGACCCGGATGTTCCACTGGGGCGAGCCCGGAGTGGCGTCGGGTCGACAGCGCAGGCAGGCGCGGAAGCCGGCCTGTTGGGCCGCTGCCGCGGTGGCGTAGAAGCGCATGTTCTCGCGCTTGGGGGTGCGCGCGGGGCAGCTGGGGCGGCAATAGATCCCGGTGGAGGTCACGGCGCAGAAGAACTGGCCGTCGAAGCGGGCGTCCTTGCTCTGCGCCGCCTGATAGCAGCGGTCCGGGTCCTCCGTCACGGGTGCCAGCGTGGCACGTGGCTGTGACAGTTACTGGCGGGAATCGGACGTTGCCGTAGTCGTGATCGCAGTCGACCCGTGATCAGCCCGCCCGCCCAGCGTCAGCCTGCCCGGAGCTGGGCCAGCACGAGCCGGCGGTGGGTGGCGGAGTCGCCCCAGGCCCGTGACAGGGACCACGTCTGCTTCAAGTAGAAGTGCAGGTCGCATTCCCACGTGTAGCCGATGGCTCCGTGGACCTGGAGCGCCACCCGCGCTGCCAGGTCGGCCGCGTCGGAGGCCATCGCCTTGGCCATGGACGCGTCGTGGGAGAGCGTGGGCTGGGCCGTCGCCAGTGACCAGGCAGCGCGGTAGGTGGCCGGCCGGGCGAACTCGAGTGCCACCCGGGCATCGGCCAGAAGGTGCTTGACGGCCTGGAAGCTCCCGATCGGCTTGCCGAACTGGTGGCGTTCCTTGGCGTACCCCGCGCTCATCGCCACCATCCGGTCGGCCAGGCCGACGAGCATCGCCGCGCTCCCGGCGGCGCCGCGGTCGGCCAGCAACCCGACCGCGGCCTCGGCGGCGACGCCGTAGGCCAGCAGCGTGTCCGACGTCAGAGGCCACTGCACGGTCGAGAGGTCGCGCGACGCGCTGAGCGCGGGCGTGGGGCGTGCGGTGCACGAGGTGGCGGGCACGGCGTGGAGCTGCCAGCCCGAGTCGGCGTCCCGGACCGCCAGCAGCAACAGGCCGGCGTCCCGGGCGCCGACGACCCGGGGCGTGCGCAAGGTGCCGTCGGCCGACACCTCGGTCGGCGACACGATCCCCTCCGCGGTGACGTCGATGCCGCCCACCGCGAAGCTGACGTCGTCACGGACCAGCGCCGCCAGCGCCGCGGCCGCGGCGGGATCGGGCAGCAGGGCGGCGAGCGTGGGCGCGGCCAGGGCGGCCGTCTCGAGCAGCGGCTCGGGCAAGCCGGCGCGCCCGGCCTCCTCCAGCACGCCCACCATGTCCACGTCGCTCAGGCCGAGCCCGTCGGCCGACTCGGGGACGACCAGCGCGGGCGCGCCGAGCTCGGCCAGGACGGCCCAGCGATTCTGGGACTGGGCGACCCGGCCCTCTCCGTCGGCGATCTCGAAGGCCCGCAGCGCGTCGGGGGTGCACTCCGTGTCGAGGACGGTGCGCACGCCCTCGCGCAACTCGTCCTGCTGCTCGGTGAACGCGAAATCCATGGTCCGCCCGCCCGCTCGTCCGCTCGCCCGGTCGCTCAGCCCCGGGGCAGCCCGAGCAGGCGCTCGGCGACCACGTTGCGCTGGATCTCGTTCGTCCCGGCGTAGATCGGGCCGGCGAGGGAGAAGAGGTAGCCGTCGAGCCAGTCACCCGGCGCACCCGCCTCCAGGAGCTCGGCCTCCGGACCGAGTAGGTCGAGCGCGGTGTCGTGGATGGCGACGTCGGTCTCGGACCAGAAGATCTTGTTGCAGCTCGCCTCCGGGCCGACGGCATGGCCGCGCGCGACGCGTGACGCCGTCCAGTAGGTGTGCAGCTTGTAGGCCTCGGCGTCCATGTGGGCCTGTGCCACCGCGTCGGTGGAACCGTGAGGGCCGCCGCGCGACGCGTAGAGCTGCACGAGGCGGTCGGCTGCCTCGGTATAACGCGCCGGCGAACGGAGGGAGAGGCCGCGTTCGGAGCCGGCGGTGGCCATGGCGACCGACCAGCCGGCGCCGACCTCGCCCAGCACCTGGTCCTCGGGGACCTCGACGTTGTCGAAGAAGATCTCGGCGAAGCCGGTCTCGCCGTCGATCTGCGGGATCGGGCGCACGGTGACGCCGGGCGAGTCCATGGCGATGAGGAAGTAGGTCAGCCCGCGGTGGCGCTCCGCCTCGGGGTCGGTGCGGAAGATGCCGAAGCACCACTCGGCGAACGCGCCGCGGCTGGCCCACGTCTTCTGGCCGTTGAGGATCCAGTTGCCGTCGTGCGCCGTGTCGCGCGCGGCGCGGGAGCGGATGCCGGCGAGGTCGCTGCCGGCGTCGGGCTCGGACCAGCCCTGACACCAGATCTCGTCACCGGATGCCATCGGCGGGAGGTAGCGCGCCTTCTGCTCGTCGGTCCCGTACTCGAGCATGGTCGGGGCGAGCAGGAAGATACCGTTCTGGCTGACGCGCTTGGGGGCGCGGGCGCGGTAGTACTCCTCCTCGAACACGAGCCATTCGAAGATGCCGACGTCGCGCCCGCCGTACTCGGTCGGCCAGCTCACGACCGACCAACGGTCCTCGAACATGGTGCGCTCCCAGGCGCGGTGGGCTTCGAAGCCCTCAGGGGTATCGAGCGAGGGAAGGGGGTCGGCGGGGACGTGCGCGTCCAGCCACGACCGCGCCTCGGCCCGGAAGGCCTCTTGCTCACCGCTGAAGGTCAGGTCCATGACGGGAGGGAATCTTCCACAGCGCCCACGCCGGTGCCAACGTCGGTGGTTCAGCCGGCTTGGGCGGGTCCCTCGTGCTCCATGAGCGTGCGCACGAAGAAGTCGACCACCGCCGCGACGACCTCGGGCTCCGAGGGGATCTCGCCGTCCGTGTCGAACTCGTGCCCGCCGTCGAACACCGTCAGGAGCTCGCGGGGCACGCCGGCCAGCCCGAGGTACCAGGCCAGCTCTTCGGACTGCTCGGGGTAGACGATCTCGTCGTTGTTCGAGTCGAGGATGAGGAACGGCGGGTCGCCCTTCTTGACATACGTGGTGGGGCTGGCCTTCATGAGGTCGGCGCCCAGGTCACGGTTCGGCACGCTGCCCAGCAGCGAGATGAAGCTCTCGGCCACGAGCACGGCGTCGCCCTGGTCGCCCATGGTGAGCAGGTCGCTCGGTCCCGCCATGTCCACCACGGCCTGGACCCCGCTCGACTCCTTGTCGTAGGCGCCGACGTCCCAGCCGGCCGAGCGCCCGGCGGTGCCCAGGAGCGCGACGAGGTGGCCGCCCGCGCTCTGGCCCCAAGCGCCGATCTCGGCCTTGTCGATGTGGAAGCGCTTGGCGTTGGCGCGCAGGTAGCGGATGGCGCACTTCACGTCGACGATCTGGGCCGGCCAGTGGTCGTGCGGTCCGAGCCGGTAGTCCAGGCTGACGACGACGAATCCGCGGTCGGCCAGTGCCGGGCCGATCTTGGAGATGATGAAGCCCCCGGTGTCGTAGTCCCCCGAGACCCACGAGCCGCCGTGCACGTAGACGGCGGCGGGGGCGGGGCCACGCAGATGGGCGGGCTCGGTGATCCGCGCCTTCTGGTTGTTGCAGTAGCGGATCGTCACCTGCTGGCCAGCGACCAGGGTCCCGGACGGCGCCAACGACTCGGGGCCGGCCAGACGCGCGGCACCGGCGACGCCACCCCCGCCACCGAGGTCCGTCGCGGCCGTCAACATCGCGAGACAGAGCACGACGACGATCGCGCACGCCCGGCCCCTCCGCATTGCCGTCAATGTTGCTCCATGGGACACCCGGACAGTGGCCGCCCCCGCCGACGGCGAACGGGCCGTCGACTCGGGCATCGCCACCGCCAATTGGCCTGCCGGCAGCCGTCTGACCTGCCGGGCAGCGGCGGCCCGAGGGGCCGTCTGGCACCGGACCTGATTCGGCGTCAGAATTGGCTCCTTATGCCCAACGCCGTGATCGTCGACGCCGTCCGTACCCCGGTGGGCCGGAGGGGGGGTCGTCTCTCCGGCTGGCACGCCACGGACCTGGCCGCCCAGCCCCTGGCCGCCCTGCTGGCCCGCAACGACCTGGACCCCTCCCTGGTGGAGGACGTGGTCATGGGCTGCACCATGACGGTCGGCGAGCAGGCCATGAACATCGCCCGCAACGCCGCCCTGGCCGCCGGCTTTCCCGAGTCGGTCCCCGGCACCACCGTCGACCGGCAGTGCGGCTCGGCCCAGCAGGCGATCCACTTCGCCGCCCAGGCCGTCATGTCCGGGGCCATGGACGTGGCCATCGGCGCCGGCGTGGAGTCGATGAGCCGGGTGCCCATCGGGTCGACGACCGAGCCGGGGCCGGGTGAGGCCTACGGCCCGCTCTACACCGCTCGCTTCGAGCTCATCCATCAGGGGGAGTGCGCAGAGGAGATCGCCCGGCGCTGGAAGGTCACGCGTGAGGAGATGGACGAGTTCGCGCTGCGCTCGCACCAGAGGGCGGCGCAGGCGGCCGACGAGGGCCGCTTCGCCAACGAGATCGCACCGCTCGACGCGCGCGTGCACCCCGACGTCCCGGGGGCGGCCGACGTCAGCGGCCTGTTCTCGGCCGACGAGGGGGTGCGGCGCGAGACGTCGCTCGAGAAGCTGGCCAACCTCAAGCCGGCCTTCTCGGAGACGGGCACCGTGACGGCGGGCACCTCGTCGCAGATCTCCGACGGCGCGGCGGCCGTGCTGATCATGAGCGAGGAGCGGGCGTCGTCGCTCGGCCTCACGCCACGGGCGCGCTTCCACACGTTCGCCGTGGCGGCCAACGACCCGCAGATCATGCTGACGGCGGTGATCCCCGCCACCGAGCTGGTGCTGAGCAAGGCCAAGCTGTCGCTCGACGACATGGACGTCGTAGAGATCAACGAGGCCTTCGCCTCGGTCGTGCTGGCCTGGCAGCGCGAGTACCAGCCCGACATGGCGAAGGTGAACCCCAACGGCGGCGCCATCGCCATCGGGCATCCGACCGGCGCCTCGGGAGCCCGCCTCATGGCGACGCTGCTGAACGAGATGGAGCGCACCGGCGCCCGCTACGGGCTGCAGACCATGTGCGAGGGCGGTGGGCAGGCGAACGCCACCATCATCGAGCGGCTCGGCTGATGGCGGCCACCGATACGAGCGGCACGAGGGTCCCCGCCATCGAGGGTTGGTTCACGACGGGGGAGGACGGCGCGGCGCCGGCGCTACTGGGGTCGCGCTGCACGGCCTGCGGGACGTACGCCTTCCCGGCCGAGGCGCGCTACTGCGGGAACCCCGACTGTGGCTCGACCGAATTCGAGACGGTCGAGCTCTCGCGGCGGGGTCGCATCTGGTCCTACACCGACGCCCGCTACCAGCCGCCGCCGCCGTACGTGGCGGCCGATCCCTACGTCCCCTTCTGCCTGGCCGCGGTGGAGCTGGCGGCCGAGAAGCTGGTGGTCATGGGGCAGGTGGTCCCCGGCGTGACGGTCGACGACCTCACCGTGGGCGACGAGGTCGAGCTGGTCGTCGACACCTTGTACTCCGAGGACGGCACCGACTACCTGGTGTGGAAGTGGCGCCCGTCGACGTCCATGTCCGACAGCGGGGAGGCCCGAGCATGAGCGCCAAAACGTCCGACGACAAGAAGGTGGCCGTCCTCGGTGCCGGGATGCACGAGTGGGGCAAGTGGGGCCGTCCCTTCGTTGAATACGGCTTGGCCGCCGCCCGCGACGCCATGGCCGATGCGGGCCTCGGTTGGCGCGACATGCAGTTCGTCTCCGGCGCCGACACCATCCGCAACGGCTACCCGGGCTTCGTCTCGGGCGCCACGTTCGCGCAGGCCCTCGGCTGGACGGGCGCCCGGGTCTCGAGTGTCTACGCCGCCTGCGCGTCCGGCGCCGTGGCCATCGCGAACGCCCGCGCGCAGATACTCGCCGGCCTGTGCGACGTGGCGCTCGTCGTCGGCGCCGACACCACGCCCAAGGGCTTCTTCGCGCCCGTCGGCGGTGGCGACCGCAAGAACGACCCGGACTGGCTGCGCTTCCACCTCATGGGCGCCACCAACCCGACCTACTTCGGGCTCTACGCCCGTCGGCGCATGGACCGCTTCGGTGCCACCGAGGAGGACTTCGCGCAGGTGAAGGTGAAGAACGCCCGTCACGGGCTGGCCAACCCCTACGCGCGCTACCGCAAGGAGGTGACGGTCGAGGAGGTCCTGGCCTCGCCGATGGTGGCCGACCCGCTGCGGCTGCTCGAGATCTGCGCCACCTCCGACGGCGGGGCGGCCCTCGTCCTCACCTCCATGGAGTTCGCCCGGCGCCACGCCGGCGGGGCGGAGCCGCTCGTCACCGTCGACGCCGTCTCCACGGTGACGCCGACCTTCCCCAATACCGTGATCGAGATGCCGAACTTCTCGACCGACTCGGCCGCGGCGGCCGGCGGGCACGACGCGGCCAACGACGGTGCGGCAGTGGCCGCCGCGGGCTTCCGGCCTTCCATCGCCACGGCGGCCTACGCCGAGGCCGGGATCGGCCCCGAGGACGTCAGCCTGGCCGAGGTCTACGACCTCTCGTCGGCCCTCGAACTGGACTGGTACGAGGACATCGGCCTGTGCGGGGAGGGCGAGGCCGAGAAGCTCCTGCGTGACGGTGCCACGACGCTGGGGGGCCGGGTGCCGGTCAACCCCTCTGGCGGCCTCTCCTGTTTCGGGGAGGCCATCCCGGCCCAGGCCATCGCCCAGGTCTGCGAGTGCGTGTGGCAGCTCCGGGGCACCGCCACGGGGCACCAGGTCGAAGGGGCCCGGGTGGCCGTCACGGCCAATCAGGGCCTGTTCGGGCACGGCTCGTCGGTCCTCCTGAGCCGCTGAAACCCAGGTAGCCGCATTGTTCGGGCCTCAGGGCCTGCACCGTGTGTGAGGTCGCCCGTTTGGGGTATTGGCAGGGCTGACGTCGAACGCGGGCGTTGTCTGCTTAGGCTGACGGCTGCGCAAGGCGTTCAAAAACCGGGGTCGGCGCGGAAGACCCACGATTGGAGGAACCACTGCATGTTCGCCAGTGATGCGACCGAACTGCGTGAGAAAGAGACGCGGCGAAGAGGAGCTGAGAACGCAATGCCGGACCAGAACGACGACCGGAGCGGGACCGGGTCGGACGAGGTGCTCAGGGCGCTCGACGAGCTGGAAACTGTGTTGCGGGAGAACGCCGAGAGCGAGCGCCTTCTTGCACAGCGCATCGCCGAGGTCCGCCTGGCTCGACAGAACGGGCGGGAGTGGAAGGGCATCCTCGGCGACGAGGACGACCCCGGGACAGTACAGCTGGTGAGCACCATTTTGCGCCGGCAGTCCGAGGCCAGCGGCTACCTACGCCGCGAGCTGGTGGTGGCGTTGCGGGCCGAGGGCCAGAGCATCCCGAGCATCGCCCACCTGTTCGGCGTGACGCACCAGCGGGTGTCGAACCTGCTGCGCCGCGTCGCCCAGGGCAACGCGGCGGCCGCGGCGGCGAACGGCGACAGCGCTTAGGCGCTCCAGCGCCGCAACACGGCGTCCGCCTCGCTCATGACGGAGGCGACGATGTCGGCCACCGTCGGCAGCGACTCAGTCACACCCACGACCTGACCGGTCGGCAGCACGCCGACGTCGGTGTGCCCTTCGACCAACGCGGCCTTGGTCATGACCGGCGCGTTGGCCGCCATGACGACCTGGGCCCAGGTGAGCTCGTTGCCCTCCTTCATGGCGCGTCCTTCGCGCAGCAACGAGGAGAAGGTGGCGCCGGTCTCCTGGCGGAATTGGTAGGCGCTGCGCAGCGCGCGCGGGAGTGACCGCAGCCAGGATTGCGACTCCAGGTGGTCGACCAGGTCGGTCCGCACGACGCGCTGGGGCGCTCCGTCGACCTTGGTCGTCACGACCGTGCCCGTCACCGGCGTGCCGAGGTACAGGGCCTTGACGGCGTCGGGCACCCGGCTCTCGGCCGAGAGCAGGAAGCGGGTGCCCATGGCGATGCCGGCGGCCCCGTAGGACAGGGCGGCCACCAGGCCGCGGCCGTTGAAGAAGCCTCCCGCCCCCAGCACGAGCACACGGTCGCCCACGGCGTCGACCACCTGGGGCAGGAGGAGGGTGGTGGGGATGGTGCCCGTGTGCCCCCCGCCCTCGCCCCCCTGGGCGATGACGGCGTCCACGCCCCACTCGGCCACCTTCTCGGCGTGGCGGCGGGCGCCCACCGTGGGGATGACGAACAATCCCGCTTCCTTGCAGCGGGTGACCAGGGCCGGATTTGGCGCCTGGGCGAAGCTGGCCACCCGGGCGCCCGTCTCGATCATCAGCTCGATGCGCTCGTGCACGTCGGCCACGTCGGTGCGCAGGTTGACGCCGAAGGGGCCGGCGGTGCGCCGGCGCACCTCGGCGATGGCGGCAGCCAGCTCGTCCAGGTTCATGGTGGCCGAGGCCAGGATGCCGAGGCCGCCCGCCTCGGTGGTGGCGGCGACGAGGCGGGGCCCGGCCACCCAGCCCATTCCCGTCTGCACCAGCGGGTAGCGCACGCCGATGCGCTCGCACAGCTCGGTGTGGAGCGCCGGGTGCAACGGAGCGGCGCCCGCGCCGTCTGCCGTGCCGTCGTCGGCGCTCAGCTCCGCACCTCGCGGTCGCGCGTCGAGCCCGGGTCGAGCTCGACGCGGATCAGCTCGAGCTCCTCGGGCGTGGGCAGGCGGGTCTCGGCCACGTCGTCGGGGACGGTCAGCGCGAAGCCGGTGGCCGCCACGATGTCGTCGACCGTGACCCCGGGGTGGTGCGAGCGCAGGCGCATGGTGTGGTCGGGCGTCTCGAAGTCGAACACGCCGAGGTTGGAGACGACACGCGGAATGTCGTGGAAGCGGGTGGCGCCGGCGCCTGCCGCGGCGGCCCGGGCGTAGCCCACGCCGCTGACGACGTCGACCTGTTCCACGAAGGTGCGCACGGTGTGGTCCGGCACCCAGTAGCTGGTGGGGTGGTTGACCGAGTTGCCCGGAGCGCCGCGGACGCCGACCAGTTGCACCTTCGGCTGGGCGTGCGGGCCGATGGCCGAGATGTTCTGGTTGCCCGTGCGGTCGATCTGGCTCGCCATCATCATCATGTTGCGCCGGCCCGACCACACCACGTCGAAGACCGTTCGGTACGGCATGGCCGCCTCCCGCACCAGGTCGGCGGGACGCGTCGAAATGGGGGGCGCGCCCACCATCAGCGCGGCTTCGCCGTCGGTCAGCACGATCTCGGGCGAGAAGGTGCGCTTGGCCAGCCGGGCGCCCAGGGCCGGAATGGTGCCGAAGGGGCTGACCATCACCTCGCCCGCTTCGCGCCAGACATCGGCGCAGGCGATGACGCAGGACTCGGCCCTCGTGACGCCGGGATCTTCCGATGTCACGACGCCTGCCGTTCGGCCACGTTGGCCCGGTACTCGTCGTCGCCGACGAAGACGTAGCGCTTGGCGAAGGCCTCCCATTCGGCCGGGTCGGTGGCCGACGCGGCGTACTCCTTCTGGAACTTCTCGTCGCGCCCGTAGTCGGGCGGGTTGGCGGTGAAGTGGGCGCCGCCGGGGGATTCGGCCACGCCGTCGACCAGCATGCGGTGAATGGGCACGCTCGAGATCGGGTGGCCCTCGTCGTTCAGTGCGCCGTTCTCGACGATGGCCTCGGTGGTCATGAAGCGGCGCTCGGCCGCCCCGAGGAAGAGCGGGTCGAAGAAGGCGTCGGGGCTGAGCACCTGGCCGTTGCCGGCGGCGTCGGCCCGGTTCGTGTGCACGATGGCGGCGTCGAGGTGCAGGGCCGGCATGGCGACCAGCTCGACGTCGGCGTCGGCCGGGTCGGCCAGGTAGGGATGGCCGGCGCCGTAGGGGGAGCGCACCAACCGGAGATCGGGATTGATGGTGAGCACGTCGGACCCGAGCCCCGCCCGGGTGGGCAGGAAGGGGACCCGCCACGAGGCCGCCTGCAGCCCGAGGAAGAACATCCCCTCGTCGACCTCCATCACCTCCACGCGGCCGTGCTGGCGCGCGGCCCGCCAGTGCGGATCGAGTGCGATGGAGTCGAGGGTGACGAAGCCGCACACGACCTTGCGCACCTTGCCGGTGGCGCAGAGCAGCCCGACGTCCGGGCCCCCGTAGGCCACGACGGTGAGATCGGTCAGGTCGGAGCGGCAGATGGCGCGCACGACCGCCATCGGCTTGCGGCGCGAGCCCCAGCCGCCGATGCCGATCGTCATGCCGGAGCGGAGCTCGCCGACGATGCCGTCGATGGTGGTGGTCTTGTCGGCCATCAGGTCGAGGTGTCGGCGTCGCGTTTCTCGACGAAGGCCGCCCGCTGCTCGTCGGCCACGCCGCGCACGTGCAGCTCGTACGTGAAGCCCTGCTCGAAGCGGTAACTGCGCTTCACGTCGACGGGGTCGATGCCGTTGAGCGACTCCTTGGCCCGGCGGATGATGGTCGGGCTCTTGGTGGCGACCTCTCCGGCCAGCTCGAGTGCGGCCGCCTGCAGGCGGTCCGGCGGCACAACGGCGGCGACCGAGCCGTAGGCAGCGAGCTCGGCGGCGGTGATGGGCTTGGCCGTGTAGACCATCTTGCGCATGGCGTGCTGGGGCACGAGGCGGGCCAGGTGGGTGGCGGCGCCCAGCGCCCCCCGGTCGACCTCGGGCAGCCCGAAGCTGGCGTCCTCGGAGGCGACGACCATGTCCGCGTTGCCGGCCAGGCCGATGCCGCCACCGAGGCAGAAGCCCTGCACGGCGGCGATCACCGGCACCTCGCAGTCGTAGACGGCGGCGAAGGCGGCGGCGCAGCCCCGGTTCACGCCGACCAGCGCCTCGTCACCCTTGGCGTTGATCTCCTTGATGTCGACGCCGGCGCAGAAGCCGCGCCCTGTGGCGCGCAGGATGGCGACACGGTTGGTGGGAACCCGTCCCACCGCGATGAGCGCGTCGGCCAGCTCGAACCAGCCCGCCACGTCGAGCGCGTTGACCGGCGGGTGGTCGATGACCACCTCGGCGATCCCGTCGTGCTCCTGGATCACATCGATGGGCATGGGGCGCCGGGTTCTCCTCGGTTCTCGGCCCTGACGCGGCGTCAGAAAGCCTCCCGAACTTAGGCCAGCGTGCCGCCGCCCGGCCAACGCGGACGCGTCCGGGGGTGCCGTAGGGTCTGCCTGATGACCCAGCCCATCTACGACTTCAGTGAGCGTGTCGTCGTGGTCACGGGCGGCTCCCGTGGGGTCGGGGCCGGGATTGTGGCGGCGTTCGCCGCGGCCGGGGCGCACGTCGTGGCCTGCGGGCGCCACGAGGCCGAGGTCGAGGGCGCCGTCTTCGTCACGGCCGACATCCGCAAGCCGCCCGACGCCGAGCGGGTGATCGCCAAGGCGGTCGAGCACTTCGGTCGCCTGGACGTCCTCATCAACAACGCCGGGGGCTCGCCGCACGTGCTGGCGGCCGACGCCTCGCCGCGTTTCGTCGAGGCCATCGTGAACCTCAACTTGCTGGCCCCGCTGTGGTGCGCCCAGTCGGCCCACAAGGTCATGGCGGTGCAGGAGGACGGCGGTGCCATCGTCAACGTGTCCAGCGTGTCGGGCATGCGCCCGTCGCCCGGCGCCTCCGCCTACGGCGCCGCCAAGGCGGGCCTCATCAACCTGACCGCGACGCTGGCTGTCGAGTGGGCGCCCGCCGTGCGGGTCAACTGCGTCACGGCCGGGCTGCTCGACACCGGCGCCGGCGACGACTTCTACGGCGGGCCCGAGGGTATGGAGCGGGCGGCCGCCACCGTGCCGGTCGGCCGCATGGGCACGCCGGCCGACGTCGCCGACGCCTGCCTGTATCTCTCGAGTGACGCCGCCTCCTACGTCACCGGCGCCAACCTGGTCGTCCACGGGGGCGGAGAGCCCCCGCCGTTCCTGGGGGCCGTGGCGGGGAGCTGACGCTGCGGTGCCTTGGGTTTTGGCTCGATTAGGGCCAAACAGGGGGTCAGCTGCTAAAAAGCGACCGTGAAATTGGCGGTCCCCACCGAGACCCGTCCGGGAGAGCGCCGTGTGGCCCTCGTCCCCGACGTGGCCAAGAAGCTTGTCGGCGCGGGCTGGGAGGTCTGCGTGCAGGCCGGCGCGGGCACCGAGGCCGCGTTCGGCGACAGCGCCTACACCGACGCCGGGGCCACGGTGGCACCGGACGCGGCGGCGGCGCTGGCGGGCGCCGGGCTTGTGGTGCGGGTCAACTCGCCCAGCGCCGCCGACGCGGCGGCGCAGCCTGAGGGCGCGGCGCTCCTGAGCTTCTGCGGCGTCGCCCAGGCGGCAGACGCGGTGCGCGCACTGGCCGCCAAGAAAGCGACCGTCTTCAGCTTCGACCTGCTGCCACGTATCAGCCGTGCCCAGGGCATGGACGCTCTGAGCTCACAGGCGACGGTGTCGGGCTACCGGGCCGGGCTGACCGCGGCCGAGCATCTGGCCAAGTTCTTCCCGATGTTCATGACGGCGGCGGGCACGGTGCCGCCGGCCAAGGTGTTCGTGATGGGTGTCGGCGTCGCCGGCCTGCAGTCCATCGCCACGGCGCGCCGGCTCGGCGCGGTCGTCAAGGCCTTCGACGTGCGGGCCGCCGCCAAAGAAGAGGCCGAGAGCCTCGGCGCCACCTTCTTCGACTCCGGCGTCTCCGCCGAGGGCGCCGGCGGCTACGCCCGCGAGCTCACCCCCGAGGAGCTCGACCGCCAGCGCGCCGCGCTGGCCGAGGAGGTCGGGCGCTCCGACGTCGTCATCACGACGGCGGCGGTGCCGGGGCGCAAGGCGCCGGTGCTGTTGACCGCCTCCATGGTCGAGGGGATGGCCGAGGGCGCCGTCGTGGTCGACATGGCGGCGGACCAGGGCGGCAACTGCGAACTGACCAAGGCGGGTGAGATCGTGAACCACAACGGGGTGCACGTGGTCGGCATGGCCAACCCGCCGTCGGGGATGCCGACACACGCCAGCTTCCTCTTCGCCCGCAACGTGGCCAATGTGCTCGGCCTGATGGGGCCCGAAGGCACGCTGGCGCCCGACTGGGACGACGAGATCGTCGCCGGCATGTGCGTGCTGCGCGACGGTGCCGCGGTGGCACCGGCCGCGGTGGAGCTGCTGGGCGGGACGCCTGGAGCGCCACCACAAGGAGCACCGTCGTGATCCACCTGTTGCTCGAGTCGACGCCGACCGGAGGGTCGACGACCGGGATCGTCGAGTACCTGACCATCTTCGTGCTGGCGGCCTTCGTCGGGATCGAGGTGGTGTCGAAGGTGCCGAGCATCCTGCACACCCCGCTCATGTCGGGGTCCAACGCCATCCACGGCATCGTGCTGGTGGGTGCGCTGACCGTCATGGGGGAGGCCCACGGCACGCCGCAGCTGATCCTGGGCTTCCTGGCGGTGTTCCTGGCCACCTTGAACGTGGTGGGCGGATTCGTCGTGACGGACCGCATGCTCGAGATGTTCAAGTCCAAGCCGGGTGACCGGGCCACGTCCCGAGGAGCCAAGGCGCAGGCGGCCAAGGCCCAAGACACCACGGCAGGCGACGCCGGGACCGGCGCCGGCTCGTCCGGGGCGTCGGGGGGTGCCGCCTGATGGTGGCTGTCACCTTCACCCTGACGACCGCGCGCGACCTGGCGTACCTGATCGCCATCGCGGGCTTCATCGTGGCGCTCAAGGGCCTGAGCTCGCCCAAGTACGCGCGCCAGGGGAACCTGGTCGGCGCCGCCGCAGCCACCCTCGCCGTCGCCATGACCTTCACGCTGCCGACGCTGCGGCACTCGGGCACGAATCTCGTGCTGGCCATCATCGCCATGATCCTCGGCGCGGCCATCGCCGTGCCGGTGGCCCGCTTCGTGAAGATGACCGCGATGCCCCAGCTGGTGGCGATCTTCAACGGCGTCGGTGGTGGGGCCGCAGCCGTGATCTCCATCATGGAGCTGCTGCGCCTGCATTCCTTCGGACTGTCGCCGGCCGTCTACGTCACCGCCGAGGTGCTCCTCGGCGTGCTCATCGGATCGGTGTCCTTCTCGGGCAGCGCGATCGCGTTCGTGAAGCTGCAGGAGCTGATCACCGGGCGTCCGATCACCTATCCGGGCCAGCAGGTCATCAACGCGCTGGTCGGTGTCGCCATCGGCGCCATGGTGATCCTGGCCCTGGTGATGGGGAACATCGCCTTCGTGTGGGTCATTCTGGTCCTCTCCCTCGTCTTGGGCGTGATCTTCGTGCTCCCCATCGGCGGCGCCGACGTGCCGGTCCTGATTTCGCTGCTGAACTCCTTCACCGGTCTGGCGGTGGCCGCATCGGGCTTCGTCCTCGACAACGATCTGCTGATTGTCGCGGGCACCCTGGTCGGCGCCTCGGGCATCATCCTCACGCGGTTGATGAGCAGCGCCATGGGCCGCTCGTTGCCCAACATCCTCTTCAGTGCGTTCGGCTCCGTCATCACGGCCACCGGTGGCGAGGCAGGCGACGCGGGCCGCCCGGTGCGGACCGGAACGCCTGACGACGTCGGCGTGCTGCTGGCCTACGCGCGCAAGGTCGTCATCATCCCGGGCTACGGGCTGGCGGTGGCGCAGGCGCAGCACACCGCCCGCGAGCTGGCCGATGCGCTTTCCGAGCGAGGCGTCGAGACGTTCTTCGCCATCCACCCGGTGGCGGGCCGCATGCCGGGGCACATGAACGTGTTGCTGGCCGAGGCCAACGTGCCCTACGACGAGCTCAAGGAGATGGACGAGGCCAACCCCGAGATGGCCACAGCCGACGTGGCGCTGGTGGTGGGCGCCAACGACACCGTCAACCCTGCGGCCAAGTCGACGCCGGGCAGCCCCATTTACGGCATGCCGATCATCCACGCCGACGAGGCCGAGAACATCATCTTCCTCAAGCGTTCCATGCGGCCCGGCTTCGCCGGCATCGACAACGACCTGCTCTACGACCCCAAGACCACGATGCTCTTCGGGGACGCCAAGGACACGCTGCAGAAGCTGGTGACGGCGGTCAACGAAGCCTGACTCCTGCCGGGCCCGGGGGCGGACTCAGGCCCGTCGGATGGCGCGTGCGGAGCAGCCCAACCCGAGCCTTGTCGACCTGGGTCCAGGCGCGCTGCAACAGCACCTGCCACGCCCGTTGCCTGACGGCCGAACCGTGATTTTCCGAAGCTTCGGCCCGTTCCCCCAGGGATGGAGCTGGCTGACAGGCTGGCCCACCTCGTCCGGAGGGGAGTTCCGTCGGGGGTGGGGAGGGGAGCTGCGAGCGCGTGGGCTCGGGCCCAGCGGTACGCGCCCTTCGTTCGCCGCCGGCGGGCCATCGTGACCGTCGTCACCTTCTGCCTCGTGATGCTCTGCGTGGGCTTCACCGTCGGCATGAGCGGTTCTGCGTCCCCCAAGACCAGCGCCGACCACGCCGGCCACCGCACCCGGGCCGACGCCAGGTTGGCCGACACGTCCGGCAACGGCTCCCTCAGGCAACTCGGCGCGACGGCGACGCTCGCACTGGCCCCGGCCACCGCGCCACCGACCGCGGCACCGGCCACGCTGACCGACCAGCCGCCACTGGCTGCCCGTGAGAACTTCGCGTTCGCGCCGTACTGGACGCTGGCGCAGTCCCCGATGTTCGACATCACGGGGCTGTCGACGCTGGCGTACTTCTCCATCGACGTGAACGGCGACGGCACGCTGGACGAGAGCGGTCCCGGCTGGAACGGCTTCCAGAGCCAGGACCTCGCCGACCTGATCAGCCGGGCGCACGCCGCCGGGGAGCGCGTGGTGCTCACGGTGACCGACTTCGGCCAGAGCTCGCTGGACGCATTGACGTCGTCCACGACCGCTCCCGCCACCCTGTCGGGCGCACTCATCCCGCTGCTGCAGTCCAAGTCGCTCGATGGCGTGAACTTCGACTTCGAAGGCGAGGGCAGCGGTGACCAGGCCGGTCTGACCAACCTCATCACCTCGGTGGCGGGCGCGCTCCGGGCAGCCGATCCGCACTGGCAGATCACCATGGACACCTACGCCTCGTCGGCGGGCGACCCCGGCGGCTTCTACAACATTCCCGCCCTGGGCCAGGTCGTCGACGCCTTCTTCGTCATGGACTACGAGCTCAACCTGGCGGGCGTCCCGTCGGCTGCGTCGCCGTTGACGAGCAGCATGTTCAGCACCCAGACGACCTTGACCCAGTACGACGCCGCCGTCCCGGCATCGAAGGTCATCATCGGGACGCCATTCTTCGGCATCGACTGGCCGACCAACAACGGGACGATGGGGGCGGGGGCGACAGGCGGCGCGACCGACATCCCCGATTCGCAGGCGGCGAGCAACGGGCCCGAATACTGGGATCCGGTCACCGACACCGCGTGGACGAGCTACCAGGTCGGCGGGCAGTGGCACGAGTCGTACTACGAGGGCGAGAACGGCCTGTACGACGTCTCGCAGCTGGTCACGCGGGACGGCGCCCGCGGCGTCGGCATCTGGGCGCTCGGGATGGAGAACGACGGGGCGCAGTTGATCGCTGCGATGGACGGGATCTCGCCCGGCGCGCCCCCAGGCAGCGGCCCGCAGGCGACGTCGTCGAGCGCGACCGCCTCCGCCGCTCCCGCGCCCGGCGGGGCGTCGACTCCGGGATCGGGTGGGCCGGGCGGCTCGGCCGCTTCCGGCGGCTCCACTCCGGCACCCGCGTCCGCCGCGCCCGGCCCGACCTCCTCATCGGGCACCGGCGCGCAAGCGGCGACACCGGCGGCTGCGGCAACACCCACACCCACGACCACCACCACAGTCGCCTCCATCACCGGTGTGTACAACGACGGCGCCACCGTCAACCTGACGCCAATCGCCCAGAGCAGCGTGCTCGGCGTCCTCGGGGCAGGCACACTGACCGACTTCCAGACCAACGTGCCGGCCTACTCGTGCCTCAACGGGTCGACGCTGAACGTCTACCAGAACGTCGACGGCAAGCCGGTGGCCGAGGCGATCATGCCGACCAACTGCATCGCCCAGGACTTCGAACTGCCCTGACGTCGCCATCCATGGGGGCGCCGGTAGCGTAAAGCAGGGCATGGACAGCGACCGGGGCACGCAGGACAGGGCAGCGGCGGAGGAGCTCAGCCGCTTCCCGTTCGCCGTCCGCTCGCAGCGTGCGCTGCAGATCATCCTGGGCCTGGTCTGGATCCTCGATGCCGCCCTGCAATTCCAACCGTTCATGTTCGGCCGCACCTTCGTGGAGAACAACATCCTGGCCAATGCCAGCGGGCAACCGTTCGTCCTGGGCGACTTCATCACGCACATCGGGAACTTCGTGTCACCCGACATCACGGTGTGGAACACGCTCTTCGCGCTGATCCAGCTCGTCATCGGTGCCGGACTGCTGTTCAAGAGCACGGTGCGCCCCGCCCTGGCCGTGTCGTTCGTCTGGGTGCTCGGCGTCTGGGTCATCGGCGAGGGGCTGGGCATGCTGCTGACGGGTACGGCCTCCGCGCTGACCGGCGCGCCGGGGTCGGTACTTCTCTACGGGCTCATCGGCCTCATGGCCTGGCCCCGGCCGCAGCGCCACTGGCCGGTGGACTGGAGCGATCGCCCGGCCGGCGTCGCCACGTCAGCCGCGGCCCAGGGGATCGGCCGGACGATCACGCCCCTGGCCGTGTGGGCCGGGTACTGGTCGCTGGCGGCCGTCCTCTTCCTGCTGCCCGCCAACCGGACCCGCACCTCGACCCAGAGCGCCATCGTGGGCATGGCCCAAGGGGCACCCGGGTGGTACGCCCACTTCCTCACCAGCCTGAGCAACCTCTTCTCGACCACCGGCACGCAGACCGCCTGGATCCTGGCCGCGACGTCCGTCGCCATCGGGCTCGGACCGCTGGTGGCCCGACGTCCCGGCTGGTTCCTGGCGGCGGGCGCGCTGCTCTCCTTCGTGATGTGGATCGCCGGGCAGGGCCTCGTCGGCGACGTGTTCAGCGGTTCGGACACCGATCCGAACACCGGACCGCTGGTGATCCTGCTCGCAGCCGCCATGGTGCCGGCCGTGATCGCCTCGAAGGAGGCTTGGCGGTCGCCCGCCGGCGAGATCCTGCGGCGGAGCCCCGCGGCGGTCGTCCTCGGCATCGCCGCCCTCGGTGCCGCCCTGGCCCTCAGCGCCAGCTACCCCGCCGTGGCAGCCGAGTCGACCAGCAGTGCCATGAGCGGCATGGTCATGGACGGGAGCAGCACGTCGGGCTCGAGCACGCAGTCCGCCACCGCCAGCACGTGTGTGGCGCACCAGGCCGGCCCCAAGATCTCCGGGCTGGACCTCAACAACACGCCGTACATGATCATGAGCGGGAAGAACGGCATGGACATGAACGGATCCGATGCCAGCGCGGCGGCCGGGTTCAACACGACGACGCCGAACTGGCACTACACGGGCGCGCCCATTCCGCAGGCCGAGGCGAGCGAGCTGCTGGCCGCCGGCAACAACGGTCCGAGCGACATCCACATGGCAGAGAGCGGCTGCGCGCCGAGCCTGACGGCGGCCGACGACATCGGTGCCGTCCAGTACGTACAGGCGACCAGCGCGGCGGTGTCCGGCTACACCTCGCCGGCCAAGGCGATGACGGCGGGGTACGAGCCCGCGTCGCCGACGAACTATCCGGTCGTGACGTACGTGAACCCGGCCATCGTGGCGGCCAACGCGGCGGCGCAGCGGACGCTCGACCCCCAGCACGTCGACGGGCTCGTCTACGCGACGACGCCGTCGGGCGGCGACGTGCTCACCGCCGCCATGTACATCCTCCCGGCCACGGAGACGAAGGTCCCCATGCCGTACGGCGCGCTCGTCCAGTGGCACCGGCGCACCCTGGTCTGCGGGCCGGCCACTCCCTCGCCCACCATGCCTTTCGACATCACCGGTTACCCACCGTGCGCGGCGGGCACGCAGCTGCAGCCGACGCCCTATGTCTCCATGGTGTGGCAGGTCCCGGTGGCGGGCGGGCCGCTGGCGATCCAACCGCCGGACATCCAGATCGTGGAGGCCGCCGTGATGCAGCAGAGCGGCACCTCGGTTGCGCCGCAAGGATGAGGACGCGGGGCTGAATCAGCCTCCGGGCTGATGCCGCGGGCTGCCGGGCCTCCGTAGCCTGACGGGAGATGACAGCGCCACCCGATGTCACCGAGCGGGCCCTGGCCTGGGCTCGTCTCGACCTCTCCCCTCCGCACCGGCCGCCGGCCTGGTGGCGCGTGGTCCTGGCCACCGTCCTCGCCACCGTGCTGTCGCTGGCGGCCGACGCCGCGCTGGTCGCCATCGGGATGAGACTCTTCCCCTCGACGAAGGGCTACGTCCACTTCCAGTTTCACGACTACGCCAAGTTGACGATCCTCGGCGTCGTCATCGCGTGTGCGGCCTGGCCGGTCGTGGCGCGGGTCAGCTCGGCGCCGCGCTGGCTGTTCTTCCGGCTGGCCATCGTGGTGACACTGGTGCTCTTCCTGCCCGACCTCTACATCTGGCATCAGGGGCAGGCCGCACAGGCCGTGCTGGTGCTGATGTCGATGCACGTGGCCATCGCCCTGGTCACCTACAACCTGTTGGTCCGCCTGGCCCCGGTGCGGCCCCGGGAGGTCTAGCGCGGCGCGATGGTGTCGACAGCGGCCAGCACGTCGGCGCCGGGGCGCCAGCCGCCCGCCGCCACGTTGGCGGTGATCTGCTCGGGCTTGGTGGCGCCGGCGATCACCGAGGCCACGGCGGGACGCGTGAGCAGCCAGCCGAAGGCCAGGTCGAGGACGCTGTGGTCCTCGCGCTCTGCCAGTTCGTCGAGGTCGGCCACGGCAGACAGGCGCTCGTCGGAGAGCTGGCTCTTGGCGCCATCGCCCATGACGGTGAGGCGGGTGCCCTCGGGCAGCGGTTGGCCGGCCCGGTACTTGCCGCTCAGGAGCCCACTGGCCAACGGAAAGAAGGGCAGGAAGGCCACGCCTGCGCTGTCGCACCACTCCAGGACGCCGTCCTCGGGCTCGCGGTAGAGGATGTTGTAGTGGTTCTGGACGCTCACGAATCCGGGGCTGCGGTCCGGCGTCGCCGCTGCGGCCTCGTTGAGCATGTCCACAGTGAAGTTCGAGCAGCCGAACTCGCGGACCTTGCCCTCGGCCACGAGCTCGACCAGCGCGCCGATCGTCTCGGCGATCGGGGTCTTCGGGTCGGGCAGGTGCAACTGGTAGAGATCGATGCGATCAGTCCCGAGCCGGGTCAGGCTGTCCTCGACAGCGGTGCGGATGTAGGCGGCCGAGGCACCGCCCCCGTGTCCCTCGTAGGGGGCTCCGAATTTGGTGGCCAGCACGATCTCGTCCCGGCGGGAGCCCAGCGCCGCACCCAGGTAGGTCTCGCTCTTGGCCCCGCCGTAGATGTCGGCAGTATCGAAGAAGTTGATGCCGGCGTTGAGCGCGGCGTCCACGACGGCAGCCGTCTCCTTCCGGCCGATGCGCATGCCGAAGTTGTTGCAGCCCAGCCCGACCACGCTGACCTTCAACGAGCCGATCGTGCGCGTCTCCATCGGCGGGCTCCCTCTCCACGGCCGGTCTCCTGCGGCGGACCGGGTCGAGCAGTACTGTACCGGCGACTTCAGGTCCGGGAACCGTGAGAACCGTGAGCACGAGGAGGCCGCAATGGCAGCAGGCGCAGTTGACGTGTCGATCGCAGCGACGCCCGACGAGGTGTGGGCCAAGGTGGGCGACTTCGCCGGTGTCGCTGAGTTCTTCCCCGGCATCGAGTCCTTCCGGGTCGAGGGCGACGACCGCATCATCGGCATGTTCGGCATGGAGATCCGCGAGCGTCTGCTGGCCCTCGACCAGGAGAGCCGTGTCCTCACCTACTCGGTGGTCGGCGGCGTGCCGGTCGAGAGCCACACCGCGACGATCTCTGTCGAGCCCGAGGGCGAGGGGTCCAAGGTGATCTGGGCCTACGACGTGACGCCCGACGAGATGGCGCCGATCTTCGGCGACACCTACAAGGGCGCGCTGGCCGCACTGGAGAACGGCTTTTCGTAGCGGCCCGACCAGGGGATGGGTGAGCGCGAGGGCGCCGCGCCTACCCTGACGCAGTGAGCCAGGGCGCCCCGGACGCACGGGTTGGCACGACACCCCCGGTGCAGACCGCGACGCCGGCGAGTCCGACACCGGCGCCGCGCCCGTTGACCGAGGACGTGCCGCGCATCTACCCGCGGCGCCTGCCCGACCCCACGTACCGCGAGCTTCTGCGCCGCAGCCGGACCATCGCCAAGGTGGTGGCGATCCATTTCACCCCGACCGCCTTCCGTCAGCTCCGCACCATCCGCCAGGGGCCGCTCCCGCCAGCCCAGCTGGCCCGGCCGCTGCGCAAGAGCTTCCAGGACCTCGGCGGGACCTTCATGAAGTTCGGCCAGATCATCGCCTCGTCGCCGGGCATGTTCGGCGACGACGTGGCCGACGAGTTCCGCGCCTGCCTCGACACGGGCCCGGCGGTGCCGTTTCCCGACGTGCGCCAGCGGGTGGAGGAGGACCTGGGAATGGCGTTGGGGGAGGCGTTCGCCGAGTTCGAGCCCGACCCGATCGGCACCGCCTCCATTGCCGTCGTGCACCGGGCCCGCCTGCTCGACGGGCGCACGGTGGCGGTCAAGGTGTTGCGACCGGGTATCGAGCACACCGTGGCCACCGACCTCGACCTCATGCAGCCCCTGCTCGAGATCCTGGTGCGCCAGACCGGCGACCAGATGGCCGGGTCCACCCTGCAGCTCCTCGACGGCTTCCGGGTGCAGATCGGCGAGGAGATGGACCTGCGCAACGAGGCGCGGTCGCTCCTCCATTTCCGCCGGTTGCAGAACGAGTTCGACCTGAAGCTGATGGCGGTGCCCGAACCTTACGTCGAGCTCTCGGGCCGCAACGTCCTGACGATGGAGTTCTTCGACGGGGTCCCCATCGACGACCTGGCCCGGGTGGCCGACCTCGGGTTCGATCCCACACCGCTGGTCCAGGAGGTGATGCGCGCCTTCTTCCTGACCACGGTGCGCTGGGGCGCCTTCCACGGCGACGTGCACGCCGGCAACATGATGCTGCTGCGCGACGGGCGCATCGGTGTCATCGACTGGGGGATCGTGGGCCGGCTCGACCCCTCGACGCACCGCTTCTTCATTTCGCTGCTCTCCGCCGCCATGGGCGACGAGTCGGCCTGGCCGGTGGTGACCAAGCACATCACCGACGTCTACGGGCCGGCCATCGGGGTGGCGGTCGGCCTCTCCGACGAGGACCTGACGGCGTTCATCCGCTCCATCATGGAGCCGGCGTTGACCCGCCCCTTCGGGGAGGTCAGCCTGGCCGGCATGATGCAGACCATTCAGTTGCAGATGGCCAAGGCCCAGGGGGTGGAGGCCCACCAGCGCAGCGTGCGGGCGATCCTGCGCCGACTGCGCACCCAGCGCAAGGTGCGCCGCATGGCCGACCGGTCCGGCGGCCTCATGTCCGACTTCGACCGGGGCACGTTCCTGCTGGCCAAGCAGCTCATGTACTTCGAGCGCTACGGCCGCATGTTCGTGTCGGAGGTGCCGATCCTCAACGACCGGGAGTTCATCACGCAGCTGCTGGCCGGTGTGGACATGTCCAGCCTGGGCTGACGTGCCGGACCTGGCACGAAACTGGAATCTGTTCTAGTTTTCATCCGGGCCTGCTGGAGGCCGCGGACAGGGGAGGTGCCATGGCAGAGGAAGCGGTGATCTACCGCTCCGACCACGTCCTGGAGTACCCCTACGTGCGCTCCGTGGGGCCGGTCGTGGGGGCCTTCCTCACCGGGCTGCGCGACGGCAAGGTCGTGGGCACCCGGGGCACGGGAGGGCGCGTGATCGTGCCGCCGACGGAGTACGACCCTGAGACGGGGGAGGAGACCGACGGCATCGTCGAGGTGGGGCCCGAGGGCACGGTCACGACGTGGTCATGGGTGCCGTATCCACGGCCCAAGCATCCTCTGCAAGAGCCCTTCGCCTGGGTCCTGGTGCAATTCGACGGCGCCGACACCTCGTTCCTCCACGTGCTCCCGGCCACCAGCCCCGACGAGGTCTCAACGGGCATGCGCGTGCGCCCCGAGTTTGCCCCCGAGGACGAGCGGGTCGGGCACGTCCTCGATATCAGCCACTTCGTGGCGGTCGGAGGTACGTCGTGAGCGACAGCGGACGCGAGCCGGTGACGATGATGGCGGCGACCACCCGCCTCGACTTCAATTTCACGGCGGGCGTGGCCATGAGCAGGAACCTGCACGGCTACGAAGAGGGCAAGTTCCTCGGGCAGCGCTGCCCCAAGTGCAAGAAGGTCTACGTGCCGTCGCGTGGCTCCTGCCCGACCGACGGCGTGCCCACCGACGAGGTCGTCGAACTGCCCAACACCGGAACGATGACCACCTATTGCGTGGTCAACGTGCCGTTCGCGGGCCAGTCGATCGAGATCCCCTACATCTGCGGCCAGATCCTGCTGGACGGCGCCAACCTGTCGTTCATGGGTCTCATTCAGGAGATACCGATCGACGAGATCCGCATGGGCATGCGGGTCGAGGCCGTGTGGGCCGACCCCGAGGAGTGGGGACCGACGTTGGCCTCGGTCAAGTACTTCCGTCCCACTGGCGAGCCCGACGCCGACTACGAGACCTACAAGGAGTACCTGTGAGCGAGTTCCCCGGGCTCGTCTCGGGCCAGCGTCCGGTCGGGGTGGTGTCCTTCGCCCAGTACGACAACGTGCGGCGCGAGGACGCCCGCAACGAGGTCGAGATGCTGATGCCGGTGGTGGCCGAGGTCTTCGGCAACATCGGCATCACCAAGGACGACGTCGGCTTCATCTGCTCGGGCTCGACCGACTACCTGATCGGCGGGCCGTTCTCCTTCGTGGCGGCGCTCGACGCCGTCGGGGTGTGGCCGCCCCGGGCCGAGTCGCACGTCGAGATGGACGGCGCCTGGGCGCTCTACGAGGCCTGGGTGCTCTTGCAGGAGGGCGAGATCGACGCCGCCCTCGTCTATGCCTTCGGGCGTTCATCCATGGGCGACCTCGGCGAGATCCTGTCCGTGCAACTCGACCCGTACTACCTGGCGCCGTTGTGGCCCGACCCGACGTCGCTGGCCGCGCTGCAGGCGCAGGCCATGATCGACAAGGGGGCGGCCAGCGAGGCCGACTTCGCCGCGGTGGCCAGCCGTTCCCGGCGCAACGCGCTGGCGAACCCCAAGGCACAGGTCGCCTACGACCGGACGCCCGAACAGCTGCTGGCCGAGGACTACGAGGTGGCGCCGCTGCGCCGCCACACCTTGCCGCCGCTGACCGACGGTTGCGCCGCCATCGTCCTGGCCGCCGGCGACCGGGCCTACGAGCTGTCCGAGCGGCCGGCTTTCATCACCGGCATCGACCACCGCATTGAGACGCACTCTGTCGGCGCCCGCGACCTCACCACGTCCCCCTCGACGAAGTTGGCGGGAGAGAAGGCCGGGGTCGGGGCCAAGAAGGTCGACGTGGCCGAGCTGCACGCGCCCTACGCCCACCAGGAGCTCATCGTGGCCGAGGCGTTGGGCCTGGGCGACGGCGTCGACGTGAACCCCTCGGGGGGCGCGCTGGCGGCCAACCCGATGATGTCGGCCGGGCTGATCCGCATCGGCGAGTCGGCCCGGCGCATCTGGTCCGGCGAGGCCGACCGGGCCGTGGCGCACGCCACGTCGGGCCCGTGCCTGCAACAGAACCTGGTGTGCGTCCTGGAGGGTGTGTGATGGCCGAGCGTTGCGCAGTCATCGGCGTGGGCCAGACGGTGGCCAAGTCCAAGCGGGAAGACGTGTCGATCGCAGGCCTGGTGCGCGAGGCCGCGGTGGCCGCGCTCGAGGACGCCGGGCTGACCTTCGCCGACATTGACGCCGTGGTCGTGGGCAAGGCCCCCGACATGTTCGAGGGCGTCATGATGCCCGAGCTGTATCTCGCGCCGGCGCTCGGAGCAGTGGGCAAGCCGATGTTCCGCGTGCACACCGCGGGCTCGGTCGGTGGGTCGACCGCGATCGTGGCGTCGCACCTGGTGGCCTCTGGCATTCACGAGCGCGTCTTGACAGTGGCCTTCGAGAAGCAGAGCGACTCGGACGCCATGTGGGCCTTGTCGGTGCCTCAGCCCTTCTCGGCCCCACTCTTGGCCGGGGCCGGCGGCTACTTCGCTCCCATCATCCGGGCCTACATGTACCGCTCCGGCGCGCCGAACGACATCGGCATGATGGTCGCCGTCAAGGACCGGCTGCACGCACTGAAGAACCCCTACGCCCACCTGCAGCTGCCCGACATCTCCATGCAGATGGTGGAGGAGTCGATCATGCTGTGGGACCCGCTGCACTACCTGGAGTCGTGCCCGTCATCCGACGGCGCGGCTGCCATGGTCATCGGATCGGAGAAGGCCGCCGGTGCGGCGACGGCGGCGACCGGGCGGCCACCTGCCTGGATCCACGGCATGGCCATGCGCTCGGAGCCCACGATGTTCGCCGGTCGCGACCAGGTCAACCCGCAGGCCGGCCGGGACTGCGCCGCCGATCTCTACCGCCAGGCCGGCATCACGAACCCGCGGTCCGACTTCGACATGGCCGAGGTCTACGTGCCCTTCAGCTGGTACGAGCCGATGTGGCTCGAGAACCTCGGCTTCTGCCCCGAGGGCGAGGGCTGGAAGCTCACGCAGGCCGGTGCAACGTCGATGATCGAGGGCGGGGACATCCCGTGGAACTGCTCGGGTGGCGTGCTGTCGTCGAACCCGATCGGTGCGTCGGGGATGCTCCGCTTCCTGGAGACCGCCCTGCAGGTGCGCGGCATGGCGGGCGAGCACCAGGTGCCCGACGCCCGTCGCGCCCTCGGACAGGCCTACGGTGGTGGATCCCAGTTCTTCGCCATGTGGGTCGTCAGCGCCGACAAGCCCTGAGGCGACGTGCCCTGCCGATATGCTCGGCGGGACCAAGCCAGCCCTGACCAGGAGGTCTCCGTGAAGGTCGTCGTGGACTTCGATGAGTGTGCCAGCAATGCCGTCTGCATGGGAATCCTGCCCGAGGTCTTCGAGGTGCGGGACGACGGTTACCTGTACGTGCTCAACGAGAACCCGCCCGAGGAGTTCCGCGAGCGCCTGCGCGAGGCGGTCAACGGCTGCCCGACGGGCGCCATCTCAATAGAGGAAGACTGACGCCCGGTCCCTCACCTGCACTCCACCGGCGCACGGGGTGCGCCGGTCCACGGCATGACTGACTCCACCACCACCCCGCCCCGGGCACGCTTCGCGCCCTCGCCCACCGGCTACTTCCATGTCGGCAGCGCGCGGGCCGCGCTGGACAACTGGCTGTTCGTCCGCCAGCACGGCGGCACGTTCGTGCTGCGGATTGAGGACACCGACGAGGCGCGCAACCGGCCCGAGTGGACCGACGGCATCATCAGCGCCCTCGACTGGCTCGGGATGGCGCCCGACGAGGGGCCGTACTTCCAGTCGGCGCAGGGGGACGCCCACTCGGCGGCGATCGAGGCGCTGTGGGAGAGCGGGGCGCTCTACGCCTGCGCCTGCACCCGGGAGGAGATTGACGAGCGAACCCGGCAGCGGGCGGCGGCCGGAGACCCGACACCGGGCTATGACGGGTTCTGCCGCGACCTCGGGCTGCCCCGGGGGGACGGGCGGGCGCTCCGCTTCCGGACTCCCGACGAAGGCGTCGTCGACGTGCATGACCTGGTGCGGGGTGACGTGGAGTTCCCGCAGCGGGCGCTCGAGGACTTCATCTGCGTGAAGGGGAATGGCAAGGCACTCTTCGTGCTGGCCAACGCGGTGGACGACCGGACCATGGCGATCTCGCACGTGATCCGGGGCGAGGACCAGCTGCCGACCACGCCACGGCAGATCATGCTGTGGGGCGCGCTGAACCGGGCCGAGGGCGTCGACCTGCCCCTGCCGGCCTATGCCCACCTGCCCTTGCTGGTGAACGAGCAGGGGAAGAAGCTCTCAAAGCGGCGCGACCCCGTGGCAGTGGAGATGTACCGCGCCCAGGGCTTCCTGCCCGACGCCTTCCGCAACTACCTGGCCCTGCTCGGCTGGAGCCCCGGTGACGAGGAGATCGTTCCGGTGGCGGTGATCCTGGAGCGCTTCCGGCTGGAGGACGTGCAGCGGTCGCCAGCGTTTTTCGACGTGAAGAAGCTGTCGCACATGAACGGCGTGTACGTGCGCGCGCTGTCGGTGGACGACTTCGTGGCGGCGTGCCGACCGTGGGTCGACCCCGTGCCGGGGGAATGGGTCCCGGGGGCCTGGGCCGATCCGGACACCGGGGCGCCCGTCGTGTCCCCTCCGGCGTGGCCGCCGGAGCGCTACGACGCCGGGGTCTTCGCCGCGCTGGCCGAGGTGGTGCAGGAGCGGGTGACCATGCTGAGCGAGGTGCCCGAGCTCGTCGACTTCCTCTTCCTGGCGGACGCCCCGGACGATCCCGACAGCTGGCAGAAGGCGATCGCCGGCGACGAGGGCGCGCCGCAGATTTTGGCCGACGCGCTGGCGGCCTACGAGGCGTGCGCGTGGGACAAGGACGCTCTCCACGAGGTGACGCTGGGCATCGCCGAGTCGGTGGGTCGCAAGCTGGGCAAGGCGCAGGCCCCGATCCGGGTGGCCGTGTTGGGCCGGACGCGCGGGCTCCCGCTCTTCGACTCATTGGCGGTGCTGGGCCGGGACGAGACGTGCCGCCGCCTGGCGGCCGCCCTGGCACGCGTGACCCCTGCCCCCTGATGCTCCTCGCACCGCTCCGCTGGGCGCTGCGCATTGCGATCCTCGTCGTGGCGGTGATCGTCGTGTACTTCGGCGTCACATTCGTGCAGGTGTGGCTGACCTCGCGCCAGTACGACCCGCACCCGGCCGGCGCCATCGTGGTCATGGGGGCGGCGCAGGACGACTGCGTACCGACCTTGGATCTGCAGGCGCGCCTCGACCAGGCACTGACGCTCTACCACCAGGACTACGCCCATCTGATCATGCTGACCGGAGGCAAGCAGCCGGGCGACAAGTGCACGGAGGCGGAGTCGGGCGCGATGTATCTCGAGGCCAGGGGCGTGCCGTCGAGCGACATTCTGCAGGCGGGTGGCAACGACAGCTACGAGAACATCGCCGACGCGCAGCCGAAGCTGCTGGCCCACGACGCCCGGGTGGTGCTCGTCACCACCGACCCGTTCCACGAGGACCGCTCCATGGCCATCGCCTCGACCCTCTCGTTGACCCCGTCACCCACGCCGACGCAGACCTCACCCATCCGGGGCTGGGCGACGATGCCCTACTTCGCCAAGGAGACGATCGGGGTGGGCCTGGGCCGGATCATCGGGTACAACCACCTGGAGTGGTTGCACGACGCCTGAGCCGGCAGGTGGTCAGCCGGCGGACGCGGACGACGTGGTGGTCGCCGGTGCGGCCGGCGCCGTCTTGAAGGTGATCCGCACGACGGTGCCCAGTCCCTTGGCGGTCCCGACGCCGATCACACATGTGGCGTGCCCGGGCGTGCCGCAATAACCGTCGCCGATGATCCCGGTGGTCAGCCGGTAGTGGGAATTGAACGTTCGCTTCGAGCTGACCCTGACGGCCTTGGCGCGTGAGATGTCGCAGTGGGGGGTGTCGGTGGCGGGGTCCACATGGCCCCGGACGGCGGCGGTGCACTCGGTCATGAACCAGGTCTGGGAACCTCCGGATGCCTTGGGGAGGCCGTGGCCGCTCACGCTCACGGTCTGACCGGCCTCGAGACCCTGGTCGGGCGTCACCTTCACGACCATGCCGGGCGTGCCGGCTCCGGCCGGAAGGGCCAGCACGGCTCCGCCCAGGACCCCCGCCAGAACGGCGACCACAACGGACCACCGGTGCATGCTGAGGACCTCCGAACCCGATTCCGTCCCCGGGGAACCCCGGGGCGATGCATCATTCCACCGAGGCCCTTGCGATACAACGCGCCCCGGTCCCACCAGCAGGGCGAACTCCCCCCGTGGGCTGCTCGGCTAATCTGAACGCCCACCCATTCGGGGGTGGTGTAATCGGCAACACGACTGGTTCTGGTCCAGTTATTGAGGGTTCGAGTCCTTCCCCCCGAGCACCGGCGGCCTCCTCTGTGTCACGGAGACCACCGCCCGGCCCCATCGTCTAGAGGCCTAGGACACCACCCTCTCAAGGTGGCGACACGGGTTCGAATCCCGTTGGGGCTGCAACAATGGATGTTCTTCCTGGTCAGAGGGTTCTGGCCGGGAGCTCGATTCCACCTGCCCATCCATCCGACCATGTTTACCAGCGTCAACGGACGAAGCGAGCGGAGCGTCACTGATGAATTAGGTAGTGCCGATATCGATGTCCATCCACTGTCCGCGAAGAGTGGCGACAGGCTGGATGGCCGTCAGCTCGACGAACTCGACCAGGGCGTGAGTATCCGGAGTCGAGGGCGGTATGAAAAACTACATGAGTGACCCTTATCATAGTAGGATCTCATACGCATGCCTACCGATTCTGCGGTCATCGACAGGCTCCGGCCCTTAGGAGCAATCTTTCGCGCCCGCGATGCCATTGGGCACGGGATCTCATGGCGTGACCTCTATCAAGCGCGCGACTCGGGTCTCCTCATAGAGGTGTCCCGCGGGCTCTTCCAGCTGCGAGAGGCGGCCGGGATCGACCAGATCGACTTCGTGGTGGTCTGCGCCCGCGCTCCCCAGGGCATGGTCTGCCTGGGCTCCGCTCTCGCTCATTGGGATCTGAGCGACGAAACCCCGTCCCGGGTGGACCTGGCCGTTCCGGCAGGAAGCCACCGCCCGCACATCGACTATCCACCGACACGGGTCCACGTCTTTGGAGCGATTAACTTCGGACTTGGACTCATCGAGGTGGCGGTGGGCCAACAACTCGGGTTTCGCATCACTGATCCCGAAAGGACTGTCGTCGACTGTTTCCGTCAGCGACATCGCCTTGGGGTCGACCTCGCCGTCGCCGGTTTGCGCCGGTACCTTCGCCGTCCGCGGTCCCAACCAGGCCGCGTCCTCGAACTGGCCGAGGCGCTTCGAGTTCGCACGCCGATCCTCGAAGCGATGCGGGTGATGCAGGAATGAGTCCGGTCCAACGAGACTCGACTGCTGGGCGCGCCTATCTCGACCTCCAGCAGATGGCACGTCGGCGCGGTCGACCAACCCAAGAATTGTTGCTCACCTACGTGCTCGAGCGGTTCCTCTTTCGGTTGTCGAAGTCCGAGTACCGCGACCGGTTGGTCCTCAAGGGGGGAATGCTGCTCGCGGTTCTGGGCAGCCGCCGGCCCACCGGTGACGTCGACCTCCTCGCACGTGCCATCGACAACGATGTGGCGGCAATCGCCGATGTCGTTCGCACGGTGTTGTCGGTCACCGTTGACGACGGCGTCACCTATGAGGCGGACGCCATGACGGCGCAGGTTATTCGTGATGCTGCGCTCTATTCCGGGGTCCGGCTCAGCGTTCCCTGCCGCATCGAGCGAGCGAGGGTGATTCTCCGCCTTGATGTCAACGTCGGAGATCCCGTGACGCCCCATCCGGTCGATGTCGAGTACCCGGCCCTTCTCGACCACCCCTTCCATTTGCTCGGGTATCCGCTGGCCACCGTACTGGCGGAAAAGGTTGTCACGATGATCGAGCGAGGGGCTGCGACGACGCGTGAGCGTGATTTTGCAGATGTCGTAGTTCTTTCCCGGCACTATCAGGTCGCGGCCTCCGAGCTTCTGGCGGCTGTGAACGCAACGGCCGAGCACCGACAGGCTGCTCTGCATCCGCTGGCTGTTTTCCTCGGCGGTCTGGGGGACGAACGCCAACAGGCGTGGTCTACGTTCATCGCCAGCGCGGGCCTGGAGGGGGTCGTACCGAGCAGTTACCGCGATGCCATCAATCTGGTGGCGACGTTTATCGATCCGCTCTTGGACGGATCCGTGCAATCCGGTCAATGGGATCCGCATTCCGGCAGTTGGGTCAAGAGCCCAGCTGACCCCGATGGGCGTGGGTATCGATGAGCGATACCGGACTCGAGGACATCGAGGCACTGGTCGATGAGGTCGTTGCCTTACGGGTGGAGAATCAGCGCCTGCGATCGCTCCTTGGCCTTGACGAGCCGAGCCGGCACGAAGCCATCGAACCGTGGGAGCCCACCCTGTTCGTCGACTCGGACCGGCAGGACCTCCAAGCCGACTTCAACGCGAACTCACCGGCTGCGGCCAAGATCGCGCTTTTCCGACTCTTGTTTGCCGGCCGTGAGGATGTGTACGCCCTTCGCTGGGCGAGCTCTCGGACCGGGAAGACTGGCTGGAGCCCCGCAGTCGCGGGTGGCTGGGCGAACGCGAAGAAACCAGGCCGCACGTATCTGCCACTTGAGGAAGGAGTCGTGGAGTCGCACCTCGCTGGCGAGGGTCACCTCGGTCTCTACCCTCTGCGCCGCGGTGACGAATGTCGACTCCTGGCGTGTGATTTCGACGGAAAGGGTTGGGTGCTCGATGCGCTGGCCTATCTCGACGCTGCTGCCGCGATCGGCGTTCCAGTTGCGCTCGAGCGATCACGCTCGGGGGAAGGGGCTCACACCTGGACGTTCTTTTCCGGACCGGTACCGGCTTCAGCGGCTCGACGCCTGGGAGTGCACATCCTCCGCCAGGCAATGGAGCTCCGAGCCGAGCTCGATCTGTCGAGCTACGACCGCCTGTTCCCGACCCAGGACTTTGTCCCGAAGGGATCCTTCGGGAACCTGATCGCTCTTCCGCTCCAGGGAGAGTGCCGGCGACAAGGGAACACCATCTTTCTCGATCCGTCCAGCCTCGAGCCCTATGAGGACCAGTGGGCGTTCCTGGCGTCGATCCCACGCATGTCTCCTGCAGCCGTGGAGGCGCTGGAGAAGACGCTGGCGTCCGTCGTCGCGGGACCAGACGACACGAGGTACCGACGACCACTGGCCAGCGGGGCACATCAGAAGCCGCCGGAGATTATCCGGGCCGTCTCAGGCGCCATGTTGGCCATTGACCGCATCGGCGTGCCCCCGGCGCTGGTGGCCGCACTCAAGCATCTGGCCTCATTGCACAATCCGAAGTACTACGAAAAGGAGCGGCTCCGCTTCTCCACGTGGAACACGCCCCGCTTCTTGCGGTGCTACGGAGAGACCATCGATCAGCTCCTGCTCCCCCGCGGAATCGCAGACCATGCCGCTCGCTTGGTCGGAGAGGCCGGAAGCACTCTCGATATCACCGACGCGTGCTCGTCGCCTACATCCATCGAGGTCTCGCTGCAGGCCAATCTCACGGACCGTCAGCAGGGCGCATTGGATGCGCTTATTCCGCATCATCTCGGTGTGCTCGTGGCGCCACCAGGTTCGGGCAAGACCGTGATCGCCTGCGGAGTCATCGCCCACCGCCAGCTCCCCACACTCATAGTCGTCGATCGACAGCCCCTGGTCGAGCAGTGGCGAGAGCGTCTCGGAGAGCACCTCGGGATGGCCGCCAAGGAGATCGGTCAACTTGGTGGCGGCCGCAACAAGGCGAAGGGGGTCATGGATATCGCAATGGCGCAGAGCCTCGCCCGCCGGGAGGATCTAGGCGAAATCGCCAAGGCGTATGGCCTCGTCATTGTCGACGAGTGTCATCACGTCCCCGCGGTCACCTTCGAGCGTGTCGTTCGCCAGATGCCGGTACGGCATTGGCTCGGTCTAACAGCGACTCCCTATCGGCGGGATCATCTCGAAAAGCTCATCACGATGTATTGCGAGGCTGAGCGACACCGGATGACACCGGACCAGAATGAGGAGCTCCAGGTTGAGCGGGTACTTGTGACCCATACGACCGGCCATAAGCCGTCCAGCGACGAGGAGCTGAGCATTCAAGCAGTATTCCGCTCCCTCGTCGAGGACGAGGAGCGCTCGCGACAGATATGCGATGACGTCGCTGGTGCCGTCGAGGTCCAGCGAAACTGCCTTGTGTTGACGCAGTGGACCGAGCACCTCGAATCACTCTCTGGCGAGCTCCGACGGCTCGGGATCGAAGCGATCGTGATGCGAGGTGGGATGGGCAAGAAGGCCCGGGCGAGTGCCTCGGCCGAGATGCAGGCGCAGGCCTCTGTTGGGGGACTCGCCCTACTTGCGACTGGAAGCTTCCTGGGGGAGGGATTCGATCTTCCGCAACTCGACACGCTATTCCTCGCGTTTCCCTTGGCGTTCAAGGGCCGCATAGTTCAGTACGTGGGGCGAATACTTCGGCCTATGTCGGGGAAATCGCGGGTCGAAGTGCACGACTATGTCGACATCAACGTGCCTGTCTTGGCGCGGATGCAGGCGAAGCGTCTCCCAGCGTATGTCTCACTGGGTTTTCCGATCGACAAAATGGCGCGAAGCCCGAGCAGGGTGACGGCGGCGGGTTCGCCAAAACTCGGTTCGTAGCGCGACATGAATTCGGGATCCCACTGTTCATCCGATTGCCCATCCATTCAGAACCATGTCGACGGACAGAGGCCGTAACCCTGGACGCATGCGGGTCTCTGACCAGGCACGTTGGTGTTGGAGCGCACCGGTTTGACATGCCTGCCCGATCGCTCAGTGTGGCGACACGGGTTTGAATCCCCTTGGGCTGCAAATTGCCATCGACCCCCGTTTGGGCGGCCAGGTTGGCAAGAGTCAGGCCTGGATCAGCGCGGTCGCTTCGGGCTGCCGGGGGTATTCGGGCAGCTGACGGGCAACCCACAGGCAAATGGGGGCTATGGGATTGTCTGACCTTGGTACTGCAATACTGCGGGTTCTGATCAATCTGATCGAATATGTCGACATTGAGCCAAGGGTCCCGATGCCGTGAGTTCATCCATTGACAGCCTCACAGCGACGGGCGATGTCGGTCGCAGTTCCAAGCTGCCGGCAAAGCCCGCGCCGCTGACGGTCATCGTTCTCTGCGTCGGCCTGGCCATTACCGGAGTGCTGAGTTGGGTGACCTATTCGATCAATGTCCATAACGAGGGGCGGCTACTCCGATTGCAGGCCCGGCAGGCAGCCACGACTCTGGCCGGAGCGGTCCCTTCGATCCAAACGCCGTTGGCCTCGGCCGTTGAGATCGCCGGAGCCTCGAGCGGCGATCCGGCCAAATTCGACACCTTCATGCAGAGCTTTGTTGGATCGAAGCGTCCTTTCATCTCGGCGTCGCTTTGGCGCGAGAGCGGAGGATCCATCGTCGATGTGGCCACGATCGGCTCACCGTCGGACCTGAGTCAGCGACGGGAGCAAGTGCATTCGTTCTTCACACGTCAACTGCCGAACGGATCGCTTGCGGTTCTTGGTCAGGTTGACCAAGGGCAGCGCATCGGGTTTGGGTTTGGATCCCTCAATGGCGCCGACCACTACATGGCTTACGCGCAAGCTCCGCTTCCGCCGGGGCATCGGGCCGTCGTACCGCAGAACTCTGCGTTCTCCGACATCAATTTTGCTCTCTATCTCGGACGGTCAGTACGACCAAGCGATCTCATGGAAGCCACTGGCTCTGGAATGTCGACTTCCTCCGGCCAAACGGCCGTCATCGCGGTCCCATTCGGAAACACCTACGTGACGATTGATGCCACCCCCAGCGGCCAGCTCGGCGGGTCACTTCTCGAATGGCTTCCCTGGATCGTGGCGGTCGGTGGTTCTGTACTTTCCGTGGCGGCCGCCGTGGTAACTGAGATCCTGGTCCGACGGCGCCGAACGGCCGAACGGCTCGCTGAAGCCAATCGGAGGCTCTTCAGCCAACAGCTGACGATCGCGGAGACCCTGCAACACGCCCTCCTGCCGGCTGAGTTCCCCGATTTCAGTGACTTTTCGGAACTCGATCTCGAGGCGGCCGCGAAGTACCTGCCAGGTGTCAGGCCACTGGACATCGGAGGGGATTGGTACGACATCGTCGCCGACGGGCCCGATCGACTGACCTTTGTCGTCGGAGACGTCTCAGGACGGGGCCTGGAAGCCGCCACCATCATGGCCTCCCTTCGGTTCGCCATTCGTGGTTTCGCGACCGAGGGGTACCCTCCGGATATCGTGCTCAACAAGTTGGGTGCTCTCCTCGACTTCAAGCGCGATGGCCACTTTGCGACAGTGCTGTGTGGTCAGATCGATGCTCAGAATCGGCGGCTGCTGTTGGCGAGCGCCGGCCATCCGCCTCCCCTTCTCGCCACTGACGATGACAGTCGGTTCCTGCAGACTTCTGTGGGGCCGCCGATTGGAGTGGTTCCGGGACAGACCTACGAAGCGTCAACGATCCCTCTGCCGACTCACGGGACCCTGCTCGCGTTCACGGACGGCCTCGTCGAGCGACGAGGTGAAAGTCTTGATCTCGGGCTGGAGCGGGCACGGGAGGCCGTGGCCGGACCCGACAGGCCGCTGGACGGCCTGTTGAGCGATATCGCGGGAAGCCTCGGCGCCGATACCGCCGACGATGACACCGCGATGTTGGCTCTGCGGTGGACGGTGAAGGAGTTGGCATGGAGGAGCTAGGCGACGGCGAAGCCAAGGGGTGGGTCGAGGTCCTCGAGGACGAGGACGGGGCGATCGTCGAATTGGGGGGCGAGATCGACGTCTCCAACGTCGATCTCGCCCAAAAAGCCATCGCTGACCTCCTTGAAAGCAGGCCCAAACGCTTGATCTTCGATCTTTCGGGTATCACGTTCATGGACAGCTCGGGATTGGGCCTGTTGCTGCTTGCCCAGCGGGAGACTGAATCGGTGGAGATTCGAGAGGCCTCGGCCATTGCAGAGCGAGTCATCGAGGCGACCGGTCTGGCCGAGTACCTGAGATTGGATCGCCGTGACGGTTGAAGCGAGCTTCGATAGCAGTCTCGACTCGGTTGCGCTGGCAAGGCGATTCGCGGCAGACGCCCTCGACGGCGTCTCGCTGCCGGTTGCGAGCGATGTGGTGCTCTTGGTCTCTGAGCTCGCGACGAACGCCATTCTTCATGCTGCGACACGATTCGATCTCTGCATCGAGAGGTCCGACGAAGCCATTCGTGTCGAGGTCATCGATGGCGGCGCCGGACAGGCACGCCGCCAGTCTCCGAGCCCTTCAGATTTGCACGGCCGCGGACTGCAGCTCGTTGAAAGCCTCTCCGATGATTGGGGGACCCGACAAGACGGCTCCACAAAAGCCGTGTGGTTTGTGCGCAACCTGGCCGTCGGCGACTCCGGTCGGCACCGCCAGGAGGGTAGTGCTCGGCGCCGTCTCGGTAGAACGCCCAAAGGCGTGAGGGGGACGAGCAGCTTCAGTTCCAGCCGCCGGCCCGCAGAGCTTCTCGCACCACCAATGGCTATCTGAGCGAAATGGAGGGCCCGTCCCTCGGGTCAACCCTGCTGAAGTCAGACGGCGAGGCCGACACCTGGACCGGCAGCTCCAGTTGGTGACGGAGCTCGGCACTCTCGGTCACCTCGCTGCGCGTGCCGATCGCTCCCTCGACGCCGCCGGTTCCGGTTGGTCGATGGTCTGTCGTCGTCAGACGTTCTCGTTGCAGGAGCACCAGGAATGCCGTCCTCGAGCCTGCGCAGGTCGCCTTCACCGACTGAGGAAAGTCTTCACGGAAGGGTCGCAATCATTTCGATCACGTCTTCCCGCCGATACCCCTGCCGACGGGCGAACTCCATCAGTCCACGCACCTCGCTCAGCACGGCGCTCTTCTGCGGCGTGCCCGTGACGGTGATCCCGCGACCTCGGGTGAACTCGAGCAACCCTTCATCGCGGAGGATGTGCATTGCCCGCAGCACGGTGTTCTTGTTGACCCCCAGCACGGCGGCGATGTCCTTGACCAGAGGGAGCCGTTCACCCGGGCCGGCCTCGCCTTGGGCAATCGCCCGGCGGATCTCGGCAGCAACCTGGTCGTGGAGAGGGAGCGGCTCGGAGCGGTCGATATTGACTTCGAACATGGTACTAGTCATAGTAGCTCTGTGGTCGAGAATTGGGAAGCTGGGAATTGACGATCGTCTCGCCTCGTCCGACCGCCAACAAGGCGCCCGACCCAGAGGCTCTCTTCAAAGAAGCCAGACGAAGGCGGCGTCGACGGCGAGCCGGCTGGACGCTTCTCGTCGTCGTTGTCGTCACTGCCGTCGCACTGGCGATTGCTGCTGAGGCCCCGTCCGGGCATCCACGGGGAACAGCCGGACATCACAGAAACGATCAGCGACAGGTCGCCGCTGTTTCTGCCCCCGGGGAGATCGTCGCCTGGACCTCGAACTTCAATGTGGTGGTCGTCTCGACCGCCACGGGTCGTGTCGTTCGGACATTGGCGACCCAGGTGTCGATCCTGGAGCCCGGGATCCCGAATGTGTCGGTCGCGCCGGACGGAACGGTCTTCTTCGAGTCGGCGACGCCATCACTGGGGAACCCGGGCGGTAGCGGTGACGAGATGTTCAGCGTCCCGATGGCCGGCGGTCCGGTACGTGCCCTCGGGCCGGGATCGGACCCTCAGGTCAGTCCGGACGGGAGGTTTCTCGCCTTCATCGGCCCGGACCCGGCGGGGGCGGCAGGGGAGGCGCCCTACCTGGTGCCCCCGGTCGGCATCGACATCGCCACGCTCGCGTCCGGAACGCTCGGGTCCCTCCGGACACTCGAGCCAGGGCCCCTGCAGATGAACCAGGGGGCAAGCGACCTCTCGTGGTCGAGCGACTCGCAACGGCTCTCAGTGGATCTCCTCGATCCCAGCACGAACCTGACGACGGCCTGGACCGTAGTCCCGGGGATGTCATCCTCTCTGGCTGCGGCGACGCAGATCCCGCTGCAAACCGGGCTGACGTGGAACGGCTACTGGGGCAAGGCCGGAGCCGGCGGAGACGTCGGCCTTGGCGTTCTGCACGACGGTGCGGGAACCGACCAGGTCGTCACTGTCAACCCGTTGACAGGCCGGGTCGTGCGCCGGCTGTTCCGCATTCCGGGGGCGCTCTTCCCCGACTTCAGCACCAGCGCCGTCGGTGACACGTCGGGGACGAGCATTCTCGTCGCAGGGGTGACGCCGCTCATCAATGGCACTCCCACCACGTCGGGTGCCTCGTACCTCTACCGGTGGCAGGAGGGGGACCGTGCCCCGACGAAGGTGGCCGGCAACGTGCAGGTCGCCACCTGGGGTCCGGGCAGCCACTGATCTTTCGGCAGCAAACCCGGTCGAATCGTTTCACGTGGCGGAGGTATAGGCGTCGTACATCTCCGTGTACCTCGTCGCGATCGTTTTCACTGCCTCTGAGCGGGGGATCTGTCCCGCCAGGAAGCCCCGGAGCGCCTCGAACCAGATGGTCCGTCCGACGGCGAACCCGTCGAAACCGTTGACAGGCGCCGCCACGCGGAGCCACTCGGTGACCTGGGCTTCGTCCGCGCCCCGTCCCAGGATGATGCAGACCACGCCGTCGCGCCCTCCGCTCCGGGCCTGGGTCACAATCCGCTGACAGTCCTCTGCCTGGTCGAGACCTTCGATCTTCCACACATCGGGTTCGACGTCGGCCTCCTGCAGGCGTTGGATCACCTGGACGACGAGAGCAGGGCGCAACTCCTTGTCGTAGCTCCCCTGGCTTTCGTAGCGATCGAGTTGCTCGGTCGTGGCTGGCACCAGTAACTCGAAGAGGAATTTGCGCTCGTGCTGACGGAGCCACCGGGAGAGACGGGCCAGACGCTCGGTCTGCCGCTGGTTCAACTCGGCATCCCCCTCCGGGTTGTAGCGCACGAGGACTTTGGCGAAGGTCGGGTCGAACGCCTCGATGTGCTCGGCGAAATCGCCGCCGTACTGGAACTTAAATTCGTCTTGACCGGACCGCTCGACGGGCATGGCGAGTGGCGTACCTTCCATTTTGGCTTTGCGCGCCACCGATGCCCCGAACTCTTCGTCCACGAGCACGCCCGCGGCCGCCGCCGGCACGGCACCGTCCTTGATCGCCTCGAGGTGGCCTTCGAAGATGATCTCCTTGGCGTCGGCGATGCCAGCTTTGATCTGAGCCGAGACGGGTTCTTCGGTGTCGAAGAGCCCCTTTTCGAACGACCCCCGATGATCGAAGGCCAACAGGTACAGGGGTTGGTCGTAGCCGAGGGTCATCACGGATCTCCTCTTTTGCGCGTCCCGTTCGTCGACTGGAGTGCCAGCGTCAGGGCGAACCTAGCGCTCCGCACAAAGCGCAGCGGGCGGGCGAGTGGTCCCGATCAGAGCCCGACGGCCGAGAGGGCGGCGGTGATGGACGGGTCCGTCGAGACCGTGGGTGACCCGCTGCCGACGTACGGGGTGCCCCCGAATTCATTGACGAGGATCTTCTCGGCCGTCCTGGTGGCCCAACGCCTGGGAGGTAACGGTCGGGTTTGGCCCCCCGAGCGCGTTTGCCAGGGCCGAGTTGTCCGCAATGTAGAGGACGTCGACGAACCGTGATTTGGCGTTCCCGTCCAACACGGAGTCGTCTGGCGAAGTCCCCATGCGCATGGTGGACTGCACGTGGAGGATCAGGGGTGGCCAGTCCATGCGGATCACGTCGGTGGCACCCGCGCCCCGCAGCAGGTTGCCGGCCTGGCGGGCCATGAACTCGACCTTGGCCACGGGGCCGTTCTCGTCCGCGTTGAGGGACGAGAGGGTGACCCTGTTCTGGGGTTCGACGTCGTCGTCGGTGAGCACCAGGACGTTGACCAGCTTGTCGATGTTCGAAAGGATCTTCTTCAGCGCCAATCCCATAGGTCGCCCTGTCGGCCCGTCCCACGCTGGGTCCGTCAGGCCCTGGCCTCCCAGGTCGAGGTCGTCGGCGCCGTTGTCGTAGTAGCCCTGCATCCCGCCGTTCGAGAACATCAGGCTGAAGGCCTCAATAGCCGGGGGCAGCCCGACCTGTTCGAGCCCCCCGTGTCCGGGCCAGTCGACGCGGGCTGAAGATCCGACACCACGCGAGCTGAACGTGTCGTTCTCGAACACCCCGACGAGCCAGTCGAAGTTGTGATCGGTGTAGCCCTGTCCGACCCACCCGTTGGGGTTGGGGAGGCCGCTGTTGAGCCAGAGCCGGGGGTTCTCGGTGGTGCCACCGGCGAGCACGACGACGGTCGCCTCCTCGGTCGTGGAGGCGCTGGTGACCGTGTCGCGCCACGTGACTGCGCTGGCGCGCGGTATCCCGTTGCCATTCGTCGTCCACACCTTGGTCGCGAACGCGTTGGGGATCAGCGTCACCTGGTTCCCGTGCGGCGCCCACGAATTGGGGAGTCCCGCTGTGAGCGCCATCGGGACGTAAGAAACCAGCGTCGTCCTCTTCGCCTTCTGGTTGAACGGGGAGTCGAAGGGTTCTTTGCAGCCCTGGAAGCAGCAGCCGCAGAAGGTGCAGCCGGTGCCGTTGGGTATGGGCGTGCCCTGCGGCACGGTTTGCACGCCCGCTGTCCCTCCGGGTTGGAGTATCGCGTTCTCTTGGGCCCGGTAGGAGGGTTGCGACACATTCTTGTTCGTGTTGTGCGGGATTCCGAGTGTCGCCGCCCCCGAGAAGAAGACCTCCTCCTTGGTGCCCTCCGCCGCGGTCTGGTCTGGGAGCGTCGCCTCGACCCATTCGTAGTAGGGGATGAGCTCCTCGTAGGTGAACGGGAAGACCCGCGGGTCGTAGTTGTCCGCGTCGGCTCCGGTGTATCCCATGAAAACGCCGGGCATGGCCCGCGGACAGTTGCCGTAGTAGTGCAGCGTCGTCCCACCGACTCCGGAGAGCTGCCAAAGGAAGGAGTTCTGGGGCGTCTCGCGGTACCAGGCCGGCTTGGTCCGGTCCGCCGGCCCGAAGCGGAAGTATCCGGTCAATGGGTTGTTGGGGTCGTTCTCAAGATGCGTCCAGTCGGTCTCGAGGTCGTTGTAGAAGGGGCCGGCCTCGAGCATCAGCACATCGAGCCCGTGCGCGGCGAGCTCCTTGGCCACTACCGGACCACCACCACCGGCTCCCACCACGATCACATCGACGGCCATAGTCGGTCTCCCCTCAGCCGGTCTGCCGGCTACTCGGATGCCTGGGTCTCGCCCCCGAGGTATCCCTTGAACTCGTTCCAGCCTTCGACCGGGGCGTTGCCCGGCGCCACCGCGAGGTATTGGGTGAGGTTCCAGCCCACCGGGGTGCCCACCAGCGTGCGCGTCGGGGCGTTGAACTCGCCGAACTCGCTGAAGCAGCCGAACGCGGCGAACTCGAGCAACGCGCCGGCGATGAACGCAATGAGGCCGGAGATCGATCCCTTCACCGGCTCCGCAATGTCTTGGTCGATGGCTGCCGCCACGTTGGCCGCATCCGTCTCGAGGAGCGCGAACGCCGCCGTCTTCTCTTCGAAGGTAAGACGCGAGAACGGCGAGAGAAAAGCGCCGTTCGCCGCCAGGGGATTGACGAGCGAGGCGACGAAGTTGAGGAGAAGCGCGATCAGGAGGGAGAGCGGGACGGTGGTCTCGTCCGCCAGCAGCAGTGCGAGCGCGGCGTCCAACTGCTCGGCCAGGCCGGGCAGCATGGGCGGTATCGGGATGTCGGGGAGATTCGCATTGATGCCCGAGACGAGTGCCTGCACCAGCAGCTGCATGGGCTCTTGCGGGACCGGGTAGAAGTTGTCGAGCGAGTTCAACATGAAGTCGGTTCCGTCCGCCGCGAGGCCTCCCGGTGCCGTATCAGCCTGACCCTGGGCCACCGAGTACGCGTCGGGCCCCGGCACCACGAACGCGACGAGGCCGTTGATGGTGTCCTCCGCCAACGAGTCGAAGATCGGTGCGAGGTCGGCCAGCGTCGGGCCGGCCGCGCTCGCGGGGGAACTGAGTGCCTCGACGTCGAGCAGCGCGATCGCCGCTCCGATGATTCCGGTCCGGACGAGGAACGCCCGTCGGCCGTACCGCTGCGTCATACGAATCATGCTCACCCCCACCAGGTGAACGCCCCTCTCGCCGGGGCATGTGCCGAACAGAATATCGAGGCAGTGCGCGGTCTGCTCGTTGGCGATCGGATCGGATTCCATGACGACCGTGCAGGGCTCATGGCCCAGCCGGCAGAGATCAGTCGGGCAATTCGAAGAGGCGCCGCGTCACTTCGATCAGCTCGGCGCGCAACGTCGCGTCGTCGAGGCGCGCGACGAGCGGGTTTACGATCGCGCCGCCGATGGCGGCCGCCACGATGGCGGCCCGCACCTGGCCGCCTGGGTCGGCCTCGTTGTCAAGCAGCAGGCTGTACACTCGAGTGACAAGGTCGAGCAGCGGCTCGTGCGAGGTGAGCAGCCGCACAATGACGGGGTCGCCCTGCAGCGCGTGGACCCACCGCCTGCGCTCGACCGCCAGGTCGATGACCCTCGTCAGCAGGACGGCGCGGCCCTGGACGCGTGAAGGCTCTGCCTCGGCGGCCACAATCGCGTCCTGCAGGGGGGCCATGCCGACCTCCGCCACAGCCAGCACAAGGGAGTCCTTGGACTTGAACTGGTGGTACACCGCTGCCTTGGTCACTCCGAGGGCGTCGGCGACCATCTGCAGCGACGTGCCACTCACCCCATGGTCTCCGAAAAGGTCCATGGCCGCGTCAATGGTGCGCTGTTGTGTCGGGGAAAAGCGGTCTGCCGACAGCCGGACCTCGGCCGCCACGTCGGGAATCGTCGTCGCCACACCTCAAGGCTAGACGATCGGCTATTGACCGGGGCTAGCCGGACGTCTAGCCTGCTTCCCCGAGGGCGGCTGACCCGTGCATCCAGTCGCAGGCCAGGGAGGGGAGGGCCGGTTAACCGGTCCGTGGCACCTGAAAGGGAGGATCCCCGTGACAGAACCGCAGACCCAACCCGAGCCCGAACTCGACGAGTTCCTCGAGATCCGAAAGCCTGGCGCCCACCTGGAGCCGGGTGCGGTGGCGGACGACTTCGTGATCGCACTCGGCGTCGACATCGTCAACTTCCCCAAGTTCCCGCGGGTGGACGACAGCGTGACCTACCCCAAGGCGGCGCTCGACATCCGCCACCAGGTCGACGTGGACTCGGGGGCGGAGTTGAGCGACTACAGCGGCCCGTACCGTTCAGACCTGCGCTTCACCGACTTCTCGACCGAGGCGCTGGCCACGCGGTTCCTGCCGTGGAGCGAGAAGTATCTGGTGCTCTGTGTCGATGGCTGGGCGGCCGAGGTGGCGAAGCGCTACGGCGCCGACACGATGGCCGAAATCGAGTGGGCCGCCTG
>DATAXG010000061.1:0-17068 GCA_036273055.1 Acidimicrobiales bacterium | reverse complement strand
CCGCGTCGGGGCGCCTGGTCGAAGGCATCCACGCGCTGATGGCCGAGTTCTACTCGGCGAACCTGGCGAGCGAGATCCGCAAGGGGATGGGCCAGAAAGCCAAGCTCGGCGGCTACCCCCACAAGGCACCCCTCGGCTGCCTCAACGTTCGCGAACCTATCGGCGGCCGTCAGGTCGCCCACATCGTTCCCGATCCCGAACGCGGCCTGCTCGTCAGAGCTGCCTTCGAGCTGTATGCCACCGGGGAGTGGACCGTCGAGCGCCTGGCCCACGAGATGGCCGACCGCGACCTTCGCAATCGGGGCCGCAGCGGCCACTACGCAGCCAAGGCGGTCACCGTCTCGGGCCTCGCCCGTCTCCTCGGGCATCGTGCCTACGTCGGCGTCGTCGAGTGGGAAGGCATCGAGTACGAGGGCCAGCACGAGCCGCTCGTCGAGCGCGCCACCTTCGACAGGGTCCAAGAGCTACTGGCCGCCCGGGCCATGCGCGGCACGCGCGAGCGCCGGCACCACCACTACCTCAAGGGCGTGCTCGTCTGCGGGGTCTGCGGGAGACGACTGTCGATCCAGCGGTCGAAGGGGACCTACACCTACTTCTACTGCCTCGGGCAGAAGGACCGCCGCATCGGCACCGGCTGCCAAGAGCGCTACGTCGCCGCCGACCAACTGGAGGCCGAGGTCGAGGGCCTCTACCAAAGCATCGAAGTCCCTGACGACTGGGCAGACGGCCTTCGAGAAGCGATCGCCGCCGAGGTGGCCACCCACCACGAGGACGCGACGGCCGAGCGGGAGCTGCTCGCCCACCGCCGCGAGCACGCCGAGGCCGAGCGGTTCAAGCTGATGGAGGCGTACTACGCCAACGCCATCGACGTCACGATGCTCCGGCGCGAGCAAGAACGCATCGGCGCCGAGCTGAGAGCTATCGAGTCCCGCCAGACTGTCCTATACGCGAGCCTCGACGACTGGCAGGAAGTCATGAACCTCGCCCTTCGGTTCTCCACCCGCTGCGCCACCGCCTACCGGCGGGGTGGCGACCGGACCCGGAGGCTCCTCAACGCCGCCGTGCTCGACGACGTGCGCGTGCGCGACGGACACGTCGTCGAAGCGGCCTACAAGGAGCCCTTCGACCTGCTCTTTGCTGTGCCGAAGTTCGAATACGACGATGTGGTGAGGTCTTCACGTTTAACGTTGAGCTGGACCTCCGTCCGCTGATTTCGAGGTCACCCACAGGTTAAAGACGCTTCGCCCACACGGGGCGACGCTCAGCTCTTCCAGCGCGGGTCGGCGTCGACAATGGAGAGGCTGAGGTCCTCGAGCTCACCGACCAGCTTTTTGAGGCGGCGGTGGTTTTCGAAGAGGACCTGATAGTCGTCGAGTTGGTCCTCTGAGAGCAGGCGGGTCAGCGTCTTGCCGGCGAGTTTGCGGGTCCAGGAGCGAAACGGCCCGTGCAGGCGAGGTGGATCGGCTCGGCACGAGCAGGCTTGCTTGCCGCAGCGTCCGGTGCGCACGACCACGCTGCCAGGCAGGCACGGACCGAGCGATCCGAGCTCGTTTGTGATGCGCTCGAGCTTGGTCCTTTGGCGCTTGGTCAACTCCACCCCGCAGAGTTTCCCAGGCATCCCTCCGCCGTGGTGGTCCATCTGCCACAGTATAAACACTGTGGCAGATGCCTCGGACCGCTCCGATGCTGCTCGGGCCATCGCCCGCTACTCGCCAGTGTCGCTGCCTGAGGACCTCGCAGACTTCGCCCGTGCCGTGGTGGCTCGAGCGCAACCACAGAGCCCGGCGCGGGCCAAGGCACTGCTGTTCGCGGCCGGCAAGCTCGGGTCCTTTGCCACCTCGATCGGCCTCGAGCTCTCAGCATCGGTGGTCTTTGCGCCTTCGCTCATCGAGCGCTTCATCGTGACCGAGGGGGCGGCGCTGGGCCCGGCGACCAGACGCACGCTGCGATCGAACCTGCGCTTCATCGCCCGCGCCGTGGTGGAGAACCCCACCCCGGCCCCGCTGCCCCTCTCGCGCGAGCGCTCCAAGGCGCCCTACTCGCCCGCGCACATCGATGCCTACCTGGCCCTGGCCGACGCCCAGGCGACGCCGGGGCGCCAGATCCGCCTCGGAGCACTGATCTGTCTTGGGGCGGGAGCGGGTCTGATGGGGGCGGACCTGCGTGCGGTGCGCGGGATCGATGTCGTCGAGCGCTCGGGCGGGGTGCTCGTCGAGGTCGCCACGTTGCGCCCGCGGGTGGTCCCGGTTCTGACCCCCTATCAAGATCGGCTGCTCGCGGCGGCTCGCTTCGCCGGCCCTGGCTTCGTCATCGGGGGGTACTCGGCCTCCCGGCGCAACGTGACAAGCGGGCTCGTCGCCTCGCTGGCCGGCGGGGCCGACCTTCCCGCTCTCGACACCTCGCGGCTGCGCGCCACTTGGCTCACGTCGTGTGCCCGGCTCATCGGGCTCAAGGCCTTCATGGACGCGGCGGGGATCACCTGCACCCAGCGCCTGGGGGACCTGGTGGCCGGGCTGGACCACGTCGACGAGGAGCGCGCCGTCGCCCTCATGGGAGCGGCGGCGCGCTGAACGGGCCGGTGCCACTGGCCGCCTACGAGGCGATCGTCGATGCCTCGGGCATCGCCGCCGACGTCGAGGCGCTCTTGCCCGTGGGCGTGCGGCCCCGCCAGCTCGGCGTGCGCACCTTGCTCGTCGCCATCTTGGTCACCTTGGCCGACGGCCGTCCCGCACATCTGCGCCGCGTGCACGCCGCACTGCTCGCACTCGGCGAGACCGAGCGAGGGCGACTCGGGGTCGTGGTCGAGTGGAAGAGCGGTCCCCACGAGTTGACCTATCGCCAAGTGGAGAGAACTTTCGGGCTCGTGGTGGCCGCGCTGGCCAAGGAGTCTTCGAACGGCGAGCCCTCCGACGTGCTCGGAGGCCTGGCCGATCGGCTCATCGAGGCGTCCGTCCCGACCGAACACAAAGAGGCCACCACGTCGCTCGCCGTCGACTGGACCGACGTCGAGTCCTTCGCCCGACCGCCGGGTGAAGCGGGCGGAGCGACGGCCGACACCGGAGCCTCGTGGGGACACCGGCGCGGGAATGGTCCGGGTCAGCGCGACGAGCTCTTCTATGGCTTCTACCTCTCCTTGGCCGCCATGGTGCGCGAAGAGCGTGGTCCGGCGGTCCCCGAGCTGGTCCGTCGGATGGGATTGACCAGCTGCCACGTCGACCCGGTGCCCGCCTTCGTCGGCGTCCTCGAGCACTTGGTGCGCTCCGGCGTGCCTCTCGGCGACGTGCTCAGCGACTCGGGCTACGCGCATCGGGTTCCTCAGCACTGGGCGCTCCCGCTGCGCGCCCTTGGGGCCCAACACGTCATGGATCTGCACCCCCATGACCGCGGCACCCGGGGCACCTTCGAAGGGGCCATCTGCTTCAACGGATCGCTCTACTGTCCGTCGACCCCGGCCGGACTCTTCGCCCTCGAGCCGCTGGCGCGTTCGGCGGGCGCAGAGGAGACCGCGGCGCACGACACCCGCAGCGCCGAGTTGGAGCGCTACCGCTTCTCGGTCCTCAGTGCCGACGATGCCGACGGACACCACCGGGTCATGTGCCCGGCCGCCGCGGGCAAGCTCCGCTGCCCAGAGCGCGAGAGCTCCATGGCGCTCGGCTACGGGCGTCCCGAGGTCGTGGCTCCGCCCGAGCACCCGCCGACGTGCTGTATCCAGGTCACCATCACCGTGCCCCCGAGCGTCAACGCCAAGACCCGTCAAAAGCATCCCTATCCGAGCCGGGCGCACCGGGACTCCTATGGCCGACGTTCCGCCGCGGAGCGTGCCAATTCGACCATCAAGGACCCAGCCTCCAACGACATCGCCCCGGGCTGGTGCCGCCTCATGGGCCTCGTGCCGATGACCGTGATGCTCAGCTGCCTCATGGTGGTTCGCAACCAGCGCGTCCTGGCCTCGTTCGAGGCCCGAGCAGTCGAGGATCAGCGGCGGGCGGCCCAGGGACTCCCAGCCAAGACCCGAAGGCGCCGGCGAAAGACGATCGCCGACCTGGTCGCTGCCGGGGCCAACGCGCCACCGTGAGAGAGCGCCGATCCCGGCTCTGAGGGCGACCGGTCGACCTGACGCGCTCGGGCGCCGGTCATCGAGCCGCCGACGGGCCCGAGCGCGTGAGACAACCCCCTGCTACAACCAAACGTGAACATGGGTGAGGTCCAAACGTGAAGACCTCGTGGTGGGCGCTGCGGGACTCGAACCCACGACCTCAGCCGTGTGAAGGCTGCGCTCTAACCAGCTGAGCTAAGCGCCCTGGCGGATTGCCGGAGCACAACCGTAGCCTGCGAAGGCAGGTCTGCCCGCCGCCAAGGGGTGATTTGGGGTGCCCCGGCGACACCGGTACCCTGAGGTTGCAATGTCGCTCATGGATGAAAACGGCAGCAGCCGGCCTCAGACCTGGAGTGCTCGGATCCTCGGTGCATTCACCGGACCCCCTTCGTCTGGTGGCTCCGGGGAGAAGGGCGAACGCCCCGAGATCCTGCCGCAGGCGGAGCGCAAGGCGGCAATGACCTCCCTGGACCAGAACGAGGCCAAGTGGACCCTGGGAGCCTTGATCCTGGCGACGATCGCCGGCATTGCGATCCCTCTCTACTTCATCGCCGAGAACAAGGTCACCAAGGATGGGAAGAACTCGATCGCCGTCGCTCCCGACGCCAAGCTCCTCGGTGGCGTCATCTTGGTTCTCTGCGCGATCGGATTCGCCGCCCTGTGGAAGCGGAAGCGCACGCTCGTGGCGTTCGATCTCTTCCTCCTCGGATTCGCGTTCACGCTGTTCGTCGGACTGATTGGCTTCGCCTTCATCCTTCTCGGCGGGTTCTTGATGTTGCGAGCGTGGCGCCTCAACAAGTACGGCACGACAAACTCCAAGGTCATCGCCCGCGAGGCCGCCACGCGGCCCCGCGGGCGACAGCGCAAGGAAGCCGCCGCCAAGTCAACCGCCAAGTCGGCATCCGACCCGGCCGTTCGCAAGCCCCCCACCGCCAGCAAGCGCTATACCCCGAAGGCACCGGCTCGGAAGAAGATCCCCAAAGAAACCGAGTAAGGCCGTCGCAGGCCCGACAACGAGCTCAGCGGGCTCTGTCGGCGCGCTCAATCAGTAGAGCCGACCGCAAAAGCCGGAGTGCGTCCGTCCGGCGTCGCACAAGCGAACGAGCAGTCGGCTCCTCCCCCAGGGCACGCAACACCTCCACCTCGGTCACCATCCCGATCACCGTGGAGTAGATGGCCAGCAGGAGCAACCGCGGATCATGGCGGCGCATCGCACCCGCGTCCATCTCCGCCTCCAAAAACGACGACGCTCGCTGCACGAGAGGGTCGAGGGCGAGCGTCATCTGCGTCGCCGCCGGCGGGCCCAGCCTCCCGACTTCGCGCAGGAAGCCGAGCAGGTCCGGCTGCCGGGCCGCCAAACGGAAGACCGATCGCACGACGGCCTCCACCCGCCCCCACCCCTCCCCCGCGCCCTGTAAGGCACTTTCGAGTGCGACCGACAGATCGACCGCACTGCGGGCGATCACCGCCTCCAAGAGGACGTCCTTGGAGGGGAACCAGTAGAGGATGGACTGCTTCGTGAGCTCCAGGCCCTTGCCGACCGCATCGAGGGACGTCGCCTCGTACCCCCTGCTCGCGAAGGAGGCCAGGGCGGCATCGAGGATCCGGTCCTTGGTCGACGAGCTGGGCACTTACCAAATGGTAGACAGAATCGGCGTGCGGTGGTAGACATTTCTGATGCCCATTGAGCGGGATCTCCGTGGGAAACGCTTCTTCATCACGGGCGCCACCGGCTTCCTGGGCACCGCGCTCGTCGAGCGCATCGTCCGCTGCGTCCCCGAAGCCGAGGTAACCGTCCTCGTGCGTCCGGGGCGGCGGTCGGATGCGGCCGCCCGACTGGCCCGCGAGGTGATCAAGAACGACTGCTTCGACCGCCTGCGCGCTGACCTCGGTGACGGATTCGAGGCGGAGGTGGCACGCCGGGTCCGAGCCGTGCCCGGTGATGTCAGTCGGGACGGACTGGGTCTCGACGAAGACGGCCGAATCGCACTGGCGGCAGCGGACGTCGTCATCCACTCTGCCGCCACCGTCTCCTTCGATGCCCCGCTGACGCAAGCCGTCGAGATCAATCTCCTCGGCCCGTCGCGCGTGGCGGCGGCGATCGCCGAGACAGCTTCACCCGCCCATCTCGTTGCCGTGTCGACCGCCTACGTCGCGAGCACGCACCAGGGCGAGGCCAAAGAGGAACTGCTCAGCGAGAACCGCTTCACCCTGGACGTCCCGTGGGAGGCGGAGGTGAGCTCGGCGCGACGTCTGCGCGACGACCTGGAAGCCGAATCACGCAAGCCCGAGAAGTTGCGCTCGTTCACGAAGCAGGCCCGGGCGGAAATCGGCGCCGCCGGCGATCACCTGATCGCGTCGAAGGCCGAGAAGCTGCGCGAGGAATGGGTCAGCGGTGAATTGGTGACGGCGGGCACGGCCCGGGCGCTCTCGCTCGGGTGGCCCGACGCCTACCCCTTCACCAAAGCACTGGGTGAGCGGGCACTGGTCGAGCAGTGGGAGGGCCGGGTGCCCATCACCATCGTGCGGCCCTCCATCATCGAGTCCGCGCTGGCGGAGCCGAGGGCCGGTTGGATCCGCGGCTTTCGCATGGCGGAGCCGATCATCGTCTCGTACGCCCGCGGACTCCTGCGCGAGTTCCCCGGCGTGCCCGAAGGCATCGTCGACGTGATCCCGGTCGACCTCGTTGTCGCAGCCATCTTGGCCGTGGCGGCACGCGGGCCGGAGCCCGGGCGGCCGAAGGTGTACCACGTCGCATCGGGCGTGCGGAACCCGTTGCGCTACGGGCACCTCGTCGAGCTGTCGGAGGACTTCTTCAGCCGGAATCCCCTCTACGACGACCGGGGGCAGCCCATCAACGTGCCCGAGTGGTCCTTCCCCGGACGCGGGCGGGTCCAGCGACAGCTCAAGCGCGCCGATGCCGCCATGACCTTCGTGGAGAAGGTGATCACTGCCTTGCCGATCCGAGGCAAGCAGGCGCAGTTGGCCGCCCGGATGGAGGACAGGCATGCGCTGGCCAGGCGGGCACTCGGTTACGTCGAGCTCTACGGCGCCTATACCGAGACCGACGCGCGCTACCGGGTCGACAACTTGATCGAGATGGCGGACGCTGGTGACGGCGACGACCACGCGCGGTTCGTGTTCGACCCCGGGGTCATCGATTGGGACCACTACGTGCACGAGATCCACCTTCCGTCGGTACTCGAGCACACGCGCGTGCGCACCAAGCCCGGCAAGTCGGTGGTGGACAAGCGACCCGACCGCCAGCGGCGCGCCATACTGTCGCCCGACCGGCATCTCGCCGTGTTCGACCTCGAGCACACGCTCATGTCGTCCAACGTGGTCGACACCTACGCCTGGCTCGCCAGCCGTCATCTCTCCCCCGCACGGCGGGCCCGCTTCGTGGCGGACCTCGTGCGGCAGGCGCCGGCGCTCCTCGCCCTCGACCGGCGTGACCGCGGTGACTTCCTACGCTCCTTCTACCGCCGCTTCGAGGATGCGCCGCTCGACCAACTGCGCGAGGACTCGTGGGAGCTGTTCCACCGCCAGCTCCTCACCCGGTCGTTCCCCGACGGCTTCGCCCGTGTGCGCGCCCACCGGACGGCCGGGCACCGGACCCTGCTCATCACGGGAGCGCTCGACTTCATCATCGAGCCGATCCGGCCGCTCTTCGACGACATCGTCTGCGCCGAGATGGAGTCACATGAGGGGCGGCTGACGGGCCACCTGACGACGCTGCCGCCGATCGGCGAGGCGCGGGCCCTGGTACTGGCCGACTATGCGACGCAGCACGGGCTGTCGCTCGAGGAGTCCGTCGCCTATGCCGACTCGGCCAGCGACCTGGCCATGCTCGAGGCGGTCGGATTCCCCGTCGCGGTGAATCCCGAGTCGCGCCTGTCGGCCATCGCCCGGCGCCGGGGCTGGCACGTGGAGCACTGGGCCAAGGCAGAGGGTGGATCACACCGCCCGCTCCCGCTCGGGCCTTTCGACGTGCGGCAGCCGAAGGCGGTGATGGGCCGGTGAGCACACTCCTGTTCGAGCGGTCGCTCCCCCGCTTCGCCGCGGCACGCGTCGTGTCGTCTTTCGGGTCGGGGCGGGGGGCCGGCGTAGGACCGTTGCGCCTCGTTGAGCGCGACGCACCCGCAGTCCCCGCAGCCGGCTGGGTCCATGTCGAGCCCACGCTGTCCGGCATCTGCGGATCAGACCTGGCCACGCTGGACGGGCGCAGCTCGCGCTATTTCGAGGACATCGTCTCCTTTCCCTTCGTCCCCGGGCATGAGGTCGTGGGCACCCTCGCCGAGGACGCCATCGGCGCCGAGGGAGTCGTGCTCCCCGCCGGGAGCCGCGTCGTCCTGCAGCCGGTGCTCGGCTGCGCGGCCCGCGGGATCGAGCCGGCGTGCCCAGCCTGCCAGGCCGGACACGTGGGGAACTGCGGCTACGTCGCCTTCGGCCACATCCGACCCGGCCTGCAGACGGGGTTTTGCGCGGACACCGGAGGTGGCTGGTCCACGGCAGGCCTGGTGGCGCACTCCACACAGCTCTATGCCGTGCCCGACGTGCTCACGGACGAGGACGCGGTGACGGTCGAGCCGGTGGCGTGCGCGGTGCACGCGGCGCTGAGCGCTCCGATCGAACCGGGCGATGTCGTGGCCGTCATCGGGGCGGGCACACTCGGCCTGCTGGTCACGGCCGCCCTCACCCATCTCTCTGGTGTGGGTCGCTGCGCCGCGCCCGCCGCGCTGCTCGTCGGAGCGCGCTACGCGCACCAGCAGCGTCTCGCCTGCGAACTGGGAGCCACGGAGGCGTTGCCTTCCGATCAGATCGGCCGCGCCGTACGCCGGCATTCGCGCTCGCTGTCCTACGGCGGAGCCTCGGGCGTCACCGCGACGCTCTCGGGTGGTGCCGATGTCGTGTTCGATTGCGTCGGCAGCCCCGAGTCGATCGCGCAGTCGCTCGCCATGGTCCGGCCCCGGGGCACGGTGGCCCTGGTCGGCATGCCGGGCAAGGTGACCGTCGACCTGGCTCCGCTCTGGCACCGCGAAGTCCGTCTGGCCGGGGCCTACGCCTACGGGACGGAGCGCAGCGCAGGCGAGGACGACGCGACCTCGACCTTCTCCCTGGCCTTCGACGTCGCGGCCGCACAGCGAACCGGCCGCCTCGTCTCGGCCACCTACCCGCTGGCCCGCTTCGAGGATGCGGTGGCCCACGCTGGCGCCGCCGGCCGCCGCGGCGCCGTCAAGATCGCATTCGACGTACGGAAAGGACCGACCCGATGAGTCGCCGCCCAGGCTTCGTCCTCGAGGTGGACAAGTCGACACCACCGACCCTGTTCTGGAGCGGCGAGGGCTTCGGCCTCGAGACGCTGCCCGAGGGGAGCCGCGTGCTCTACGCCCCCGAGCCGATGAAGGCGATCGAGGATCCCTACCGGGCCATCCGGCACGCGTTGCTCCACCCCGTGGGCGACCGTGATCCGCTGCCCGCGCTGCTGCGCCCGGGCATGAAGCTCACCCTCTGCTTCGACGACGTCTCGCTGCCGTTGCCGCCGATGGAGGCCCCGGATATCCGCCAGATGGTGATCGAGACCGTGCTCGATATGGCGGCGGAGGCCGGCGTCGACGATGTGGAGCTCATCGCCGCACTCGCCCTGCACCGCCGCATGACCGAGGAGGAGCTGCGCCACGCCCTGGGCGACCGGGTCTACGACGCCTTCGCCCCCCACGGCCTCCTGACCCAGCACGACGCCGAGGATCCCGACAACCTCCTCTTCATCGGCGAGACAGACCAGGGCGAAGAGGTCGAGATCAACAAGCGGGCCGCCACGTCGGACCTGCTGGTCTACGTGAACATCAACCTTGTCTCCATGGACGGCGGGCACAAGAGCGTCGCCACGGGGCTGGCCAGCTACCGCAGCCTGCGCCACCACCACAATCCGCAGACGATGCGCCATTCGAAGTCGTTCATGGACCAGCCGGCCTCCGAGCTGCATTCCGCGAATTGGCGCATGGGCCGCCTCATCGCCGAGTCGGGCGTGAAGATCTTCCAGATTGAGACGACGCTCAACAACGACACGTTCCCGCCCAACTTCGCGTTCCTCCAGAAGCGGGAGTGGGAATGGTCGCTGCGCGACCGGGCCTCCTACGCCGCCACGTCCAAGGCGCTGTCCAAGGTCCCGCCTCGCCTGGCCCGTCAGATCTTCCACTCCATCCGCTCCCCCCACGCGCTGACCTCCGTCCAGGCGGGCGAGGTGGAGGAAGTCCACGCGCTGACGACCGCCAACGTCTGGGCGCAGCAGGGCATCGACGTCGAGGGCCAGACCGACATCTTGACCATGGGGCTGCCGTACATCTGCCCCTACAACGTGAACTCAATCATGAACCCGATCCTGGTGGCCTGCCTCGGGCTCGGCTACTTCTTCAACATGTACCGGGGCAAGCCCCTGGTGCGCGAAGGCGGGGTCGTCATCATGAAGCACCCGACCCGGCCGGAGTTCCACCCCGGGCACCACCCGAGCTACATCGACTTCTACGAGCAGGTCCTGACCCAGACGGTCGACCCGGTGCAGATGCACAAGGAGTTCGAGGAGTCCTTCGCCACCGACCCGTGGTACGTGCACCTCTACCGGACCGGACACGCCTACCACGGCGTGCACCCCTTCTACATGTGGTACTGGTGCGCGCACGCCCTGTCACACCTGGGTCGCGTCATCATCGTCGGCGGGGACACCAGGGCCGTGCGACGTCTCGGCTTCTCCCCGGCGAGCTCGCTCGACGACGCCCTCGAGATCGCGTCGGACGTCGTCGGCCCCTCACCCACGCTGACCCACATGCACAACCCACCCATCTTCATGTCGGACGTCCACTGATGGCAGGCGCGGGACTGCGGGGCCGCCTGCGCTCGGCCCGCTTCCCGTTGGCCGCCCCATCATGGCCGACGACGGTCGAGCGCCCCGACCCCGAACGTCGGATCGGGCTCGACTATGACCACGACTGGTCGCGCCGCTATCCGGTCCGGCTGGCCCGGGCCATGGTGATGGACAACCTGGCCCGACCGGCGGCGCGCCTCCTGGCGCCCGCCACGGTGCGTGGACTGGAGCACCTCCAGCACGTCGAGGGCCCGGTGATCTTCGCGTCCAACCACCTCAGCCATATGGACACGCCGTTGCTGCTGACGACCCTGCCGGTGGAGTTCCGCCACCGCACCGTGGTGGCGGCGGCGTCGGACTACTTCTTCGACCGCACCTGGAAGGCGGTGCTGTCGTCGTTCACGCTGGCCACCATCCCGATCGAGCGGAGCAGGGTCAACCGCAAGTCGGGCGACACGGCCGCCGAGCTCATTGCAGACGGTTGGAACCTCGTGATCTTTCCCGAGGGCGGGCGCTCACCTGACGGCTGGACCCAACCGTTCACCGCGGGCGCCGCCTACCTGGCCCGACGCACCGGCCGGCCGGTGGTGCCGGTCTACCTGCACGGTACCCGTCACGTGCAACCGAAGAGTGCCGAGTCAAAGGGGCGGGCGCCCGGAGGCTCCGGGACCGAGTCGCGTCGCAGCAGCCGCGTGCGCCGTGCCCCGATCGCCGTGCTCTTCGGGAGCCCACTCTCCCCGGACGAGGGAGAGAACACGCACCGCTTCTCCGACCGGATCGAGGCTGCCGTCGCCACGCTGTCGCGGGAAGTCCACTCCGACTGGTGGCAGGCCCGGCGTTCGGTGAGCGCCGTGGCGCCCTTCGACGGAGCGACGACCGCGCATCGGGGGCCGGAGGCCTCGGCGTGGCGCCGCGCCTGGGCGCTCGACGAGCCTCCCTCGCGGCGACGGGAATCGGAGTGGCCGGATTGAGGAGCTGACGCTCGCGAAGACCGGCTGAGGCGTCGGACCCGTGCGTCAGAGAAGCGGGCGCGACACCAGGATGGCCGTGGCGGCCAGGCCGGCGTCGCGGTGGACCAGGCCCGCCTGGTACTCCGGGTCCCGGATCATGTCGACGAACGTGTCGACCTCCGGATACTGCATGACGGCGATCTGGTCCCACGGACCGCTCTGGCCGATGAGGACCTGGAGCACGTCGTTGTAGAGGGTGAGCTGGCCACCCCGCCGCACCACCTGCTCGAGGGCCACCGCTCCGTAGCGGCCGTAGGCCTCTGCGCCGCGAAGGCCGGCGCCGGCCAGCTCGTGATCTTCGGGGTAGCGCGCCTCGGGCCGGTAGGACAGGAGGTTCACGAACTGCAGCGGTCCACCTTCGTCGGATGTCAGCAGGGCCAGCAGCTGTTGCTCGTCGGGGTTGATGCCCCCGAAGCCGTGCGATCCCAGCTCGCCGAGCAAGGCCGTCACGTCCTCCTCACTCCACTGGGCCATGAAGGCTCCTCCCGGACGGCGTCGTGCCGGATGGTAGCAACGATGTCCGGCTCAGGCGCCGACGCGATCTACGGTGCTGTGTAGGCGCGACCTCGAGAGGCGGCATCCTATGCAGACCATCGTCCTGGGCAGCGGGAGCCCTCTTCCCGATCCCCAGCGGGCCGGGCCGTCGACGCTGGTCCGTACCGCGGCGGGTGATCTCCTCTTCGACTGCGGGCGTGGCATCCTGATGCGGGCCGCTGCGGCCGGATCGGCCGCCGGCGCGCTGCGCGGGCTCTTCCTGACGCATCTCCACAGCGACCACACGACGGACCTCAACGACATCATCACGTCGCGCTGGATCACGTCCTTCCAGCCCCACCCGCTGCCCATGCATGGCCCAGTCGGCACGGCGTCGCTCCTGCAGGCGACCGAAGCCATGTTGGAGCTCGACATCGGGTACCGCCTGGCCCATCACGACGACCTGCAATGGCGGCCGTCAGCCGAAGTGGTCGAATGTGCACGCGGCACGGTGCTCGAAGACGGCGAGGTCCGGGTCATCGCGGCGCCGACCGATCATGCCCCGGTCCTCCCCACCGTGGGCTTCCGGGTCGAGGAGGGCGGACGATCGGTGGTCATTGCCGGTGACACCGTCCCCTGCGCGGGGCTGGACGAGCTCTGCGCGGGGGCGGACATGCTCGTGCACACGGTGGTGCGGCCCGACCTGATCGAACCGATAGGGCTGGCCCGGCTGATCGACGTGCTCGACTACCACTCGTCGGTCGAGGACGCGGCACTGACCGCGGCGCGCGGCGGCGTCGGCACCCTCGTCCTCACCCACATGGTGCCGGCGCCCCAGCCGGGCACCGAGTCCGAATGGATCGCTCTGGCCGCAGCGCACTTCGACGGCCCGGTGGTCCTCGCGCACGACCTCTTGACGCTGGAGGTGGGCGCGGCCGGTTGACCGGTGTCGGTTCCTCAGAAGATGACGCCGCCCACCTGGGCCCGGGGATCGCTGGCCGGCACGATTTCCTTGCCCAGAGGCGCGATGGCCACGGCAGCCAGCTTGAAGTTCCCGAGGCCGAGGGGAATACCGATGATGGTCAGGCAGAGCACCACCCCCAGGATGAGATGGGCGATGGCCATCCACACTCCCGCCAGGATGAACCACAGGACGTTGGCCACCGTCGAGGGCGCACCCGCCTGCGGGTGGCGCACCACCGCCCGCCCGAACGGCCACAGCACGAACGCGGACAACCGGAAACAGGCCAGGCCGAAGGGGATGGTGATGATCAAGAGGCACAGCAGGAGGCCCGCCAACGCGTAGCCGATCGCCAGCCACAGGCCCGAGAACACGAACCAGATCAGATTGAGCAGTGTGCGCATCGACGTCCGATCTCCCTATGTGCGCCGCCGGCGCCGGCGCTTGCCCCCCACGGTAGCCAGCCGCTCCTCGCGCAGGCTCTCCGGCTCGGCGTCGTCCAACGGCGCGAGCGCGACGTCGCCGAGCGCCCACGAGAGCAAGCGATCGGCCAGGGCCGGATTCCGGGCGAGCACCGGACCGTGGAGGTAGGTGCCCACGATGCGTCCGTGGACGGCGCCCTCGCTGCCGTCTCCGACGCCGTTGCCCACGCCGGCGACGACCTGCCCCAGGGCAGCGACGCCTTCCGCCCGCGACGTGGCCCCACCATGATTCTCGAAGCCGGTCAGGGTCGGCACCGTCCCCAGCACCTCGGGGTCGACGTCCACCAGCACTTCACCCACCGCGCGCGGCCCGGTCGGCTTCACGGTATCGACGTCGAGGAGCCCGACGCCCTCATGCGGGTCACCGGTGGCACCCGGGAAGCTCCTGCCGGCGATCTGGAATCCGGCGCACACCGACAGGACGACGGCGCCCTCCGCCACGCGCCGCGCCAGGGTGCCGTCGTCAATGAGGGTCCGGGCGGCGCGGACCTGGGGACCGTCTTCCCCCCCACCCAGGCAGTACAGGTCGGCGTCGGGGAGCGGGCGGTCGGAGACGGCCTGCAAAAGGGTGGCATCGAGGCCGCGCCATTCGGCCCGCCGCGCCAGCACGAGGCCGTTCCCGCCGTCGCCGTAGGTGCCCAGCAGGTCGGGGTAGACGACCGCGATGCGCAGGGGCGCCGTCATGCCGGCACACCCAGGAGGTCGTGGAAGGCGGTGTAGTTCCCGATGACGTCGACCACCGCGCCGGAATCGCCGTCGGTAGCGGCCGTGATCGCGGCCGCGGCCAAGGTGACGGCCCGCACGGGATCGGGTTCGGCGGTGTGGCGGACCCCGCCGTAGTGCAGGCGAACCGAGAGGTCGCGGAAGCGGTCGCCTGTCGCCACCACGGCACGCCCGGCCAGACGCTCGTAGGGCACGTCCCACAACCAGCTGGGATCGGCCCCGTCGGCGATCCGTGCGTTGATGCTGACCACCAGTGGTGCGTCTGCTCCGGCCACCAGGTCGAGCAGCTCGTCCCAACCCGCCGGGTTCTTGGCCAGCATGAGCCGGGCCCGTACGTCGCCGAACGAGCGCACCGTGAAGCGTCCCGCTACCTCTTGCACCGTCTCCATGACGGCCAGGGCCGCGAGCGCATCGACGCCGGACGCCTCGGCGGCCACGGCCGCCATCAGCGCATTGGCCTGGTTGAACCGGCCCGGCAACGCGAGGCGCACCGGGGCGCTCCTGCCGTCGGCCCACTCGGCCCGTGCCGTGTCGCCCGGACCGACCACGAGGGTCGCCTCCGGGTCCGGACGGGCGAAGCTGCAGGAGGCACAGGACCACCCGCCCCCGGAGAAGGCGATGCGGCCCTCGCAGGAGGGGCAGCCCACGGCGTCGTGCTGCCAGCGCAGGCCCGCACCGACCCAGTGCACGTCGCGCGCCGCACCGGCTCCCCACGCCACGAGCGGATCGTCCGCGTTCGCCACGACGTGCGTGTGCGGCGCTGCTGCCAGGGCCGCCCGCCAGCTCCCCGCGATCATGCGGACCTCGTTCGTCCGGTCGAGTTGATCGCGCGAGAGGTTCAGCAGCAGCACGGTGGCGGCCGCCGTGGAAGCGAGGACGCGTGGGAGGTAGACCTCGTCGGTCTCGAGCACGACGCGTCGCGCCTTGGTGCCGACGAGCGCGGCGACGTGCCCCGGGGGCATGTTCGATCCCGTCTCGTTGCTGACCACCGCATCACCGGCTGCGCCGAGCGCAACCGTGAGAAGCCGCGTGGTCGTCGTCTTGCCGTTGGTGCCGCTGACGAGGGCGACCTGGCGTCCCGCGCTCAGGTGTTCGAGCAGACGCGGGTCGAGCCGGAGGCCGGCGCGTCCCCCGGCCACGGTCCCCTGGCCCCGGCCGAGGCGGCGTGACGTGGCGTTGACGACGCGCGTCGTCGCGCTGGCAAGCCCTTCCCTCACCGAGGGGGCTTGCTGCGGGCCAGCTCCTCGGCGGTCGGCTCGTGGCGCACCCTGGCCTCCGGGGGGAGCAACGCGCTGACGGCCTCCATGATGGTGGCGGCGTCCGCCTTGGCGTCGGTGAGCGACAACGGGACCGGCCGGCCGATCCGCACGCGCACCGTGGGCGGGTGGCGCACCAGCGTGAAGTCGGGCACACGGGCAGAGCGCGGCCATACCTTCTCCGTTCCCCAGAGCCCGACCGGGACGACGGTGGCACCGGTGGATGCAGCCAGCCGTGCGGTGCCCGTCTTGCCGTGGAGCACCGGGTCGAAGAAGTCATAGCCGCGCGGGATCGTGCCCTGCGGCAGGACGATCACGACCTCGCCCGCCTTGAGGGCGGACTCGGCGGCCCGTAGCGGCTCGCCCGAGCCGCTCCCCCGGTCGACGGCGATGCCCCCGATGGCCCGCGCGATCGACCCGACCACCGGCGCGTCGAAGATCTCCTTCTTGCCGAGGAAACGCACAGGACGACCGATCTCGCGCGCCACGAGCGCCAGCGCGGCAACGTCGAAGTAGCTGCGATGGTTCGCGGCCAACACCACCGGACCGCGCTTCGGCACGTGGTCGACCCCGGCGATGTCGAAGCGCGCGTAAGGAAAGGACAGCTTGCGGACGAACGGGCGCAGCATGTGATACGGCTCGAGCCCGACGACGCTGGGCACGCCCGGTGGACGGTCCCAGTGCTCGACCGCCCAGCGCCGGGCCGTGGCCACCAGGGTCAGCGAGGGATCGGGATTGACCGCGTGGGGCGTCCCCACGCTCGACAGCAGCGGCACGTCGAAGATGCTGTCGCTGCAGGCGTGGCAATCGGCCAGGTCGACCCGGTTCTCCTCGGCCCAGGCCCGCACCGCGCGCAGCTTCCCGGTCCCCCAGACGAAGCCCTCGTAGAGGCGGCCCGTGTAGCGGCCGTCCTTCGTCTCGTACGCCGTCGCGATCAGGTCGTCGAAGCCGATCGCCTCGGCGAAGGGGGCGATCATGTCGACCGGCGTGGTGGTCGACAGCACCAGCCGGTGGCCCTCGGCCCTGAAGGCGGCCAGGCGCTGCGGGGCGAACGGGGCCACGATGTCGCTGAGTGCGGCGACGGCACGGCGGCCGGAGGCCTGGACCTGGTCCTGCCGCCAGCCCTTGGCCACCCGGGCGGCGGCCCGGACGAGGCCCATGGAGAACAGGTTCTCCCCCAGGCGGTCGTTGACCGCGTAGAGGA
>DATAXG010000060.1:0-12128 GCA_036273055.1 Acidimicrobiales bacterium | reverse complement strand
AATTGGCGTCGTCCTCGTCCTGCACGATCTTGTGCGCGGCGTCCCAGTTGCTGTTGGCGGCCCACCATAGCGCGGCCAGCGGCGCGCTGAGATCGGGCGCGGGGGCTGCGCCCGACAGGCTGGCTTTATAGCCGGCGACGCTCACCACCACCTCGGCGGCGTGAACCTTCCCGCCGCCTGCTCGATCACCTCGCCGAGCGAGAACAGCGTCTCCTCGTCGAACGGACGGCCGATCAGTTGCAGGCCGAGCGGCAGCCCTTGTGCGTCCTTGCCGGCGGGAACCGCGATACCCGGCAAGCCCGCCATGTTCACCGTCACCGTAAAGATGTCGTTGAGGTACATCTCGACCGGATCGGCGCCCTTTTCGCCGATGCCGAACGCCGCCGATGGCGTCGCCGGGGTCAGAATCGCGTTGACGCCCTTGGCGAAGCACTGCTCAAAGTCCTGCTTGATCAGGGTGCGGACTTTCTGCGCGCGCAGATAATACGCGTCGTAGTAGCCGGCCGACAGCACATAGGTCCCGATCATGACGCGACGGCGGACTTCGGCGCCAAAGCCTTCGGCGCGGGTATTCTCATACATCTCGCCGATGCTACGGCCCGGAACCCGTAGGCCGTAACGCACGCCGTCGTAGCGGGCCAGGTTCGACGAGGCTTCCGCCGGCGCTATCAGGTAATAGGCCGTCAGCCCGTACCCGAACTCGGGCACCGACACCTCCTCCACCTTGGCGCCGGCGCCCGCCAGTGCGTCGGCCGCCTCCCGCACCCGGGCGATCACGTCGGGCGCGCACCCGTCGAGAAGGTCGCGGCACAGCCCGACCCGGATCCCCTCCACCCCGTCACGCACCGTCGCCAGCGCCGGTTCGGGCTGCGACGGCAACGAGGTGCTGTCGAGCGGGTCGTGACCGGCCAGCACGTCGAACAACAACGCGGCGTCCTCGACGGTCGTCGCGAACGGGCCGATCTGATCGAGCGAGCTGGCGAAGGCGACCAACCCGTACCGCGACACGCGTCCGTAGGTGGGTTTCATCCCGACCACCCCACACAGGGCCGCGGGCTGACGGATGGAGCCTCCGGTGTCCGAGCCGAGGGCGAGCGGAGTGAACCCAGCCGCCACGGCTGCGGCGGAACCACCGCTGCTGCCCCCCGGAACCTTGGTGACGTCGCGCGGATTGCGCGTCGCCCCGAAGGCCGAGTTCTCCGTCGAGCTGCCCATGGCGAACTCGTCCATGTTCGTCTTGCCCAGTGCGATGGCGCCGGCGCGGCGGAGCGCCTCGACCACGGTGGCGCTGTAGGGGGGATGCCAGCCCTCCAGGATCTTGGAGCCGCACGTCGTGACGGCGCCCCGCGTGCAGAGATTGTCCTTCAGCGCCACCGGCACGCCGGCCAGCGGACCGGGGTCGTTGCCGGCAGCGACGGTCGCATCGACGACGGCGGCGGCGGCGCGGGCCTCGTCGGGCAGCAGGCTCAGGAAGGCGTGGTACTCGCCGTCGCGGGCCTCGACGGTGGCGAGTGCCTCGTCGACCACCTCACGGGCCGAGCGCTTGCCGGCGCGAACGTCCGCCGCCAGTGTCGTCGCCGTCGTCATGGCGCTTCGCCGCCGATGCGTGGCACGCGGAAGCGGTGCTCCTCGACGGCGGGCGCGGCGGCCAGCACCTCGTCGCGGTCGAGGCTCGGACGGGGCTCGTCGGCCCGCAGCACGTTGTGGAGGGCGATCGGGTGCGACGAAGGCTCGAGATGCGACAGGTCGAGCGACGCCACGTCGGCGGCGTGGTCGAGCACCGTCCGCAGCTGCGCGGTGAAGAGCTCGACCTCCTCGTCGCTCAGGTCGAGCCGGGCCAGGCGGGCCACGTGCATGACGTCCTCCCGGCTGAGCTCCCGGTGGGGTGGGGTGTTGGGCCCGGTCGGGGTCATGGGCGGGGACGTGGGGGCAGCACGCCGGTCAGGAACTCGACGGTCCTGGCCTCGATCTCGTCCTTGTCCCAGTCCAACGTCGCCACATGGAAGCTGCGCTCGAGCATCACCTGCTCGACCGGGCCCTTGGCGCGCGCCACCAGCTTCTGGCTCGAGACGGGATCCACCACGTGGTCCTGCACACTGGTGAAGACGAGGACGGGGCAGCTGACCGAGTCGAGCTCGGCCTCCACCTCGGCCGCGGCGGCGAACAGGGAGAGGGTGGCCCGGAGAGGGAGTCCGGGGTAGGCGGACTCGACCGCACCCTCCATGGCGATGTCCGAGCCGATGCCGGGCGCCACTTCGTCGCCGCCGTCGATCATCGCCTGTATGAACCCGAGTGTGTCGGCGTCGGGCGGCGAGAGGAGCGGGTTCACGACGGCGACGGCGGCGATCTCGGGGTGCCGCTCGGCCAGCCAGACGCTCAGCATGCCGCCCATGGAGAGGCCGGCCACCACGACGCCGTCACTGCGGGCCGCCAACTCGGCGTAGGCGGACTCCGCTGCGGCGGACCAGTCCTCCCACTGCGTGTCGAGCATGTCCTCTATGACGGTGCCGTGGCCGGGCAGGAGCGGCAGCTCGACCGTGAAGCCGGCGTCGGCCAACGCCAGTGCCAAGCCGCGCATCGACTGGGGGTTACCGGTGAACCCGTGCAAGACGAGTGCACCGCGGGTGTCACCGGTCGCCGAATAGGGCTCTGCACCGGGGAGAATGGAAGCAGCCACAGAGGGGCAGCCTACCGGCGAGCAAGGTAGGGTTCCGGCGGCCAGATGGCTCCCGGGGCGGGGCAACCGAGACCACGCACCACGCACCACGCACCACCGCACCACGCACCACGCACCACCGCACCACGCACCACCGACTACCGACGAAGACGAAGGAGCACCGCAATGGCGTCGTACCCGTTCCTGAGCGACGAGTGGCTGGACGAAGCCCGCAAGATCCGCGCCGAGTATGAGGGCAAGACTTCCCCCGTCCCGCACGTCGTCCGTATGAACCTGGTGGTGACCGCCGTCCCGTTCTCCGACGAGGACATCCTGGCCCACATGGACACCTCGAGCGGCGAGCTCGTCCTCGACACGGGGCACCTCGAGACGCAGGACCTCAAGGTCACGGTGGACTACGAGACGGCGAAGGCGATCCTGATTGAGGGCAACCCCCAGGCCGGGATGCAGGCCTTCATGGCCGGCAAGGTCCGTGTCGAAGGCGACATGGCCAAGCTGATGGCCCTGCAGGCGGCCCCGGCGGCGGCCGACTCCGCTGCGGGCGAGATGGCCGCACGGTTGCGCGACATCACCGAATAGGCGGGGCCCGGCCGGGACGTGTTTCAGCCGGCGCCGGCGAGCCGCTGCGCCACCCGTGCCGCTCGGGGCAGCGACCTGACGAAGAGCCCGCATATGACCGCTGCTGCTGCCGCGCCCGCGCCCACCCAGAACGGGACGCTGAAGCTGTGCAGCAGCGCCGTGCCGTGGTGCACGTCGCCCAGGCCGGATCGCCGGGCGATCGACTCCTGAATGGTCAGGACCGCCTGAATGCCGGCCACTTCCCCGACCTGGCTGGCCAGGAGCTGCGCCGCGCTCATGACGCCGTACTCCGACGCCGCCAGCTCGTTGGACATGGTCGCCGAGGTGACCGGCATGAGGACGCCCATACCGAGGCCCGAGAGCGCTAGGGCCACCAGGATGATCAGCAGCCCCGCTGACGGGCTCAGCGTGGCGAACGCGATCATGGAGAGCAGCAGCGCCCCGGCGCCGAAGAGCGTGGCGGTGCGCTCCCCCGTCCGCACGGTCATATAGCCCGCGATCGGCGCGCTGATCCCGAACAGCACGGGTCGGGCCACCGAGATGAAGCCGACCTGGGACACGCTGTACCCGTAGACCTGCTCCATCAGGAGAGGGAACAGGAAGAAGCCGCCGAAGTAGGCGAAGCTCGAGAACGCCTTGGTGCCCATGGGGAACATGAAGTTCCGACGGCGCCAATAGGTCTTCGGTACGAGCGGGGTGGCGAAGGTCATCTGCTGGCGGACGAAGACGACCGCCAGGACGGCCGCCGCCACGCCGGAGATGAGCACCGCCGGCGACGTCCAGCCGGTGATCGGACCGATACTCAGCACCAGCATGGCGGCGGTGACGGATCCCGCGAGGCTCCAGATCCCTACCCAGTCCATGCCGTCCCAGACGCCCGGATGACGCTCGCGCTTCCGCCCTCGCTCACGCAGTCGTTCCCGGAGGTGCCCGCTGTCGTGACCGTTCTCCGACTCCACACCGTCGGCTACGGCTTCGCTGTGTCGCCGCGCCCGACGGTCCGACGGCAACAGGAGGGCCACGACGATGGAGGCGATGACCAGCAACACCAGCTGGCCCCAGAACAGGGTCCGCCACCCGAAGAACTGGATCACCGGCGAGCCCAACGTCACGCCCAGGACGGGGCCGCCCGCACCGACCAGTGACCACCAGCCCAGCGCCTTGACGCGGTCCTCGCGCGAGAACAGCTCCAAGATGATCGCCATCGATGCCGTGCCGGTCGCTGCGCCCTGCACGCCGTCGAGCGCCCGGGCGAAGAGGAGCAAGCCGACGTCGGGTGCAATCGCCGTCAGGATGGCGCTGACCATCGCCCCGAACAGGCCGAACTGGTAGAGCCGGCGGTGGCCGAAGAGGTCGCCCACCTTGCCGAAGAAGGGCGCCGCCACGCCGAAGGCCAGCAACGGCCCTGTCGAGGCCCAGGCGAGCACCGAGAAGTTCGTATTGAAGTCCGCCTTGACCGTGGGCAGCGCGACCACGAAGACGGTGAAGGTGATGTTGAGCGCGAGCAGGCCGGCCAGGAGCGCGACCAAGGCCCACCATTGGTAGCGGGGGCTGCGGACAGCCCGGCCCGTGACGCGCCGGTGCAGCAGGGCGAACCAGTTCGTCTCGACGGATCCGTCCGCGCCCATCGTCCCCATGGCGCCGCCGCCGGGGTCGAAATTGGGGTCGAGCAGGACGTCGGCCTGCTCCTCCCCGGATTGATCCACCTGGGACACCCTAGGTGGCGACCTCAGGACGCCTTTCGGCTGTCAGGGCCCCGATACACGTGTCCGGCGACGTCATACGGGGGCGCCCGCAGGCGTCAAGACGGCGGGACGTCAGCGCAGGCCGCGCAGGCGGAACCACCAGTTCGGATCGCGCCCGTGGGCGTGGAAGTGATTCGGGATCTGGCGCATCACCCGGTCGACCGCCCACTCGCCCTCGCCGAAGCGGGCGTCGGCCACCCGGGTCAGCTCGGCGACCATGTGATCGATGTCGTCATCAGGGGGCGTCGGACCGTGGTGCTTCCACACCACCATGGGCACGCCGCAGACCTCGCAGTCGGCCACCCAGCAGACGTCATCTTCGTGGTGCCACTCCGACAGGCGCGCCGCCTCGCAGAGATCGCAGTTCGCGTCGAACGGGAGCGCCACCACAGGAAGGGAGGTCGAGAACCGGGCCGGCCGCGCCGCTAGTGGGTGAAGATCTGGACGGCCGAACCTGTCGGCACCGTCGACCCGACCGAGGGCTGGGTGCCGCTGACCATGTTGCTCGGGCTCCCCGACACCCCTGAGACGCTGAGGCTGGACCCCTGCAGCACGGTCGTGGCCTGCGCAACGGTGTCGCCGATCACGTCGGGCACCGTCGTTGTCGGAGGCCCGGTCGAGACGTTGACCGCCACCGCCGACCCGTACGCCGCCGGCGAACCGCTGGCAGGCGACGTCGAGATCACCTGGCCGGACGGCACGGTCGTACTGGACTCGGGATTCTGCGTGGCCGTCAGTCCCACCGCCTGCAGCGCGGCCTGGGCCTGGGCGTAGGTGTAGCTGGTCGGGATGCTCGGCACTGTGGCCGGCTCGTGGCCCAACGACGGCACGAGCGTGATGGTGGCGCCGTAGGGCGCCTTCGTCGGGTTCTGCGTGGCGTTGATCGACCACAGCACCAACACCGAGGTGGGCACGGTGTTGCTATAGGTGCCCGGCGCGCAGACGGACTGGAAGTGCGCCGACTGCAGGGCTGTCGAGGCCTGGGCACAGGTCATGCCGGCGAGCGCCGGCACGGTCACATCGGGCTTGCCGGAGGACAGCACGACGGTGACGTTCGAGCCTTCCTTCTGCGACACCCCCGACTTCGGGCTCTGCGAGATCACGTCACCGGCCGTCACCGTGATCGAGGTCAGCGGCGCGCCCTGCTTGAGGTTCATATGGACCTTGTCCACGGCCGTCCGGGCCTGCGCCAAGGTCATATTGGTCAGCGCCGGCGTCGGATGCGACGGCGTGAACACGTTGCTCTCGAAGGCGGCCAGCAGCCCGCCGACGAGGACCAGCGCCACCAGGACTGCGCCGCCGATCCACCACCACTTCTTGCTCCGGCGAGGCTTGTAGGGCTCCGACGGGCCCCCGGTGCTCAGGATCGCGTCGGGGCGGCGCTTGCGCTTCATCCACGACGTCGACGCTCCGGCCGCGTTGCCCGGCTCGGCGTCGAAGAGCTCGCCCGGCCCAGCCTTCGTCCCGATGGGGGTGCTGGCCGCCGCCAGTCCCGGCGCGATCGCCGTGCCGTCGCCGGCCGCGGCGCCGGCCGCGGCGCCAGCGGCCAGGGTCAGACCCGAGTCGGTCAGCTCCGACACCCCCGGCGCACGGAAACCGCTGATCGGTGCGGAGTCCTCGAGCTTCGGCGTGATCAGGGGCAATGCGGAGGGCGTCGGCAGCGCCGCCGCCAATGCGCCCAGACGAGCGGCCAGACCGGCGGCATCCAGACGGGACGCCACATCGGGTGCCGCCGCACGGGCCAGCACGTCGTCCAACGGGCCCAAGAGGTCATTGTGCGGCAGGGGTTGGCCGATGCGGGCCGCCAGTGTCCCCATGGTCGTGTCCGTCACGAAGGGGACGACCCCGGTCACAGCCTCATAGAGGACCAACGCCAACGAGTAGACGTCGGCCCGGCCGTCGACCGGCTTCCCCTCCGCCGCCTCGGGGCTTATATAGCGAGCGGTCCCCACCATCGCCCCCGCCGGCTCGGTCCAGGCCGCCTCCGCCAGCGCACGGGCCACGCCGAAGTCGGCCACCCGCACCCGCCCCTCCTCGTCGAACAAGAGGTTGGCCGGCTTTATGTCCCTATGCACCAGACCCCGAAGGTGCGCGTAGGCCAGACCCTGCGCCACCTCGGTCCCGAGCTGGGCCGCCTGCGAAAGAGACAACCGGATGTCACGATCGAGGAGGTCGCGCAACGAGCCCCCACCGAGATACTCCAGGACCAGATAGGGACCGTCTTGATCCTCACCCCAGTCGAAGACGCGCAACACGTGCGGGTGGTTCAGCGAGGCCACCGAGCGGGCCTCGGCCCGGAAGCGCTTCAGGAAGGCCTCGTCCGACGCCAACGCGGGTTGGAGCACCTTGACCGCGACGTGGCGTTGGAGGGACACGTCCTCGGCGAGATAGACGTGAGCGGATGCGCCGGTGCCCAAGGCGGAGAGCAGCCGGTACCGCTTCCCAAGGACCCGGCCGATGGAGTCTGAAATTAGGGGCATCGGGGCGAACTCAGGCTACCGACCCCAGGCACGCAGCCGGTGGACACCCCCCTACCAGCAGCGGTTGTGTTCATGAGGGCAGTTCACCGGTCTGGAGCAGTGCCTCGAAGGCGTCCGCCGCAACCTGCGGAATGCCGAGGTCCTCCGCCTTCTTCAACTTGCTGGCACCGGGCGACTCGCCCACCACGAGCACGAACGTCTTCTTCGACACGCTCCCCGGCGACTTGCCGCCCCGCGCCATGATCGCCTCCTCGGCCCCCTCCCGCGTGTAGTCCGGGACCGCGCCGGTGACCACCACCGTCTTGCCGTCCAGCGTCTGGGGGAGGGCCACCGCGCCGGCTCCGCCACCCTCGCTTCCGGCGGCGCCCGGCTCCGCCATGGACACGCCGGCCCGGCGCAACCGCTCCACCACGGCCACGTTGCCGTCGGCCGCCAGGAACTCGGCCAGGCTGGCCGCGATGATCCCGCCCACCCCGTCGACCGCAGCGAGCTGTTCGACCGACGCGGCGGCTATGGCGTCGAGCGTCCCGAAGGCGCGCGCCACGGCCCGGGCGCCGGTGGGGCCGACGTGGCGGATGCCGAGTGCGACCAGCAGGCGGCTCAGCGGCTGTGCGCGCGAGGCATCGATGCCCGCCACGAGGTTGGCCGCCGAGAGGGCGCCGAAGCGGTCCAGCGCGGCGAGCTGCCCCGGAGCCAGGTCGTAGAGATCGGCGGCGTCGTTGATGAGGCCGGCGGCGACGAGTTGGAGGACGCGCTCCTCGCCGAGCCCCTCAATGTCCATGGCGCCGCGTGACGCGTAGTGGGCGACGCGCTGCACGCGCTGCGCCGGGCAGTCGATGTTGGTGCAGTAGGTGTCGCTCTCGCCGGGGAGGCGGACGAGCGGCTGGCCGCACGACGGGCACGACGTCGGGAACTTCCACTTCGGCTTGCGGCGCTTCGGCACGCCGGACGCGCCGGACGCGCCGGGCCCGTCCTTCACGGGGCCGACGACCTCGGGGATGACGTCGCCGGCCTTGCGCACGATGACGAGGTCGCCCGGGCGCACGTCCTTCACCGCCACCTGGTCCTCGTTGTGCAGCGTGGCCACGCCGACGGTCGAGCCGCCGACGAAGACCGGCTCGAGGCGGGCGAACGGAGTGGCCCGGCCGGTACGGCCGATCGAGACCATGATGTCGATGAGGCGGGTCGTGCGCTCCTCGGGGGGGAACTTGAAGGCGATGGCCCACCTGGGGGCCCGTGAGGTGGCGCCCAGGATGTCGCGCAGTGCGACGTCGTCCACCTTGGTGACGACGCCGTCGATCTCGTAGGCGAGGCCGTGGCGCTCTTCGGCCAGCTCCTCGCAGCGCGCGACCACCTTCGTGATGCCGACGATGCGGCGGGCGTCTGGGCTGACCGGGAAGCCCGCCTTCTTCAGCTGCGCCAACGTGGCGGTCTGGGTGGCGGCGGGCCATATGACCTCTTTTTTGCCCGCGGCCGGGGCGCCCTCGACGTCGCCGAGCGCGTAGGCCCAGAAATGCAGCGGCCGCTGGGCCGTGACGCCCGGGTCCTTCTGGCGCAGCGCCCCGGCGGCCGAATTGCGCGGGTTCACGAAGAGGCGCTCGCCCAGCTCGGCCTGGCGCTCGTTCATGGCCTCGAACTCTTTGACTGGCATGTAGATCTCGCCGCGGACCTCGAGCACGGCGGGGTACGGGCCGCCCACCTCGGCCAGTTCCTCGGGAACGTCGCTCACGGTGGCGATGTTGGCCGTGACGTCCTCGCCGGTGACACCGTCGCCCCGGGTGGCGGCCTGCACGAAGCGGCCGCGCTCGTAGGTGAGCGACATGGCCACGCCGTCGACCTTGGGCTCGCACGAGAAGGCCAACGCCTCGAGGTCGGCGTCGGGCATCTGGCGCCGCAGGCGTTCCGACCAGGCCCGCAGGTCGTCCTCGCTGAACGCGTTGTCGAGGCTCATCATCGGGACCCGGTGGCGCACCTCCTGGAACAGGCCCGAGGGCGCGGCGCCGACGGCCTGCGTCGGCGAGTCGGGCGTGGCGAGTGCCGGGTAGTCGGCTTCGAGCTGCCGGAGCTCGACGACGAGGAGGTCATATTCCGCGTCGGGGATCTCGGGCGCATCGAGCTGGTGGTAGAGCTCGTTGTTGTGGATGATCTGCCGGCGCAGCTCGGCGGCCCGGTCGGCCGCCTTCGTGGGGACGTCCTTGTCGGCCATGGTCAGGCGGCGATGCCGGCGCCCACGACGGCGTCGGGGTCGAGCGCGTCGTAGAGCGCCACCGTCTGGCCCGGCGCCACGGGGCGCTGCGGGTCGTCGAAGCGGACCTCCACGCTCTCGGGATGGTCCGGATGTTCCACGACGATGGTGCACGGCACCGGTCGGCCGTGCGCGCTGACCTGCGCCACCGCCCGGGCCCCCGGTGCGAGCGGGCGGTCGACCCAGGTCAGCGTCGATCCCGCCAGCCGCACCGATGTGCGCAGGACGTCGTCCGCGCTGCCGACGGTCACCCGGCGCGACGCCACGTCGATGTGCGTGACGTACCGCCGCTTGCCGTCGCTGCCATGCCCCATGCCGCGGCGCTGGCCCACCGTGACGAGCTCGACGGCCTCGACGGAGCCGGCCGGGCGGCCGTCGCCATCCACCACCTCGGCAGGGTGCAGCTCGACGCGCCGGGACAAGAAGCCCTCGCGGCCCTCGGCGCTGCCGATGAAGCAGACGTCCTGGCTGTCCGGCTTGTCGGCCGTGCGCAGCCCGAGACGGTGGGCGCGGGCCCGCACTTCGCTCTTGGTCATATCGCCGACGGGGAAGACGACGCGGGCCAGCTCGTCCTGTCCGAGCATCGACAGCACGTAGGACTGATCCTTGAGGGGGTCTGCGCCACGACGGAGCTGCCACGACGATGGGGTGGCGCTGGTCGTGGTGGCGCTGGTGGTGGTGGTGGTGGCGACGCGGGCGTGGTGGCCGGTGGCCAGGCGCTCGAAGCCGAGACGGTCGGCCCGGTGCAGCAGCCGGTCGAACTTCATGGTGCGGTTGCACTCGATACACGGGTTGGGCGTCCGTCCCCGCGCGTGCTCACCCACGTAGGGCGCCACGACGTTGCGGTCGAACTCCTCGGTCAGGTTGAAGACGTGGTGGGTGATGCCCAGCTGCTGGGCCACCCGGCGGGCGTCGTCGACGTCGGCGACGGAGCAACACCCGGAATCGGACGGGCCGCCCCAGAGCTTGAGCGTGGCGCCGACCACCTCGTGCCCCTGCGCCACCAGGAGCGCGGCCGCGACGGAGGAGTCGACGCCTCCCGACATGGCCACGAGCACCCGCATGGGACCAGTGTGCCACCGGGGCAACAGTGTCCCGGTCGTCTCGCGCTCCCCGGTGGATGGTCCAGCCGGCTCGGTGGATGGTTCAGCCGGCTCGGCGCAATGCGGCGACCACGGCGGGAACGACGGCGAGAGCCCGGTCGACGTCGACGTCCGTCGTGGAATACCCCAGGGTCAGGCGCAACGCTCCTGCCGCCAGCGCCGGGGCGACACCCATCGCGCCGAGGACATGGCTCGGCTGCAGCGCCCCGCTGGCACACGACGAGCCGCCCGAGACGCACACATCCTGCTCGCCGAGTGCAACCAGGAGCTCCTCGCGCTCGACGCCCGGGATGCACAGATGGAGGTGGCCCGGGAGCACGGCGACCCCGGCCGGCACCGTCCGGTGGGCGCCCTCGACGACGGCGAGCAGCCCGTCGCGCAACCGGTCGCGCAGGGCCGCCACCCGCGGCACCGCTGTGGCGCGCTCGGCCGCCACCAGGCGAAGTGCGGTGGCGAGCCCGACGGCGCCCGCCACGTTTTGCGTGCCGCTGCGCCGTTCGCGCTCCTGTCCCCCGCCGTACTGGCGCGCCTGGAGCACGGCGCGACCGGCGACGGCCAGCGCCCCCACCCCGACCGGTCCCCCGAGCTTGTGCGCACTGAGCGACACCAGGTCGGCGCCGGCCGCGTAGTCGGCCAGGTCGAGGAAGGGCGCGGCCTGCACGGCGTCCGTGAACACGTAGGCGTCGGGGGCGCGCCGGTTGATCGTCTCTATGAGGTCGGGCAGTGGCTGCATGACACCCGTCTCGTTGTTGGCCGTCATGATCGACACGCTCGTGACGCGGGAGGAGAGCGCGCGGACCAGGGCGTCGGGGTCGACGACGCCGGTGTGGTCGACGGGGAGCTCGCGGGTATCGAGCCCGGCCTTGGCCGCCGCCCGGGCGGACTCGCGCACGGCCGGGTGCTCCACGGCGGAAGAGAGGAGCACCGCCTCACCCCGGTCCTGGCGGGCCGCCTCGGCGGGCCCCCATACGGCCAAGTTGGCCGACTCGGTGCCACCCGACGTGAAGACGACGTCGCCGGGCGGGCGGCCGAGGAAGGCGGCCACCTCGTCACGGGCCTCCTCGAGCAGGCGCCGCGCCCGCTGGGCCGGCGGGTGGCTGCCCGTGGGATTGCCCACGGCGCCCGCGTGCACGTCCGCCATGGCCGCGGCGACCTCGGGGCGGAGCGGCGTCGTGGCGGCGTGGTCGAGATAGGTCATATGCGTGCGGCCGACCGGCCCGCGCGCTGCGGGACCCGGTGCCGTTCAGGCTACCGGGGGTTTTGGTGGGCGGCGGTGCCGCCGAGACCACGTCCACGAAG
>DATAXG010000059.1:0-9490 GCA_036273055.1 Acidimicrobiales bacterium | reverse complement strand
GACCCGAAGATCGGCGTCATGAACGGGTAGGCCTCCGCCTGGTCCAGCTGCTCCTCGGGCGCCCGGAAGTAGAACTCGTTCGCGTCGGCTCCGGTCAGCAGCACGACGTCACGGGCGGCGAGGGTGAACTCACCCACGTCGCCACACTCGGAACGCACCCGCGCCATGAGGCCGATGGGGTCGCGGCTGAGCTCGTCCAGGTGGCCGTTCTCGCCCCCGCCTCCCGAGACCCGGGGCGGCTCCCTCAATGCAATCGTCTCCGTGGTCACGGTGCTCCTTCCGTCGTGATCGGTGCCTCCGGCTGGACCTCCACCACGCTGAGGTGCGTCCCCCGGGGAGCTGCTGCCGCGTGCGCAATGGCCAACGCCACGCCCTCCGGACGCAGGAAGGCCGAATGTCGGGCCAGGCCCCAGCGCGTCCACTCCGCCAGCACCTCGCCTGTCACGTCGGGGTCCCAGTCCATGCCCATGCCCGTCAGCGTCGGACCGGGCCGCACGATGACGGCCCGCACCCCCGTCCCTTCCAGCTCCATCTGGAGTGCGGTGACGAAGCCCTCCAGCCCCCACTTCGACGCGACGTAGGCGGACATCCGTGGCCGCGGGTGAGCGACCACGTCGGAAGTCACGAAGATGAGGTCGCCGCGCTGGCGCGCCACCATGCCGGCGCCGAAGGCGCGCACCAGGCGCTGCGCGCCACCGACGTTGACCCGCAGGACCTCCTCGAAGTCCTCCGGGCTCGTCTCCAAGGCCGTGCCCGGCTGGATGCGGGCCGCGTTGGACACGAGGATCTCCACCGGACCGAAGGCCGCCTCCGCCTCCTTGGCGAAGCGGTCCACCGAGGCGGGATCGGCCAGGTCGAGGTGGCAGGACGTCGCCGCCCCACCCTCGGCCCGGATCGACGCGGCCACCTCCTCGCAGACCTCCACGCGGCGCGCCCCCAACACGACCGGATGGCCGGCCCGGGCCAACGCCCGCGCCGCCTCGGCGCCGATGCCCGAGGAGGCGCCGGTGACCGCGGTGGGTCGCCGCTCCGGATGCGGCTCGGGACGCGGCATCAGCGCGGCGTGAGAGTGGTCGGCAGCGCGGCGACGCCGCGCACGTTGATGGAGTGCACCCGCCCGATTCCCGCCGGGTCCACCTCGTAGGAGCGCACCCGTCCGGCCAGTTCGGTCAGCGCCACCCGCGCCTCCATGCGGGCCAGTGCCGCCCCCATGCAGAAGTGGCGCCCGCTGCCGAAGCTGACCAGGTCCTGGGTGCGGCGGTCGAGGTCGTAGGTCTCCGGATCGGGGAAGACGTCCTCGTCGCGATTGGCCGAACCGAGGAGCAACAGGATGCGCCGGCCCGCCTCGATGTCGACGCCCTGCACCCGCACCGGCTGGCTCGTCACCCGGACCAGCATCTGCGTCGAGGTGTCGTACCGCAGCGTCTCCTCGACCCAGTCCGGCACCCTGGCCGGATCGGCCAGGGGCTTCGCCAGCTGGTCGGGGTTGCGCCAGCCCCAGTACCAGGCGTTGCCCAGCAGCTTGGTCGTCGTCTCGTTGCCGGCGACGACGAGGAGGAAGAGGAAGCCGATGACCTCGTCGTCGGTGAGGCGGTCGCCGTCGATCTCGGCCTGCAACAACGACCACGTCAGGTCGTCACGCTCGTGGCGCCGACGGTCGGCCACCATGTCGGCGTAGTAGCCGGCCAGGGTCAGCGCCGCCTCCAGTCCCTCGGGCGGGATGTCGGTCATGCCGTCCTCGCGGTGGACCAGGAGATCGGCCAGGCGCCGGATTTCGGCCCGGTCGGACGCGGGGACGCCCACCAGCTCGGAGATGACGTCCATCGGCAGCAGCCCGGCGAAGTCGGCGATGAAGTCGAACGTTCCTGCCTCGAGCGCCTGCTCCAGGTGCGAGACGGTCAGCGCCCGGATGCCCTCCTCCATGGCGGCGACGCGGCGGGGCGTGAAGCTCTTGCCGACGATGGAGCGCATGCGGGTGTGCCGGGGCGGGTCCATGGCGAGAAACGACATGGCCCTGTGGGCGTCGGGCCCGAAGGCGGCCGGGTCGAGGCTGACCCCGTACGCGTTCGAGTAGTGGTCGACGTCACGGAAGGCGGCCAGCACGTCGGCGTGGCGCGCGTAGGCGAAGAAGTCGAGCTCCTCGTTGTAGAAGACGGGCGCCTCGGCACGAAGGCGGGCGTAGGTCGGGTATGGGTCCTCGTGGATGCCGTAGTCGTACGGGCTGTAGGCCAACGGCGCCATGGTGGTCACGACGTCCCCGTCATCAGGGCCGTCGCCTCCGCCATCAACGGGGGCACGGCGTCGAAGGCGAGGTGGCCCATGCCTGCGCTCAACAACGCGCCCGTGTACGTGACCTGTAGGACGTTCAGGACGGCCGGGTCGGACGTCCCGAGGGCGGCCGACAGGCGGCGTGTGATCTCGGCCCCGAGGCGGGAGCGCACGCGCTTGACGTCCGGGCCGTCGCCGAGCAGCGCCGTCGTGCAGACGGCCACGGCCGGCGAGCCCATGGCGTCGAAGCCCATGCTCCGGACGGTGTCGGCCACCCGGGCGGGCAACGGCAGGGTCAGGTCGACCAGGTTCGGGGAGCCCTGCATGCGCCGCCACAGCACCTCGGCCAGCAGGTGGTCCTTCCCCGAGAAATACGTGTACGCCGTCGCCGGCGCCAGGCCCGCCCGCTTGGCGATCGTCCGCACCGAGATGTCCGCGTACGGCCGCTCCTCGGCCTCCTCGGCGGCCGCCGCCACCAGCCGCTCCATGACCTCGGCCTGGCGTTCGGAGAGGTGGCGGCGCCCGGGCTGCTCAGCCGACCCGGCGGGCCCCGCCCGTCCGACCCGCCCCACCGCGCCGTCGCCGTCGCCGTCGACGCCGAACATGCTCATGCGGCGCCAGTACCCGTGCCGCCCGTGCCCGTCGCGCCGTCCGCCGGGATGTGCGGTGTCCCGTCCTTCATCGCAGGGAACGAGAACGTCGCCGCCGTCGTCATGCGCGTGATCTTGGTGATGTCCTTCTCGGGCAGGGTCTCGGTCTCGTCCTCGATCACGATCTCCCAGCGGCAGTGCGGCACCCGGTCGCCGGGGACCCGCGGCGGCCGGTGCACGTGGCGGATGTGCGCCTTGGGATTGACCGCCTGGGCTGTCACGTCGAAGGTCCCGTCCTCAATGTGGTGGCACATGTTCGTCACCATCGCGTCGCCGAAGGGCTCGGCGTCCATCAGCGCGCCGCAGTAGGCCAGCTCGAAGTACCCGTGCCGCTCGTCGACCAGCTCGTAGTGCACGTCCATGTAGTGGTGCGGGAAGCCGGGGTCGAGCTGGAGCACCTTGAAGATGGCCGACACGCCGTCGCCCTCGACCCGCATGATCTGGCGCAGTCGGTCGCCGTAGACGGGGCTGGCACCGGCCCACTCCTCGATGGCCAGCTCTTTGACCGCCTCGGCCCCGTACTTCAGGCCGATGGCGGCGCACATGGAGCGGTCGAGCAGGTGCACGATGAGCCCGTACTCCCGGACCAGCCTGACCAGGGCCTCCTTCGACAGGTCCTCGTAGTCGAAGCCGGGGTCGAAAGGGCCCGAGTAGTCGTTTTGCTCGGTCATCAGTTCAAACTATAGTCCAGACACTTGTCCAGATCTAGGGACGTAGGGAGGTTGGCCACGTGCCGGAGAACGAAGAGGCAGCCCAACGGGTCGGGGTCATCGGGCTCGGGGACATGGGCGGCGGCCTCGCCACCTCCCTGATGCGCGCCGGCATGCCGGTGTCGGTCTGCGACGTCCGTGAGGAGGCCACCGCGCCGTACGGGGAGGGGGCCCATGTGGCGGCGACACCCGCAGCGCTCGCCGCCCGGAGCGACGTCATCCTCGTAGTGGTGTTCAACGACGCCCAGGTCCGGGCCGTCCTGCAGGGGCCCGACGGCGTGTTCGCCGGCGCGGCCGACGGCAGCACCGCCGTCATCGTCAGCACGATCTCCACCGCGACCGTCCTCGCCATGCGCGCCGAGGGGGCAGCCAAAGGCATCACGGTCGTCGACTGCGGCGTCAGCGGCGGCCCGGACGCCTCGGCGGCGGGCAAGCTCGTCTGCATGATCGGCGGCTCCGAGGAGGAGGTCGACCGCGTCCGCCCTGTCCTCGACGCCGTCAGCTGTCTCGTCCTCCACATGGGCCCTCCCGGCGCCGGCCTCGCCGCCAAGCTGGCCCGCAACCTCATCACCTACGGGTCGTGGTTGGCCGCCTTCGAGGCGCAGGAGTTGGCCGAGGCGGCCGGCATCGACCTGCGCAAGCTGGGCGAGGCGGCACGGGAGAGCGACAAGCGCATCGGCGGGGCCACCCGTCTCATGTTCCGCACCACCGCGGCACCGTGGCCGCCCGACTCCGACGAGGGTCTGCTCAAGCTCATGCGGGCGGGCGCGGAGGTCACCCACAAGGACCTGACCACGATCTTGGAGCTCGGCGCAGAGCTGGGCGTCGACCTCCCGCTGGCCACGCTGGCCGAGCGGCGCGCCGGCCGCATCTACGGCTTCGAGGGTGACATCTGAGCGTCGACCCGGGCCACCCCGCCTCACTAGGGTCAGGCACACCGAGCCCGGCCACATGAGAAAAGGAACGCGAGTGAGCGAGCACGAAGACAAGCGCGCGGCCGGCATGGCGAAGATGCAGGAGGTCTACGGGTTCACCGTCGACCCTGCCGATCTCCCGGGCCGCTACACCGACGTCACCGTCGATCACCTCTTCGGGACGATCTGGACCGACGACACCCTGGATCTGCGGGACCGGCGCATGCTGACCATCGGCGTCCTGGCGGCCCAGGACAAGCCCGAGCTCCTGGAGATCCAGTTCGAGAACGCGCTCCGGCGCGGCGAGATGACGGTCGAGCAGCTCCGTGAGGTCGTGGTGCACCTGACCCACTACATCGGCTGGCCCCTCTCCACGGGCGTCAGTGGCGCGGCAGAGACCGTCATCCGGCGCCGCGCCGCGGCCGACGACGCCGCTGCCGGCGCCGGGGTCGGCGCCGGGGCCTGATGTCGGACAGTCGGATCGAGGTCGAGGAGGCGGCGCCCGGGGTCCGCGTCATCGCGTTCAACCGCCCGGAGGTGCGCAACGCCTTCGACGCCGCCATGTACCGAGAGGTGACCGCCGCCCTGCGCGCCGCCGACAGCGACGAGGCGGTCGGCGCCGTGGTGCTCACCGGCCGCGGCACCGCCTTCACCTCCGGGCAGGACCTGGCCGAGATGGCCGCCATCGCCACCGGGACCGCCGTCGAGGGCGCGGGACAAGGCTTCATGGGGCTGCTCGAGTGCCTGATCGATCTCTCCGTCCCGTTGCTCGCCGCCGTCAACGGCGTGGCGGTCGGGCTCGGTTTCACCCTGCTGCCGCACTGCAGCCTCGTCCTCGTCGACGCCGGCGCCCGCCTACGGGTCCCCTTCGCTGAGCTCGGCGTGCCCCCCGAGGCCGCCAGCAGCGTCCTCTTCCCCGCCGCCATGGGCTGGCAGCAAGCGGCACGCATCCTGCTCACCTCCGACTGGGTCGGCGCGACCGAGCTGGTCGAGCTCGGGGTCGCCCTCGAGGTGTGCGACGAAGGCACCGTCCTCGACGAGACGGTGGCCCTGGCCGCCCGCATCGCGGCCCACCCCCGGGCCGCCACCCGGGCCAGCACCGCCCTCGTCAGGGCCGCCCGCCGCGACGCCCTCGTCGAGGCCAACCGGCGCGAGCAGGCCGCCTTCGGCGCGCTGCTCGGCAGCGCCGTCGGCAGCGGCACCCTGGCCGAGTTCGCCGCCCGACCGACCGCCGGTCCCGTCGGGTCCTGACCGTGCGGCTCGGCATCACCGCCGCCCTGACCGACGGCGACCTGGCGCCCGCCGTCCTCGCCGCCGCGGTCGAGGAGCTCGGCTTCGACTCCTTGTACCTGCCCGAGCACACCCACCTCCCCGTCGAGGAGGACACGCCGCCCGCGCTCGTCGGCGGCGTGCGCCTCGACGACTACAAGCGCTGCCTCGACCCGCTGGTCGCGCTGGCGACCGCCGCCTCGGTCACGACACGCATCGGGCTCGGCACCGGCATTTTGCTCGCGGCCCAGCACGAGCCGATCCTGCTGGCCAAGCAGGTGGCCACGCTCGACCATCTCTCCGGCGGGCGCGTCACGCTCGGCGTCGGGTACGGCTGGAACCGGACGGAAGCCGAGGACCACGGCGTCGACTGGGCCCGACGGCACGACGTCGTCCGTGAGCACCTCCAGGCCGTGGAGGCCATCTGGTCCCACGACCAGGCCGAGTACCACGGCACGTTCGTCGACTTCGGCCCGACGTGGTCCTGGCCCAAGCCGGTCCAGCAGCCCCGCGTCCGCACCCTCGTGGGTGGTGGCGCCAACGACGCGGTGCTGACGGCCGTGGTGGAGAGCGCCGACGGCTGGATACCCATCGGCGGCGCCGGCCTCGCCGCCGCCATCCCCCGCCTGCACGCACTGGCCGAGGCGGCCGGCCGGGACCCCGCCGACCTCGCCGTCGTCCCCTTCGGTACCATCGCCGACCAGGGCAAGCTGGCGCACTACGCCGGCCTCGGCATCGACGAGGTGGTCCTCCGGATCCGGGCCGGCGACGAGGCGACGGTCCGCAGCGAGCTGGAGTCATTGGCCCCGCTCGTCCCCTTCGCGGCCACACTGGAGCAACCATGACCGACGTCGACACCGACACCACGCCCCGACCCCGCCTCGGGAGCACCACGCCCCTCCCGAAGATCATCAGCGTCGACGATCACATCGTCGAGCCGCCCCACCTGTGGGACACCTGGCTGCCGGAGCGCTTCCGCGCCCGCGGCCCCAAGGCCGAGCGCCGCGGCATCGGCGAGATGGAGCACCTCGGCGGTGGCACCTACCGCCAGTCGTTCGACCCGGACGGTCCCCAAGCCGACTGCTGGATCTACGAGGACCTCGTCTACATCAACAAGCGCCACGTGGCCGCCGTCGGCTTCGACCGTGACGACATGACCATGTCGCCGATCACCTACGACGAGATGCGCCCGGGCTGTTACGACCCCAAGGCCCGCGTCGCCGACAACGAGGCCAACTGGGTCGAGGCCAGCCTCTGCTTCCCGACCTTCCCCCGCTTCTGCGGCCAGACCTTCCTCGAGGCCAAGGACAAGGAGCTCGCCGAGGCCTGCGTCGTGGCCTACAACGACTTCATGGTCGAGGAGTGGTGCGGCGACAGCGACGGACGCCTGCTCCCGCTGTGCATCATTCCGTTGTGGGACTCCGGCAAGGCGGCCGCCGAGGTCCGCCGGAACGCCGCCCGCGGCGTACGCGCGGTGTGCTTCAGCGAGATCCCACCGCATCTCGGGCTGCCCAGCATCCACAGCGGCTCGTGGGACCCGTTCTTCGCCGCCTGCGAGGAGACGGGCACGGTGGTGTGCATGCACATCGGCTCGTCCTCCAAGATGCCGGCGACGTCCGCTGACGCGCCGGTCGCGGTGGCCGCGTCGCTCAGCTTCGGCAACGCCATGTCGTCACTGTGCGACTTCTTGTTCTCCGGCGTGCTCGTCCGCTTCCCCCGGCTCGTGCTGGCGTACTCGGAAGGCCAGATCGGCTGGCTGCCCTACATCCTCGAGCGCGTCGACGACGTCTGGCGCGAGCACCGCGCCTGGGGCGGCGTGAAGGACACCATCCTCGAGCCGCCGTCGACTTACTTCCACCGCCAGGTCTACGGCTGCTTCTTCCGCGACCAGCACGGGCTCGACTCGCTCAACGTGATCGGTGCCGACCGCGTCACCTTCGAGACCGACTACCCGCACACGGACTCCACCTGGCCCGACACGCGTGCGGTGGCCGAGGAGCTGGTGCGCCATCTCTCCGACGAGGAGGTCTACCGGATCATGCGGGGCAACGCCATTGCGATGCTCGGCCTGGAAGGCCCGTGAGGCTGGGCGACGTCGTCAACCCGGAGGCGGCCCAATGGGGCAAGCCGCTCGCCGGGGTCCGCATCCTGGCGTTGGAGCAGATGCAGGCGCTCCCCTACGCCACCCAACTGCTGGGCCGCCTCGGTGCCGAGGTGGTCAAGATCGAGTCGCCCGGCACCGGCGACCTCGGGCGCAGCGCCTCGCCCGCCATGACCGACCCCTCCGGTCGTTCGGTCGGCGCCACCTTTCTGCGCAACAACCTCTCGAAACGCTCCGTCGTCGTCGACCTGAAGCAGCCGGCGGGACGCGACCTCGTGCTCCGGCTGGCGCCGCGCTTCGACGTGGTGGCCGAGAACTTCCGGGCCGGCGCGATCGAGCGGTTGGGTCTGGGCTACGAGGACGTTGCCGCGGCGCATCCGGCGGTGATCTACCTGTCCATCTCCGGCTTCGGCCACCAGGTCCCGGCGGGGACGCCGGAGTCGCCGTACGCCGGCTGGCCGGCGTTGGCCTCCATCGTCGAGGCGATGAGCGGCGCCTACGAGTTCAAGCGGCCCGAGGGGCAGCCACCGATCGGCTCGCCCATGGGCGGGCTCGGGGACATCGTCACCGGCCTCTTCGCGGTGATCGGCACCCAGGCCGCCTTGCGTCAACGGGACCGCACGGGGCGGGGACAGCGCGTCGACGTCGCCATGCTCGACGCGCTGGTGGCCGTGCTCGACGTCGTGCCCAACTTCTGGTCCATGGGCATGCCGATGGGCACCCCGTGGCCCGGAATCCTGCACGGCTTCCAGGCATCAGACGGCTGGTTCATGTTGCAGGTGCTGCGAGCCCACCAATGGCCCGACCTGGCCCGCGCCATCGGCCGGCCGGAGTGGGCCGACGACGCGCGCTTCGACACACCGCAAGGCTGGCTCGACCATCTGGAGTCGGATATCAGGCCGGCGCTGGAGTCCTGGGCGGCGACCATGAGCAAGCGGGAGGCGTGCGACGCACTGAACGCGGCCGGGCTCGTCGCTGGTCCGGTGGCCAACGACGCTGACGTGGTGGCCGACGAGCACCTGGTGGGTCGCCACATGCTCGTGGAGCACCCGCGCACCGACGACGTCGCGCAACCGGTGCTGATCCCGGGGCTCCCGGTGAAGTTCGCCGACGTGGCCGAGGGGCCCGAGACGAGAGTGCCGTGGCTCGGCGAGCACACCGACGACGTGCTGGCGAGCGAGCTGGGGTTGAGCTCCGACGAGCTCGCCACGCTCCGGGCCGACGGGGTCATCGGCTCCTAGGACTTCGGCAGGAAGCAGGGCGTCGCCTCCCGTCGGGCGACCGTTCTCACCTGTGACGGCGACGAATCGGACGCTCTCCTCGACCACCGGTGCCGACGGTGCCGCCCGTGCTGCCGGTGCCGACGGTGCGGCCAGCGCTGATCTCATCGCTGCCGCCGGTGCCGCCGGTGCCGATCTCATCAGTGCCGTTGCTGCCCGCTCCGATGCCGAACTCCGGGGCCGCCTCGACGAGCTCTTCCGGCTCAAGGCCGCGGTCGACGGCGAGATCGTGGTGCACCTGGGCGAAGTCGAGCGTCGCGAGGCCTTCGAGCTCGAGGGGGCCACCTCGGGCGAGTCC
>DATAXG010000058.1:0-25832 GCA_036273055.1 Acidimicrobiales bacterium | reverse complement strand
ACATGCCGGTGTGGTTCGTGAGCCGTACCGGCCCCACGAATGCCGGAGGGCGAGCACATTGGCTGAGATCGAGATCGGCATCTTCAAGTCGGGACGCCAGGCCTACGGGTTTGACGACATCGCCATCGTCCCGAGCAGGCGGACCCGGGACCCCGAGGACGTCGACATCTCCTGGGAGATCGACGCCTACCGCTTCGAGTTGCCGCTCCTGGGCGCGGCCATGGACGGGGTCATCAGCCCTGCCACCGCCATCGAGCTGGGCAAGCTGGGTGGCCTCGGCGTCCTGAATCTCGAGGGCCTGTGGACCCGCTACGAGGACCCCACCTCCCTCTTCGACGAGATCCGTGAGCTCGATGACGACAAGGCCACTGCCCGCATGCAACAGATGTACCAGGAGCCGATCATCCCCGAGCTGGTGACGGCCCGTATCAAGCAGATGAAGGAGGCCGGCATCACGACGGCCGCCTCGGTGACCCCGCAGCGCACCGAGTCGCTGGCCCAGGCCTGCCTGGCCGCCGAGCTCGACATCCTGGTGATTCAGGGGACGGTGGTCTCGGCCGAGCACGTCTCCAAGACGTCCGAGCCTCTCAACCTCAAGCGCTTCATCCGTGAGTTCGACCTCCCGGTGATCGTGGGCGGCTGCGCCTCCTACCAGGCCGGCCTCCACCTCATGCGCACCGGAGCGGTGGGCGTGCTGGTCGGTGTCGGTCCGGGCAACGCCTGCACCACCCGCGGTGTCCTCGGGCTGGGTGTCCCGCAGGCGACGGCGATCGCGGACGTGGCGGGCGCCCGCATGCGCCACCTCGACGAGACCGGCGTCTACGTGCACGTGATCGCCGACGGCGGCATGTCCAAGGGCGGGGACGTCGCCAAGGCCATCGCCTGCGGCGCCGACGCCGTGATGCTCGGCTCGCCCCTGTCGTCGGCCGTCGAGGCGCCGGCGCGTGGCTTCCACTGGGGCATGGCCACCTTCCACCCGACGCTCCCTCGTGGGGCCCGGGTGCGCACCTCGGTGCGCGGCAGCCTGCGCGAGATCCTTTACGGCCCCGCCCACGAGAACGACGGCCGCATGAACCTCTTCGGTGCGCTGAAGACGGCGATGGCGACGTGCGGCTACGAGACGGTCAAGGAGTTCCAGAAGGCCGAGGTCATGGTCGCCCCGTCGTTGCAGACCGAGGGGAAGTACTTCCAGCGGTCGCAGGGCGTGGGGATGGGCCACTGAGGACGATGAGCACGAGTCGGTGACAACCGACACCATCCTTGTCGTCGACTTCGGCGCGCAGTATGCCCGCCTGATCGCCCGCCGGGTCCGCGAGGCCCACGTCTACTCCGAGATCGTCTCACCGACGATCTCGTTGGCGGAGATCAAGGCCCGCGCCCCGAAGGGCATCATCTTCAGCGGCGGGCCCAAGTCGGTGTACGAGTCACCCGCCCCGTCCATCGACGCCGGCGTCTACGAGCTCGGCATCCCGATCCTCGGGCTCTGTTACGGCGCGCAGTTGATGGCGCTGCAGCTGGGCGGCACCGTGTCACGGACCGGGCAGGGCGAGTACGGGCGCACCGAGCTCAGGCAGACCGGCGCGTCGCCGCTGAGCCCGGATTGGCCGACGACGTCGAGCGTCTGGATGAGCCACGGGGACGCCATCACCGGGGTGCCGGACGGCTTCACCGCCAGCGCGACCAGTGCCGGCGCGCCGGTCGCCGCGATGCACGACCCCGAGCGCAGACTCTTCGGACTGCAATTCCACCCCGAGGTGGTGCACACCGACCGGGGTAGCGAGGTCTTCGATCACTTCGTCATCGACGTCTGCGGCTGCCTGCCGGGCTGGACCCACGTCTCCATCATCGAGCAGCAGGTGGCAGCGGTGCGGGCCCAGGTGGGCACGGATCGCGTGCTGTGTGCACTGAGCGGTGGCGTCGACTCGGCCGTGGCGGCGGCACTCGTGCACAAGGCGGTGGGCGACCAGCTCACCTGTGTCTTCGTGGACACCGGCCTCATGCGGTCGGGCGAGGCCGATCAGGTCGAGGACACCTTCCGGCGCCAGTTCAAGATGGATCTGGTTCATGTGAAGGCGGCCGACCGCTACTTCGCCGCGCTGGCCGGCGTCACCGACCCCGAGCGCAAGCGCAAGATCATCGGCGAGCTGTTCATCCGGATCTTCGAGGAAGTGGCACGCGATCTCGGTGCCGGGACGACCGAGGCGGGCGGGGCACCGAGCGACGCCGGGACGACCGGTACCGGCGAGGGACCGCGCTTCTTGGTGCAGGGCACGCTGTACCCCGACGTCATTGAGTCGGGGAGTGACACGGCTGCCAACATCAAGTCCCATCACAACGTCGGCGGCCTGCCCGACGACCTGGCCTTCGATCTGGTCGAGCCCCTTCGCCTGTTGTTCAAGGACGAGGTACGGGCCGTCGGCGAGGAGCTCGGGCTGCCCCACGAAATCGTGTGGCGCCAGCCCTTCCCCGGTCCGGGGTTGGGTGTGCGCATCATCGGCGAGGTGACGCCGGAGCGAGCCGAGATCCTGCGCAACGCCGACGCCGTTGTGCTCGAGGAGATCCGCCGCGCCGGCCTCTACCGGGAGCTGTGGCAGAGCTTCGCCGTGCTCCCGGCCGTCCGGACCGTCGGTGTGATGGGTGACGGCCGCACCTACGCCTACCCCGTCGTGATCCGCGCCGTCACCAGTGACGACGCCATGACGGCGGACTGGGCCCGCCTGCCCTACGACCTGGTCGAGCGGATCGCCTCCCGCATCATCAACGAGGTGGAGGGCGTGAACCGGGTGGCACTCGACGTGACGTCGAAGCCGCCCGGGACCATTGAGTGGGAGTGACCGTGACGCCGGGGAGCGGCGAGCACGCACGGCTGTTCGACGTGACCGACGAGGAAGCGGGCGCCGAGGCCGCAGTCGTCGCCGAGGAGAGCATCGAGAGCGGTGACGTCACCATCGAGGGGGCCGACGACGGTCGGCGACGGCGCAGTCGCACGGCCACCTCGACGGGAGCCTTCGCCGGCCGGCCCGCCGCCCTGGTCGACGACCTCACCCTGCCGCAACGGGCTGCGGTCGAGCACCGCGGCGGCCCGCTCCTGATCATCGCCGGGGCCGGCTCGGGCAAGACGCGGGTGCTGACCCGCCGGATCGCCCACCTCCTCGCCACGGGTGACGCCCCCCCGTGGGGGATCCTCGCCATCACCTTCACCAACAAGGCGGCCGGCGAGATGCGCAACCGGGTCGCCGAACTGGTCGGCCCGCCCGCCGAGAAGATGTGGGTCTCGACCTTCCATTCGGCCTGCCTCCGCATCCTGCGCATGAACGCCGACCGGTTGGGGTACCGCTCCGCCTTCACGGTCTACGACGACACCGACTCACGCCGCCTCATTGAGATGATCACGGCCGAGCTCGGCTTCGACCAGAAGCGGCTGCCCTCGCGGGCGGTGCAGGGCGTCATCAGCCAGGCCAAGTCCGAGTTGGTGGACTTCGAGGCCTTCCGCGAGGACGCCCGCAACGGTCCTGATCCGGTCCGCAAGCGCATAGCCGAGATCTACGCGCTGTACCAGGGCCGTCTGCTCGGCGCCAACGCGCTGGACTTCGACGATCTGCTCATGGTGACGGCCAACCTGCTGCAGGCCTACGACGACGTGCGTGCGTCCTATCAGGAGCGTTTCCGGCACATCATGGTCGACGAGTTCCAGGACACGAACCACGCGCAGAACGAGATCGTCAAGCTGCTGGGCGAGGCGCACGGCAACGTCTGCGTCGTCGGTGACTCCGACCAGTCCGTCTACCGCTGGCGTGGCGCGGACATCCGCAACATCTTGGAGTTCGAGCGGGCCTTTCCCAATGTGACGACCATCATGTTGGAGCAGAACTTCCGTTCGACACAGACCATCCTCGACGCCGCCAACGCTGTCATCGCCAACAACGTCGGCCGCCAGCCCAAGGAGCTCTTCACCGTCGGGGACACGGGCGGGCCCGTGGTGCGCTACCGGGCCGAGGACGAGCGCGACGAGGCGAATTGGGTCGCCAGCGAGATCCTGCGCCTCCACGCGTCGTCCGGACTTACCTGGGGCGACTTCGCCGTCTTCTACCGCACCAACGCGCAGAGCCTTCCGGTCGAGACCTCCATGAAGTTCAGCGGTATCCCCTACAAGGTGGTGGGGGGGGCCAAGTTCTACGACCGCAAGGAGATCAAGGACATCCTTGCCTTCGTGCGCGTCCTCGCCAACCCCGACGACGAGGTGTCGGCCCGGCGTATCGTCAACGTGCCCAAGCGCGGCATCGGGGACACCTCGGTCGCCCGCCTGGCGGCTTGGGCGCAGGTGGAGCACGTCTCCTTCGGCGAGGCCATCGACCGCGCCGAGGAGGCTGGACTGAGCGGCAAGACGCTCAAGGGAGCCGAGCAACTATCCAAGACGCTGGCGGAGCTGCGCCCGCTGGTCCAGACGGTCAACCCGGCGGACTTCGTCCAGCTGGTGGCGGAGCGCACGGGCTACCTGGCCGAGTTGGTGGCGGAGCACACGCACGAGGCCGACGGGCGGATCGAGAATCTGGCCGAGCTGGCGACGCAGGCCTCCGACTTCGACGATGTCCTGGGCTTCCTCGAAACGGTGGCGCTCGTGGCGGACTCCGACGAGCTGGACAGCGACGGAACACGCGTCTCGCTGATGACGCTGCACACGGCCAAGGGCCTGGAGTATCCGGCCGTCTTCGTCGTGGGCCTGGAGGAGGGGATCTTCCCCCACTTCCGCTCGCTGTCCGAGCCGAGTGAGCTGGAGGAGGAGCGCCGTCTCTTCTACGTCGGCATCACGCGGGCCCGCCAGCACCTGGCCATTTCGCACGCCTGGTCGCGCACGACCTGGGGCCGGACGCAGGCCGCCATGCCGAGCCGTTTCGTCACCGAGGTGCCGGGTCACCTGGTCGAGGACGTGGGGCTCGGTTCGCCCCGGCGCGGCTCGGGCTACGACTCGCTCTCGGGCGAGGAGCACCTGCCCGGAGCGACCTTCGCCCCTGCGGTTCCCCTGGCCACGGCGTCCGCCTCGCGCGCTGCTCGATCCGGCCCCGGGGGCGCGGCGGCACCCCGGGGGAGCACCGGTGCCGAGGACCTCGGGCTGAAAGCCGGGGACGATGTGGTGCACGACCACTGGGGCCGGGGCGTGGTCATCAGCGCCAAGGGCGAGGGCTCCCGGGCCCAGGCCACCGTGCACTTCGACTCGGTAGGCAAGAAGAACCTGCTGCTGACGGCCACGCCGCTCCGGCGAGCCTGACCCGTCCCGGTCTGGCGTCCGGACCAGGGCATCCGTATCCTGGGACCTGCATGAAACGTCCCTACAGGGTGGTCGTGGCCAAGCCGGGCCTCGACGGTCACGACCGAGGGGCCAAGGTGATCGCCCGGGCGCTGCGTGACGCCGGGTTCGAAGTCGTCTACACGGGCCTGCACCAGACGCCCGAGCAGGTGGTCCAGGCCGTCGTCCAGGAGGACGCCGACGCCGTCGGGCTGTCACTGCTCTCGGGGGCGCACCTCACCCTGGTGCCAAAGGTCGTCAAGCTGCTGGACGACGTCGGCCGGGGGGATGTGCTCGTGATCGTGGGCGGGATCATCCCCGAGGGTGACATCCCGGTCCTCCAGGAGCAGGGCGTCGCCCACGTCTTCACACCGGGTGCGCCCCTCGACTCCATCGGTTCGTGGCTGTCCGGGGCCCTTGACCAGCGCGAGGAGGCGCTCGGGGCCTGACCGCCGTCACTGCAGCACCCGCTTTCCACCCCACCCACCGCGCTGACGCGCGAGAGACAACAAGGAGACAGCACCCAAAGTGGACCTGTACGAGTACCAGGGCAAGCAGTACTTCGCCCGCTTCGGCATCCCGACCTCCCCTGGGGGCGTGGCCGACACGGTGGACGAGGCGGTCGAGCAGGCCGACTCCGCGGGCTACCCCGTCGTGGTCAAGGCGCAGGTGAAGGTGGGTGGTCGCGGCAAGGCAGGTGGCGTGAAGCTGGCCGCTGATGCCGACGAGGTGCGGCTGCACGCCGGCAACATCCTCGGGCTCGACATCAAGGGCCATGTGGTCAAGCGCTTGTGGGTGGAGCACGCGTCCGACATCGCCAAGGAGTACTACGCCAGCTTCACGCTCGACCGCCAGGCGAAGCTGCACCTCGGCATGCTGTCGGCCGAGGGCGGCGTCGAGATCGAAGAGGTGGCCGAGACCAACCCCGACGCCATCGCCAAGATCCACATCGACCCCGTCGCCGGCCTCTCCGAGGAGACTGCGCGCGAGTGGGTGGACCGGGCCGACCTCGACCCCGAGGCGCGCGAGCAGGCGGCCACGCTGCTCGTCCGTCTGTACCACTGTTACGTGGAGGGCGACTGCGACCTGGCCGAGATCAACCCGCTGATCCTCACACCCGAGGGCAAGGTGCACGCGCTCGATGCCAAGGTCACCCTCGACGAGAACGCATCCTTCCGCCACCCCGAGTGGGAGGAGTACGAGGACGATTCCGATGTTGACCCCCGGGAGAAGATGGCCAAGGAGAAGGGCCTCAACTACATCGGGCTGTCCGGCAGCGTGGGCATCATCGCCAACGGGGCCGGTCTCGCCATGAGCACGCTGGACGTGGTGACCCAGGTCGGCGGCGAGGCCGCCAACTTCCTCGACATCGGTGGCGGAGCCAACGCGGACGTGATGGCCGCTGCGCTCGAGGTGATCAACGCCGACCCGGCGGTCAAGGCGATCTTCGTGAACATCTTCGGCGGCATCACGCGGGTCGACGAGGTGGCCAAGGGCATCATCGAGGCCATGGGCCGCGTGAAGCTGAGCTCGCCCGTGGTCATGCGCCTCGACGGCACCAACGCTGTCGAGGGTCGCGCCCTCCTGGCCGACCACCTGTCAGACACCCTGATTGCCGAGCCGACCATGCTCGAAGCCGCTCGCCGGGCCGTCGGCCTGGCCACGGCGTAGGCCCCCCCGGACCCGAGAGAGAACAGGAACCAACGTGAGCATCTTCGTCGACGAGACGACCAAGGTCGTGATTCAGGGCATCAGCCCGACGAGCCAAGGGCTCTATCACGGCCTGCGCAACAAGGCCTACGGCACCAAGGTCGTAGGTGGCACCAACCCCAAGCGGGGTGGCGAGGAGATCGAGGGCATCGCGGTCTTCGCGTCGGTAGCCGAGGCGGTCAAGGAGACCGGAGCGACGGCGTCGTTCATCTCCGTGCCACCGCGTGCCGCGGCCGACGCCATTGTCGAAGCGGCCGAGGCCGGCATCGCATTCATCGTGTGCATCACCGAGGGCATTCCCGCCCAGGACGAGGCCGTGGTCTACAACCGCCTGGTGGAGGAGTTTCCCGGGACGCGCCTACTGGGGCCGAACTGCCCTGGCATCATCAGCCCCGGGAAGTGCAACATCGGCATCACGTCGGGCGACATCGCGCTGGCGGGCGGGCCGGTCGGCATCGTCTCCCGCTCGGGCACGCTGACCTATCAGGCCCTGCACGAGCTCTCCCAGCAGGGCATCGGGCAGACCACTTGTGTCGGCATCGGCGGCGATCCCGTGCCGGGGACCAACTTCATCGACTGCCTCGCTGCGTTCGAGTCCGACCCCGAGACCAAGGCCGTCATGATGATCGGCGAGATCGGTGGTTCCGAAGAGGAGCGTGCGGCCGAGTTCATCGCGTCGAGCATGACGAAGCCCGTTGCGGCCTACATCGCCGGCGTCACCGCGCCCCCCGGGCGCAAGATGGGGCATGCCGGCGCCATCATCTCGGGCTCGTCGGGCACGGCCCAGGCCAAGATGGAGGCCCTCTCCGCCGCCGGCGTGCAGGTGGCCGAGAACCCGACCGAGTGTGGCGAGAAGATGGTGGCCATTGTGCGGGGGCTCGGCTGATTCCCTTACATGGACCACCCGCACAATGGCGCGTGAGCTCGGTCAGACAGTGACCGGCTGAGCCGGTGCGGTGGACAGGGACAAGAACACCCATGCCCGCCAGGAACAGCAACTCGTCGCTCCTGACTCAGGGTGGGCGGCAGCACCCCTGACCGCGGCGGATACCCCACCTCCGACGCCTGCCTCGTTAGCGTCACATTGCATGGAGGCAGGCGATCCCCTCACCGACCCGGGTGGTTGGTCGTGGCTGAGGCGGAGGAATCGGATCGCGTCCGAACCGATTCGACTGGCCGACCTTCCTCCTGCTGTGCGTCGCCGCGCCATATTCCGTTGTGGTGCCACGGTCGTGCTGTGCTGGGTCTTCTTGATCGGAGCGTTCTACGTGCTCCCGATCGGCCACGAGTCCAGCCTGCGTGCCGGTGTCCGCCTGGGTGTCGATCTCGCGCTCATCGGCGCCGTCTTTGCCTGGCAGATTCGACGGATCTCCGTCGCAGCCCTCCCCGAGCTGCGCGCCGTCGAGGCCCTGGGCATCGTGATCGTGCTGTTCCTCGTCCTGTTCTCGGGCATCTACCTGGCCATGTCGAACGAGTCGGGTCTCACGTTCTCGCAGGGTCTCGACCACACGCGAGCCCTCTACTTCACGGTCTCCGTCTTCTCGACGGTCGGCTTCGGCGACATCACGCCCAGGACTGACGCGGCGCGGCTCGTCGTCGCGGCGCAGATGTTGCTCGACCTGGCCATCATCGGCGCCGCGGTCCGGCTCATCTTCAACGCGGCGCGCAGCCGGATCACCCCCGCCGGTGCCGGAAACTCATAGCGCACGCCGCCGCGCTCTGGTGCCGCCGTACCGGCCCGGAAGAGGGAGATGCTCCTGTCGCTGAGCCCGGGCTGTCATTTTGGCAAAGGGACAACGCTCTGACCTGCTGTTAACACCACGGGGCGCGCCGGCCACAATCGCCGGCGTTACGGGCCGCACGCCAGACCGTGGGGAGCGGGCGATCCCACTACATTGAGGACGTGCGCCTCGCAGTCCTTGTCTCGGGTTCCGGGACGATCCTGCGAGCCATGTTCGAGGCGGGGCTTCCCGTCACCGCCGTCCTGTCCGACCGGCCCTGCACGGGGCTCGCCTTGGCCCAGGAGCACGGGGTCGCCGACGAGCTCGTCGACCGGACCGTCTACGGCGGCTTCGGCCCCGACTTCGACCGGGCCGGGCTCACGACGACGGTGGCGGCCACGCTCGTGGCCCACCAGGTTGACCTCGTGGCCATGGCGGGGTTCGGGACGGTCATGACCGGGGCCGTCCACGAGGCATTTCCGGGCCGTATCCTGAACACGCACCCCAGCCTGCTTCCCGCCTTCCCGGGCTGGCATGGTGTGCGGGACGCCCTGGCGGCCCGCGTGTCGGAGACGGGCTGCACCGTGCACCTGGCCACAGTCGAACTGGACGCCGGGCCGATCCTGGCCCAAGAGGTGGTGCCGGTCCTGCCGGGCGACACCGAGGAGTCGTTGCACGAGCGGATCAAGGTGGTCGAGCGTGCCCTCTATCCCGCCACCGTCGGCTGGGCCCTGGGTGAGCTGGAGGCCGGCCGTGACATCGCCGGACCGGCTCGACAGGCGGTGCGGGCGCCAGTCGGGGCAGGATCTGCACACAGAGATGAAAGACAAGGAGCGGACCCGGAGATGACGTCGTGAGAGCCCTGCTGTCCGTGTACGACAAGGAAGGCCTGGTCGAGTTCGCCCAAGGCCTCTCGGACCTCGGCTGGGAGCTGGTCGCCAGCGGGAACACCTCGGCAAAGTTGGGCGAGGCCGGTATCGCGCACCTCGAGGTGGCACAGGTGACCGGCTCGCCCGAGATGCTCGGTGGCCGCGTCAAGACGCTGCACCCCAAGATCCATGGCGGCATCCTCGCCGACCGCTCGAAGCCCGAGCACCGCGACGACCTGGCGACCAACGGCATCGAGGCCATCGATCTCGTGGTGTCGAACCTCTACCCGTTCTCCTCCGACCCCTCCATAGAGCTGATCGACATCGGCGGCCCGGCCATGGTGCGCGCCGCGGCCAAGAACCACGAGCACGTGGGGATCGTCACCGCACCGGCGGACTACCCCGTCGTGCTCGACGAGCTCCGCACTTCCGGCGCGCTGTCCGCCGCCACACGTCGCCGCCTCGCCCGTGCCGCCTTCGCGCACACCGCCACCTACGACGCGGCCATCGTCGCCTGGCTCGACGGCGGGGGACCAACGCCGACCGCCGATCTTGACGGCGCCACGGCTGCGGACCTCGAGGAATCCGACCTGTCGTCGGTGCTGCCGCCGACCTTGCACCTCACCCTCGAGCGCACCGACGTGCTGCGCTACGGGGAGAACCCGCACCAGCGCGGATCGCGCTACCGCATCGCCGGCACCGCGAGCTGGTGGGACGCCATGGTGCAGCACGGCGGGAACCCGCTGTCGTACCTCAACCTCTTCGACGGTGACGCCGCCTGGCGTCTCGTGCACGAGCTGGCAGCGGACGTCGGTGCCGGACAGACGGCCGTGGCCATCATCAAGCACGCCAACCCGTGCGGCGCCGCCGTCGCCGGCAATCTCGTCACCGCGTACGAGCGGGCGCTCGAGTGCGATGTGCAGAGTGCATTCGGCGGCGTGGTCGCCATCGGGGGCGATGTCACCGCCGAGGTGGCCGATGCCATCGCCTCCGGGCCGCAAGCCGACGTGATCATCGCGGCGACCTACACACCGGAGGCCCTCGAGAAGTTGACCAGCCGGCGCAAGGCCACGCGCCTGCTATCGGGCCCGGCCCCGGAGCAGGCCATCCGCCAGCTGCGCAGCCTCGGGGCGAGCGTGCTCGTGCAAGACATCGACGCCTTCGTGTCGCCCCGCTCGCAATGGCGGACGGTCACCAGTCGCGCTCCCTCCGAAGACGAATGGCGCGACCTGGTCCTGGCCTGGCGCGTCTGCGGACGCACCACCTCCAACGCCATCGCCGTCGTCACCGACGGTCAGGCAGTGGGCGTCGGCGCCGGACAGCAGTCCCGCGTCGTCGCCGCCGAGATCGCCGTGCAGAAGGCGGGGGAGCGGGCCAAGGGCGGCGCCGGCGCCAGCGACGCCTTCTTCCCCTTCCCCGACGGGCTGCTCGTGCTGGCCGACGCCGGAGTGACCGCCATCGTGCAGCCGGGGGGCTCGGTCAAGGACGAGGAAGTGATCGGGGCCGCCGACGGAGCCGGCGTGGCGATGGTCATGACCGGCGAGCGGCACTTCCGCCACTGATGGGCGCCATCCTGCTCGACGGCGAGCCGGTCGCCGCCCGCATGCGGGCCGAGGTGGCCGACCGGATCCAGCGCCTGCGCAGCGAAGGCTTCGGCGTCGGACTGGGCACGGTGCTCGTCGGCGACGACGTCCCCAGCGAGCGCTATGTCGCGTTGAAGCACGAGGACTGCGCCGGCATCGGGATGCACTCGGTGGGCGAGCACCTGCCGGCCAGCGCCACCCAGGAGGAAGTGCTCGACGTCATCGCCCGCCTCAACGCGGACCCCTCGGTGAGCGCCTTCCTGGTGCAGCTGCCCCTGCCCGCTGGACTCGACGAGGAGCAGGCACTCCTGGCCGTCGACCCCGCCAAGGACGTCGACGGACTGCACCCCGTGAACCTCGGCCGCCTGGTCCTGGGAACACCCGGCCCACTGCCCTGCACGCCCGCGGGCATCGTCGAGCTCCTGCACGCCTACGACGTGCCGGTCGAGGGGCGCCACGTCGCCATCATCGGGCGCGGGGTGACGATCGGACGTCCGCTGGCCAACCTCCTCACTCTCAAGCGCTCCGGTTGCAACGCGGCGGTGACGGTGGTCCACACCGGCGTCGACCCCGCCGACATGAAGGCCATCGTGCGCACGGCCGACATCGTGGTGGCCGCCGCCGGCCGACCCCACCTGCTCACGCCGGACATGGTGAAGCCGGGCGCGGCGGTCGTCTCCGCCGGAACCAGTTTCGAGGGCAGGAAGCTCATCCCGGACGCGCACCCCGACGTGGCCGAGGTCGCCGGCTGGATCACCCCCCGCCTCGGCGGGGTCGGCCCCATGACCCGTGCCATGCTGTTGCGCAACGCGGTGCGGGCCGCGGAGTTGGCGGCCCGGTGAGAGTCCGGGTCCGGCCTGCAACAGCCATCGCAGCCGTCGCAGCCGTCGCAGCCGTCGCAACCAAAGCCAGGGAGGCCAGCAACCGGTGACCGAGCGGGAATACTCCGAGCGCCCGTGGGGCAATTACACAGTCCTCAGTGAGGACGCGCCCGATCACAAGGTCAAGCGGATCGTCGTCCACCCGGGCAAGCGACTCAGCTACCAGCGCCACACGCAGAGGGCCGAACACTGGTTCATCGTGTCGGGTACCGCGACCGTGACATTGGACGGCACCGACACCACGGTGCCCGCCGGGCAGGCGATCGACATCCCCCTCGAGAGCGCGCACCGCGTCGCCAACAAAGGTGACACCGACGTCGTCTTCATTGAGGTGCAGCGGGGGACCTACTTCGGCGAGGACGACATCGTCCGGCTCGAGGACGACTACGGACGCGCGTCGTCATGACGCGCATTGTGGAGTTGCTCGCCGCGGGTCCCACCTACTCCTTCGAGTTCTTCCCGCCCAAGAACGACAAGGAGCTGGCGACGCTCGCCCGCACGATCGGCGAGCTGCAGCCGCTGGAGCCGTCGTTCGTCTCGGTGACCTACCGGGGCGGCGCCGAGTCACGGCAGCGCACGGTCGACCTCGTGTCCGGCATGCTCCACACGACGAACCTCAATCCCATGGCCCACATCATCTGCGTGGCCCACACCCGACTGGAGCTGGCCGACATCCTCGTGTCGTTGCGCAAGGCCGGGGTCGAGAACCTGATGGCCCTCGGCGGCGACCCGCCCGAGGATCCCGACGCCGGTCCCGGCGAGCTCGCCTACGCGGCGGAGCTGGTCGAGCTGGCCCGGGCCATCGGCGGATTCTCCGTCGGCGTGGCGGCCCACCCGGCCGGCCACCCGCGCTCGCCCAACCTGCCGAGCGATCGGGACTTCCTGGCGGCCAAGCTGGCACTGGCGGACTTCGGCGTCACCCAGTTCTTCTTCGAGGCCTCCGAGTACGAGAGCCTGGCGGCCGATCTGAAAGAGCGCGGCGTCGATACGCCCGTGCTGCCGGGCATCCTGCCGGTGACCTCGCTGTCGACCATGGGCCGTCTGGGCGCCATGGGGGCGGACGCGCCGGACTGGATGCAGGACCGACTGCGTGCCGCCGACCAGCGGGGTGGTGCCGACGCCGTTCGCAAGGAAGGTGTGGAGCTGGCCACCGAGCTCTGCTCCCACCTTCTCGATTCCGGCGTGCCGGGGCTGCACTTCTATACCTTCAACACCTCGAGCGCGACCCGCGAGATCTACGCCGCGCTGGGACTGGGGCCAGGGCCCGGCTAGCCCGAGACTCCGTTCCCCGACCCGGCCCGACTGGGTTCCGGGCTGCGCTGACCTAGTGGGTATGCTTAGTGGGTATGGCGTACGTGGTGGCCCGTCCCAAGGGGCGTTTCGAGATTCGGGAATCGGTCCACACCCCCAAGGGCCCACGGGCCCGGTCGCTAGCCAATTTCTCGCATTTCAGCGACGAGGTGCTGGACCGGGCCCGTCGGAGAGCGAGCCGCCCCTTCGACACCGAGGCGGTGCGGGCCGCCGCCGCCCGGGTGGCGGCCCGGCCACCCGCGATCAGCCTCCGTCACGAGCAACCCGAGACCCGGCATTTCGTCGAAGCCTCCCGTCGGATGGCCCGCTCGTCGGAGCAGGTATCACCGACGGCGGCACGCCAGGAGCCCGGCGACGCCCTCATCGACCTGCTGGGCTTCGTGGCGCAGATCCAGACGTTCGGGCCGGCCCGCCCCCGGGAGCCGCTGCGGTTCCCGCCACTGGCCCGCCTCAGGGCAGAACGGACTGAGCAGGCTGAGCGGGCTGAGCAGGCGAACGCTCCGTGAATCAGATCGAGGACACCGCCGATGGCTTCGGCAACCTCGTTCCCAAGATCATCCTCCTGCAGGAGATGCTCGACTCCGCCGGCGTTCCCCATCAATTCGGGGGGGCCATCGCCCTGGCCTGGTACCGCAACCCCCGGGCGACCACCGACATCGACGTCAACCTCACGCTGCCACCCGAGGCCGCCGGGCCGATCCTTCAGCTGCTGACCCGACTCGGTGTCACCGTGACGCCCGAGGACGAGGTGGCCATCGCTCGTGACGGCCAAGCCCGCCTGGACTGGGGCGGCCCGTACCTCGATCTCTTCTTCGCCACCATGGACGTGCATCTCGAAATGGCCGAGCGCGCCCGGTTGGTCCGCTTCGGCCCAGTGGACATCCCGATCCTCGCCCCCGAGCACCTCGTCGTCTGCAAGGCCGTCTTCGACCGCCCCAAGGACTGGCTCGACATCGAGGAGATCCTCCGCTGGGGCACCGAGGTCGACGCCGCCCGGACGCTCTTCTGGGTGCGCGACATCCTCGGTCCGGCGGCCGAGCAGTACACCCGCCTCGCCGGCCTGCTGGCGGCGACGGGCGGCGACCCGCACCGATAATTCCCCGACCCACGCCAATTGGGACCGTTGCCGCCCCGCCCCGTAGCATCCGGTCCATGGCAGATCTCATCCGCATGGGCGACGACGGCACACTCGCAGTCCCCGACGAGCCCATCATCCCCTTCATCGAGGGCGACGGAACGGGGGTCGACATCTGGCCCGCGGCCAAGCTCGTGCTCGATGCCGCCGCCGCCAAGCACGGCCACAAGGTCGCCTGGAAGGAAGTGCTGGCCGGCCAGAAGGCATTCGACGAGACGGGCAATTGGTTGCCCGACGAGACGGTCGACACCTTCCGCTCGCACCTGATCGGGATCAAGGGCCCGCTGACCACTCCGGTCGGTGGCGGCATCCGGTCGCTCAACGTCGCCTTGCGCCAGATCCTCGACCTCTACGTGTGCCTGCGCCCGGTGCGCTGGTTCACCGGTGTCCCGTCACCCGTGGTGCACCCCGAGCTGGTCGACATGGTCATCTTCCGGGAGAACACCGAGGACGTCTACGCCGGCTACGAGGTGCAGTCCGGCACCCCCGAGGCGGAGAAGCTCGCCACCTACCTGCGTGAGGAGATGGGGTGGCCCATCCGGGATCTCTCCGGCATCGGCATCAAGCCGATTTCGCCCATGGGGTCCAAGCGCCTCATCCGCGCCGCCGTTCAGTACGCGCTCGACCACAAGCGCGAGTCCGTGACGCTGGTGCACAAGGGCAACATCCAGAAGTTCACCGAGGGTGCCTTCCGTGAGTGGGGCTACGAGCTGGTGCGTGAGGAGTTCTCCGACGTCGCCGTCGGCTGGGACGACTGTGGCGGCAAGCCCGGTGACAAGCTCCTCGTCAAGGACACCATCGCCGACATCACGCTGCAGCAGGTCCTGACCCGTCCTTCGGACTTCGACGTCATCGCCACCACGAACCTCAACGGTGACTATCTCTCCGATGCCCTGGCCGCGCAGGTCGGCGGCATCGGCATCGCGCCCGGGGCCAACATCAACTACGTGAGCGGCCACGGGATCTTCGAGGCGACGCACGGCACGGCGCCCAAGTACGCCGGGCAGGACAAGGTGAACCCCGGCTCGGTGCTCCTGTCGGGTGTGCTGATGTTCGAGCACATCGGCTGGAACAATGCGGCGGCGGACATCGTCCAGGCGCTCGAGGCCACCATTGCCGACAAGGTGGTCACCTACGACTTCGCCCGCCTGATGGACGGCGCCACCGAGGTCAAGTGCTCCGAGTTCGCCTCGGCCATCGTCGACCGCCTGTAACCGAACCGCAGATCCACCCGTCGAACCGGAAGAACCGTCGGAAAGGACCACCTCCATGGCCAAACCCCCCGTCCACGTCACTGTCACCGGTGCCGGTGGCCAGATCGGCTACTCCCTCCTCTTCCGCATCGCATCGGGCCAGTTGCTCGGTGCGGACCAGCCGATCGTGCTGCGCCTGCTCGAGATTGAACCCGCCATGCGCGTGCTCGAGGGCGTTGTCATGGAGATCGACGACGGTGCCTTCCCCCTGGTCCATGACATCGTCGCCACGTCCGACCTGAAGACGGCCTTCGACGGCACGTCGTGGGCGCTCCTGGTCGGCTCCATCCCGCGCAAGGCCGGCATGGAACGCGGTGACCTCCTCAGCGTGAACGGTGGAATCTTCAAGCCGCAGGGCAGGGCCATCGCGGAGAACGCCGACGCCGACGTGCACATCCTCGTCGTCGGCAACCCGTGCAACACGAACTGCCTCATCGCCCGCTCCAACGCCCCCGAGGTGCCGGCGGAGCGCTGGTTCGCCATGACCCGCCTGGACGAGAACCGGGCCAAGGCACAGCTCGCCGCCAAGGCGAACGCACCGGTGGCCGACGTCACCAACGTGGCCATCTGGGGCAACCACTCGGCCACGCAGTTCCCGGACTTCGCCAACGCCCGCATCGGCGGGAAGCCGGCAACCGAAGTGATCTCGGACAGCGAGTGGCTGCGGGGCGACTTCATCAGCACGGTGCAGAAGCGGGGCGCCGCCATCATCGATGCCCGCGGCTCGTCCTCGGCGGCCTCGGCTGCTGCGGCCGCCATCGACACCGTCGTGAGCCTGCGGGCGAAGACGGCCGAGGGGGATTGCTTCTCGGTCGCCGTGGCCAGCGAGGGCCAGTACGGCGCGCCCGAGGGCCTGCAGTTCGGCTTCCCGGTCCAGGCGGACGGTGAGGGGGGATGGTCGGTGGTCGAGGGCTTCGCCCATGACGACTTCGCCACCGAGCGCATCGGCGTCACCACCGACGAGCTGCTGGCCGAGCGCAACGATGTCAAGGAGCTGGGACTCATCGGGTAGTACCCCCGGTACGATGCGGGCTTGATCCCAGGGCCCTCCTCTCTCCGCTGTCACCGGCTGTTCGCAGCCGTGAAACCGCAGCGAAACACATGCCTGGCACCCTGAGGGCCGTGGGAGACCTCTTCGACGGCTACGGGTCCTCGGCGCGCGGGCTGACCGAGGCCGCCTTCGACGAGATGGTGGGACACGACGGCACGGCCCGGGTGCCCTACGCGGCCGTGGCCTCTTCGCTGGCCCAGATGGGCCCTGAGGACGTCTCGGCCCGGGCGTCCCGGCTGGCCCGGGCCTTCATGGACCAGGGCGTCACCTTCGATCTCGACGGGGAGGAGCGGCCCTTCCCGCTCGACGTGGTGCCCAGGATCTTCACCGGGGCCGATTGGTCCAAGGTGTCCGCCGGCGTCGCCCAGCGGGTACGGGCGCTCGAGCTGTTCCTGTCCGACGTCTACGGCGCAGCGCGAATCGTCAGCGACGGGCTCGTCCCGCACGAGGTCATCACGAGCTCACCCGGGTTCGTCCGAGCTGCCTATGGCTACTCGCCGCCGAACGGCGTGCGAATCCACGTGGCCGGCATCGACGTGATTCGCGACGAGGACGGCGAGTTCCGGGTGCTCGAGGACAACCTCCGGAGCCCGTCGGGAGTCAGCTACGTACTGGCCAACAGGGCCGCCATGGCCCGGGTGCTGCCCGAGCTGTTCTGGGGCCAGCCCATTCAGATGGTCACCGACTACCCGGCGCGCCTGATCAACGCGCTACGCCGCGCCGCGCCGGTCTCGGTGCAGGACCCGACGGTGGTCGTGCTCACGCCGGGTGTCCACAACTCCGCCTTCTACGAGCACGCCCTGCTGGCACGCCTCATGGGCGTCCACCTCGTCGAGGGCCGCGACCTCGTCTGCCACGGCACCGACGTCTTCCTCCGCACCACGGAGGGCGAGGTGCCGGTGCACGTGATCTATCGCCGCATTGATGACGACTACCTCGACCCCTTGCAGTTCCGCCCGGAATCGTTGGTGGGCTGCCCGGGCGTGGTGAACGCGGCGCGGGCAGGGCGCGTGACCATCGCCAACGGGGTCGGCAACGGGGTGGCCGACGACAAGCTCGTCTACACCTACGTACCGGCCATGATCCGCTACTACCTGGGCGAGGATCCGATCCTGCAGAACGTCGAGACGATGCACCTGGTCGACAACGCCGTCCGGAAGGACGCGCTGTCCCGTCGCGGCGACCTGGTGTTCAAGCGGGTCGACGGTTCGGGCGGGAAGGGATTGGTGATCGGCCCGTCGGCAACCGGGGCCGAGCTCGACGAGCTGGCGCTCGAGGTGGAAGCCGATCCCCGCCACTGGATCGCCCAGCGCGTGGTCGCCCTCTCCACGTCGCCCACGTGGGTGAACAACACGATGGTGCGCCGCCACGTCGACCTGCGACCGTTCGCCGTCAATGACGGCGAGGACATCTGGGTCCTGCCCGGGGGGCTCACACGGGTGGCGCTCGGTGAGGGCAGCCTGGTCGTCAACTCCAGCCAGGGCGGGGGGTCCAAGGACACCTGGGTGGTGGGCGGCGGGCTCTCCATGCCCGTGCTCCCACCGCGGCAGGTCGCGCCGCTCCAAGCCGGACCGCCCATGGATGTCGGCCCGGCCGCCGACGGCGAGCTCGGCGTGCAACAGCAACAACAGCAACAGCAACAGACGAAGGGCCGCCGATGACCCGCGCCCTCTTGAGCCGGGTGGCCGAATCGATCTTCTGGGTGGGCCGCTATGTCGAGCGGGCCGAGGGGACGGCGCGCATTCTCGACGTCTCCGTGTACCAGGCACTCGAACAGAGCGACGTCGAGGGCTCGCACGCCGCCCGCCGGCTGCTGGCCGTCATGGGCTTGCCCGATTCGGGGACCGAGACCTTGTGGCAAGCGACCGAGCGGTTGGCCACCGACCCCACCAGCCTGTCCTCCATCGCCGGCGCGCTGGCGGCCGCCCGGGAGAACACCCGGGCCGTCCGGCATGTCGTCCCGGTTGAGTTCTGGGAGCACATCAACGCCACCTGGGCCGAGCTCCCGTTGCGCTGGGAGACGGGTCGGCGGGCAGGCCCGGCGTTCTATCTCTCCTTCGTGAAGACGCAGTGCGCCGGAATGATGGGACTGGCCGACACCATGATGAGTCGCGACCAGACATGGCTCTTCTTCACCCTGGGTCGGTGTCTCGAGCGCACAGACGTGGTGGCCCGCCAGCTGGCCACCGTGGCCTTCGACGAGGTGTTCGACAGTGGGCTCGTCATGCTGCTGCGCTCCTGTGGTGGCTACGAGCCCTATCTGCGTCTGTCCCAGGGCGTGGTGGAACCAGGACGCGTGCTCGATTTCCTCCTGCGCGACCGTCTCTTCCCCCGCTCCGCTTTCGCCTCCCTTACCTTGGCGGAGGAGTGTCTCGACCAGATCAACGCGGGCCGCGAAGGGGCATGGGACGACGCCCGCGGCCTGGTCGGACTGGCCCGGGCCGAGCTGGAGTACTCCGCTCCTGCCACGTTGTCCCGCGGTCTCGAGACCAGGCTCGAGCGCCTGCAGGCCTCCATATCGTCGGTGAGTGACGCCGTCACGCGGCGTTACTTCGCCCAGGATCTCCCGATGCAGTGGCGGACGGGAGGTGCGGGCGGATGAGTCGCACGGACGGCTGGCGACTGCGGGTCTCCCACGAGACGCGCTTCGACTACGACGCCCCGGCGCGGGCCTCGTACAACGAGCTGCGTCTCACGCCGAGGACGGAGCTGCGCCAGACCGCGCTGGAGACCAGAGTCGTCACTCTGCCACCGGCTCCCCAGTACTCGTACCTCGACTACTGGGGGACGAGCGTGGTGGCCTTCAACGTCGACCGTGGGCACGAGGTGTTGACGATCACGGGGAACTCGCTCGTGGACACGCAGCACTCAGGCGACCCCGAAGACTGCACCTGGGAGGACGTCTCCGACGCCTCCATGACGATGGCCGACCACCTCGCACCGAACCTGTACACGGCGCCCGGACCTCAGCTTTCCGACATCGCCCTGGCTCTGCGCACCGAGCGCCCCCTCGAGACGGCGCGCCGCATCATGGGGGCGACGCATGAGTCGTTGCGGTACGTGCGGGGCGTCACCTCGGTGCATACATCCGCCGAAGAGGCGTACGCAGACGGCGCGGGAGTCTGTCAGGACTTCGCCCACCTGGCGCTGGCCCTCGCCAAGTCCGTCGGTCTGCCTTCGCGCTACGTGTCCGGCTACTTCCACCCGGATGCCGATGCCGCCATAGGCGAGGAGATCACCGGGGAGAGCCACGCCTGGGTGGAGGTGTGGACGGGGCGTTGGTGGGCCTATGACCCGACCAACGATTGCCAGGTGGGGGAGCGGCACATCGCCGTCGGGCGCGGGCGCGACTACGGCGACGTCCCACCGGTCAAGGGCATCTACGCCGGGAACGCCGAGAACACCATGCGCGTTGTGGTGCGCATGGCGAGGGTCCACTGAGCATGGTGGTTCGGGACCTGATCTGAGAGGCAGGTGGTGAACTCGTGCTGACCCGAATGCGGATCTGGCTGCCCGACGCACCCGGCGTCCTGGGCGCGGTGGCGACGGAGATCGGAGCCGCGCACGGCAACGTCGTCGGTCTCCAGGTGCTCGAGCGCGAGGCGGGCGTGGCGATCGACGAGCTCGTGGTAGAGCTCCCCGATGACCCCGGAGCGGTGGACGCCGCCTGCCGAGGCGTGCGCAACGTCCCCGGAGCGGGTGTCGAAGAGGTCACCGAGCTGAAGACGGAGGCGAAGGACCGGGAGGACACCGTCCTCGCCGCGGCCGCGGGCATCCTCCAGGCAGCAACCCCGACGGCCGCCATGAACGCATTGACCGGCCACTTGATGGCGTTGTTCGACCTGACCTGGTTGGCGCTGGCGGACGACGAGCTCGTGAGCTTCTCCGAGGTGTACGGCGATGTCCCGTCGGTGCAGTGGGTCGCCGCCTTCGCCGAGGGGTCCCGCAGCGGCGCGGACCCGGCGAACGACACGACGGGCTCCGGGGTGTTCATCGAGCCCGTCCCGGACACGGGCTCCACTGTCTGCGGGGGACGTCCCGCGGCGATCAGGCGCCGGGAGCGGCACGAGATCGCCCTTCTGGTCATGGTGGCGTCTCGCTTCATAGACGCGCTCGTCGGTCGCGTCGACGCCGAGCCGGCGAGCGGGTAGTTCGTCGCAAAGCGCAGCCTCCGCGGCCGTGCCAACCGGCTGACGAACTGACGACGCGAGGACCACCGCATAGTGTCCGGGGATGCTGCGCATCGGGTTCGTCGGGACCGGTCTCATTGCGTGGGCCCACGGCCTCAGCGTCAAGGCCCTGATCGACGGCCGTGTCGTCGACGCCTCTCTCAGCGCGGTGTACGACCAGAGCGAACGCCGAGCCCGCGGCTTCGCCGATGTCCTTGGCGGAGACGGCGTAGAGGTCGTGGCCGATGCCGCCGAAATCGCCCGGCGCTGCGACGCCGTGTGGGTCTGCACGCCGACGTCGGCGCACCGGGGGGCCGTAGACCAGGCCGTGAGCGCAGGCTGCGCCGTGTTCTGTGAAAAGCCGCTCGACGTCGACCTGCCACGCGCCACGGAGCTCGTCGATGCGGTCGGAGCAGCCGGCGTCGCCAGCCAGAGCGGCCTCGTACTGCGCAGCGCGCCGGTCTTCAGAGAGCTCCGTGACCTGGTGCAGGGTGGGACGCTCGGACCGCCCATGGCGGCCGTCTTTCGCGACGACCAGTACTTCCCGATTCAGGGCACGTACGCGTCACAGTGGCGGGCCGACGCCACTCAAGCCGGTGGAGGGTGCCTGATCGAACACTCCATTCACGACCTCGACATCCTCCGGTTCTGTTTCGGCGACGTCGACTCCGTGGTGGCCCGCACGGCCAACCACGCCGGTCACCGAGGCATCGAGGACCTGGCCGCGGTCACCCTCTCCTTTGCCTCGGGGTTCGAGGCGCAGCTCACCAGTGTCTGGCACGACATCCTGAGCCGCGGCTCGACACGCCGGCTCGAGGTCTTTTGCCGCCAGGGCATGGTCTGGTTGGACGATGAGTTCCGCGGTCCGCTCCACATCCAGACCAGTGAGGAGACTGAGGTCCGGGCCTGCCCGTCGCCAGCCTGGGTCGACGCGCTCCCGCTCGCCGACGACGAGGTCGGCCTGGCCGTGCGGGCCTATGTCGAGGCCGACCGGGCTTTCATCGAGGCCGTGACCGGTGGTCGGCCACCCGTGCCCGGACTCGATGTTGCCCTCCAGGCGCATCGCCTGGTCGACGCTGCCTACCGCTCGGCCGCCAACGGGGGAGCGCCGATCGGGCTGGCCCAGTCTCGAGGATGAATTCGGTGCCCGGCGCGTCATCCCCAAGGCGGAGTTGCTCCGCCGCTTATGGCATCTGAGCTGGGAGAACGGACCGCCAAGGCAGTCAGAGCCGGCTGAGACCGCCTGGCTACCATGAGCCGCCAGCGGCGCGGGTGCTCCCGACGTCCGACGTGGTCCCGTACTGCCCAGACAAGGAGACTCGAGCGTGCGCCCGTTGTTGCGCCTCTTCACCCAGCAGCCCCTGGCGGCGAAGGTGCCCGAGATCACCGTCATGTTCTGGGTCGTCAAGATCCTGACGACCGCTGCCGGCGAAGCCGTCTCGGACTATCTGTCCACCGGGAACAAAGCGGTGGGCGCGCTCATCGAGATCGTCGTCTTCGTGGTGGCGCTCATCGCGCAGTTCAGCACCCGGCGCTATTTCGCGCCCGCCTACTGGCTGTTGGCGTTGGCCATTGCCATCGCGGGGACGGGAGTGTCGGACACGATGCATCTGACCTTCGGCATCCCCTACGCGGGGACGTCGCTCTTCTGGGCCGTTGCTCTGGCACTGGTGTTCTTCTTCTGGGACCGCAGCGAGCACACCTTGTCGATCCACTCCATCACGACCAGCCGCCGGGAGAAGTACTACTGGGCCACCATCTTCGCCACGTTCGCCCTGGGGACCGCCGTCGGGGACTTCACCGCGCAGACGCTGGGACTCGGGTATCTGGCGTCGGCGATCTTCTTCTGCGTTGTCATCCTCATCCCCTGGGTCGGGTGGTCCCGGTTCCGCATGAACGAGATCTTCGCGTTCTGGTTCGCCTACGTGGTCACCCGTCCCATCGGCGCGTCGTTCGCCGACTATTTCAGCAAGCCCAAGGAGCTGAGCGGGCTGGGCCTCGGCGACCTCCGGACGGCTGCCGTCATCACTCTGCTGGTCGTGATCCTCGTCGCCTACACGTCCATTGCCCGGTTTGACATCCAGCCACCCGACTCCGATCCCGGGGCCGAGGTCGCCGGCGGCTCCTAGACATCCCACGCAGCCCAGCGCCGTCGGCCATTGGAGTGCCGCCCGTCGCATGGTCTCGACGCACTTCATAAGGTGCGGACCATGGATACTTCGTCACTGCTGGTCGAACTCTACGATCGGATACCGCCACTGGCCGCCGGCGCCGTGCAGGGTCTCAATGAAGAAGAGCTCTGCCGCACCCCCGAGCCGGGGACTAACCCCATCGGTTGGCTCGTGTGGCACCTGGCCCGGGTGCAGGACCACCATGTCTCGGAGTTGCTGGGCACGGAGCAGGCCTGGGTCAGCGGCGACTGGGCCCGCCGTTTCGGACTCGAGCCCGATCCCGCCAATACCGGCTACGGCCACGGCGCGGATGAAGTTGCAGCTGTGCGGCCCGATACTCCCGACGTGCTGCTCGACTACCTGAAGGAAGTCCAGGGCCGTACGACGGCGATGCTGCGGGGGCTGGCCTCCGACGACCTGGACCGCGTGGTGGACCAGCGCTGGGACCCGCCCGTGACCCTCGGGGTGCGCCTGGTGAGCATCGCGGACGACAGCCTGCAGCACGCGGGCCAGGCTGCCTATGTGCGGGGATTCTTCGGATACTGATCGGCCCCGGCTGCAGGAAACCTTGGGGAGCCCGCGCTGCATGACTACTCATGTGCGCGTCCGGGGCGCGTCAGCGGCGGCGGTGCTCCTGAACGAGGGGAATGCCAAAGGGCGCAAACGCCACGATGGCGGCGATCAGCGCGAGGAAGGCGCCCCACGACCAGCTGAAGCCGGCCGGCTTGAGGAGGAAGGCCAGTACCACGAGGGCCAGGTTGAGACCGGTGAGGACGGCCAGGAGCTGATCCTTGGAAAGGCGGCCCTGATCGGCGAGGTCTCCCACCCCGAACGCGGTGACGAGCACGTAGAGCACCAAAATAATGGAGTTCAACACCGCGATGAACAACCAGCCGTGGACCCCGAGTCCATCCGCCGTGAAGGGGCCGATGCCGTACCAGGGCAACCAGAGCGAGACGAGGAGGACCAGGGTGGCGGCGCCGAAGGTCCGATCCTTGCGGCTCAAAGCGTCCAGTCGTTGTCGCGACTTCTTGACGCGCTTGGGCGCCGATCGTTGCAGAACGAGCGGCCTGATGGCGGCACCGCACTTGGGGCAGCGCGCGGTTCCCAGGGGCACCTCAACCAGGCAACGGGAGCACGCAGGCAATCCGCCGACCTCCTTCTTGCTGTCGCGGGCGTTGGCGGTTCAGGCTACAGCCGACCGGCGATGCGACCGTCCCCGCCGGGTGCCAATCGCCCCGAGGGAAGGCGGCAGGTTCGGGGCAGCTGCTCCCGAGGCAGGAAGCCGGCCGAACCGGTCTGTCACCGCGGCGCCGGCTTGGGCCAGCGGACGTATTCCTCGTAGTGGTACATGGTCTCGTAGCCGAGGCGGTGGTAGACGGAGGCGCCCATCGGCGACGCCTGCAACGAGCAGGACGATGCGCCTCGGGCGAAGGCCAGGTTGGTCACCATCTCCGTGACGAGCGCACCGAGCCCGGTGCCGCGCGCGGCCGGGACGGTGCCGACCCACTGCAGGCTCGCCACACCGTCACTCTCGTAGACCATGGCGGTGGCGACCGGCTCGTCGTCGCGGCGGACGACCACAATGGTGGCGGCCGAGTCTGCCAGCACGGCGGCCGGCTCGTCGAAGACGTCGACCAGCACCTCCGGCGGCATCCCGTACGTCGCGTAGGCCTCGGCGTTGACGCTGATGAAGTCGCGCACGCCGGCCTCGTCATCGATGACCCGGGCCGTGACGGCTTCGATCGCCGGCGCATCGGGGAGTGAGGTGCGGCACACCATTTCGGGCACCGGGTCGCCGAAGAGCTCCAGTCCGGCCTCCAAGCAGGCCGCGCGCAGATCGTCGTCCTCGCCGCTGTCGCGCACCTTGACCGTGAAGCCGCGCTGCATGCCGCCGAAGAATCCGTCGGCCGCGGCCACCAGCGATGACCCATTGAGTGTGTCGTCGGAGCGAAAGGCACCGTTGGCCACCACGGGGATCCATGTCCCACTGGCGCACAGCACGGCCCCACCGCTTTCCAACAGCGCGCCCCGGCTACTCCAGTGGGTCAGTGCACGGTTGAACGCAATGAGGGTCCGGTGGCCGAGCTGCGATTCCGACGTTGTCGGCGGCTGTCCGGGCGTGCCCGTGTTCCCCAACAGTCGTTGACCCGCCATAGGAGTTCATGATGCCCTACGCGGAGGCCCGATTCCCGGATTTGGGAAGAGATGTCCCTCAGCGGAGCTCGAAGACGGGGTGGTTGGCGGCCTCGGCAGCCCATTCGGCATCGGTGGAGTCCGGGGTGACGCCGTCGAAGAACATCCCTGTCTCGAACTTCCAGCGCCGCAGGTAGGCCCGCAGGACCGGCACGGATTCCTGTAGCGGGATCTCCTGGGCCGTGCACGGGTGACGCCGCCGTCCGAGGATCAGCACCGTGTGGCCGCCGGCGCGGCGGACGTTGCGCACCCACTGGGTCTCGCCCCGTGGGGCGACCAGATACGGCTTCCCTTCGATCGTCAGCAGGTTCACCGGGACGTGGTGCAGCTTGCCGGTGGTGCGGCCACGGTGCTCCAGCACCCGGGAGCCCCGGACGCTCACACCCATGCGGGTCAGGCCCTTGACGAGGTTGTTGAAGATGGTGCGGGTGAACCAGTCGGGCTCCTTGTAGTGGGCCCGCAGGGTCGCCGGGGTGGAAGGGATCAAGCTGGTGGTGG
>DATAXG010000057.1:0-25492 GCA_036273055.1 Acidimicrobiales bacterium | reverse complement strand
AACTATGGCCGAAAATCGTCTTTCCCTTCTTGGTCGAGACATGGCTGTCGACCTCGGCACCGCCAACACGCTGGTGTACGTCCGCGGCCGCGGCATCGTGCTCAACGAGCCGTCCGTGGTCGCCGTCGACATCAAGGACGGGCGGCCGCTGGCGGTGGGGGCCGAGGCGAAGCGGATGATCGGGCGCACGCCGTCCAACATCCAGGCCATCCGCCCGCTCAAGGACGGCGTCATCGCCGACTTCGAGATCTGCGAGAAGATGCTGCGCTACTTCATCCACCGGGTACACCAGCGCCGTTTCGCCAAGCCGCGCATGGTGATCTGTGTCCCGTCGGGGATCACCGGTGTCGAGCGCCGCGCCGTGATGGAAGCGGCCGAGTACGCCGGGGCGCGACGGGCGTACATCATCGAAGAGCCGATGGCAGCGGCCATCGGTGCCGGCCTCCCGGTGCACGAGCCGACCGGGAACATGGTCGTCGACATCGGCGGTGGGACGACAGAGGTTGCCGTCATATCCCTCGGCGGGATCGTGACGAGCCAGTCCGTACGCATCGGTGGTGACGAGCTCGACGAGGCCATCGTCTCCTTCGTGAAGAAGGAGTTCAGCCTCGCCCTCGGCGAGCGCACCGCGGAAGAGATCAAGATCACGCTCGGGTCGGCCTACCCGCTGGAGCAAGAGCTGCACGCGGAGATCCGCGGTCGCGACCTCGTGAGCGGGCTCCCGAAGACGATCGTCGTCTCCACCGAGGAGATCCGGCGCGCCATTGAGGAGCCCGTGTCCGCCATCATCGACGCCGTCAAGGTCACGCTGGACCGGACGCCGCCCGAGCTGGCGGCCGACATCATGGAGCAAGGGATCGTGTTGACCGGCGGGGGGGCCCTGCTGCATGGGCTCGAGTCGCGCCTGCAGCACGAGACCGGCATGCCCATCGTGGTGGCCAGGGACCCGCTGAACTGCGTCGCCATCGGCAGCGGCCAGTGCTTGGAAGAGTTCGAAGCGCTGAAGCGGGTGCTGATCACCACTTCCACCCGCTGATCGATCGACCGGTTTCTCCTGGGTGGCCCGGTCCCGGCGGTCCCGCCGTGCTCTGACGGTCATCGTGCTGATCGTTCTGTCGTTGTCCCTGATCTCGCTCGATCAGAACGGCCGGACCCACAGCCTGACGTCCGGTATCAAGTCGGTGGCCAACGACGTGTACGCGCCATTGCGACAGGGCGTACTCGACATCATCAGCCCTATCGGCAACTTCTTCGCGGGGGCATTCAACTACGGATCGGTGCAGGCTCAGAACGAGCGGCTGCAGCGCACGATCGGCCAGCTGCGCGCCGCCCAGCTCGAGCGGGGCTTCGAAGCGAATCAGCTGCGCGAGATCACGGCACTGCAGAACCTGCCGTTTCTGGGTTCGTTGCAGACGGTCACGGCACAGTCCGTGGACGAGTACTCGTCCAACTTCACGGCGACAATCACGTTGGACAAGGGCCGCGCCGAAGGTGTCGACGTGGGCTACCCGGTGGTCGGGGCCGGGGGCCTCGTCGGTCAGGTTATCCAGTCCTTCCACCACACCTCGGTGGTCCGCCTCATCACCGACGGGCAGTCGAAGGTCGGCGTCACATTCGGCAACCAGTTGACGGGGATCGTCGACGGGCAGGGGCCGTCGGACTCCATGACGGCCGACCTGGTGCCGCCGCGCACGCCGCTCTTCAAGGGCCAGCACATGTTCACCAGCAGCCTCGATGCGGCGGCCTTCCCGGCGGGTATCCCGGTGGCCACGGTGCAGAGCTTCCACACCTCCGCCGGAGCGAGTCAGGAGACGATTCACGTCAACCCGGCCGCCGACCTCGGTCAACTGGCCTACGTCGACGTCGTGCAATGGGCGCCCAGCACGTGACCGGGCGCTCCATGCTCAAGGTGGCCCTGGTCATCTTCGTCGTCCTGATGGTCCAGCAGACCGTCATGGTGGCACTGCGGATCGGCGGGGCCCATCCCGACCTGATCTGGCTGCTGCCGATCACGGCCGCGCTGCTCGACGGCCCCGAAACCGGAGCCATCGTCGGATTCTGGTCCGGCCTGGCCTTCGACCTCGTGCTCCCGACGCCCTTCGGGCTGTCCGCCCTGGTCGGTTGCGTGCTCGGCTACGCCGTCGGGTCCCTCACGACGGCTGCGGACCCCCGCGCGGCGTGGCTCAAGCCGGTGGCCGCGGTCGCGGGGAGCGTCGGAGCGGACATGCTGTTCGCCGTGCTCGGAGCGATTCTCGGACAGGGTGAGATGGTGCAGGTGGACTTCCTGTCCCTGATCCTGGTGGTCGGCATCTCCGGCGTGATCCTGGTACTCCCGGTCAACCGAATGATGCGGTGGGCCCTGGTGGGGGAGAGCCACCGCCGTTCGCTGGTTCCCGCCCAGGCCGACAGCAGGATCTGGTGAGGCGGACTCTTCGCCATCCGATCCGGGGCGACCGGCTGCACCCCAAGCCCTCCATGCGCCCGGCCAAGCACGCGGCGTGGCGGGGCAACACGCAGGGTCCGCGCATGCGGCCGCGCAAGAGCGTCAATGTGGCCTCCATCGTCGGGTCGCCCGAGGAGGAGGAGGCCCGCCCCAACCTCCGCCTGCGCATCGTCGGCATCGTGGTGCTGCTCCTGTTCGGCGTCCTCGTGCTGCGACTCTGGACGCTGCAGGTGGTGGAGGGGAAGAGCTACGCGGCAGCCGTCACGCGGAACCAGGTGCGGGTGGTCAGCGTGGCTGCGCCGCGGGGAGAGATCGTCGATCGCGATGGCACCGTGCTCGTCTCCAACGTGCCACAGGAGGAGGTGCTCCTCTCGCGGGCCGAAGCGACACAGAACCCGGCCATCGTCGGCATGGTGGCGGCGCTCGTCGGCCAGACCCCGCAGCAGGTGCAGGCTTCCATCAACAACAACCAGTACAGCCCCTACGAACCTGTCCCCGTGGCGACCGGTGTCTCGCAGGACACCGTGCAATTCCTGCAGACCCATCAGTCGGAGTACCCCGGTGTCAGCGTGCAGACGGTGGCCCAGCGGAGCTATCCCCAGGCCGGCACGACGGCAACCCATGTCCTGGGCTATGTCGGGGACATCACGAGCAGCTACCTGGCCGCGCACCCCAACGACGGCTACACCCAGGGCAGCCAGATCGGTGTCTCGGGGATCGAGGCCCAGTACGAGCCCTTCCTGAAGGGCGTGGCCGGTCGTCAGGCCCTCTCCGTCGACGCCAGCGGGAACGTCGTGGGGACCCTGAGCTCCACCGCCCCCCAGATCGGCGACACCGTGGTGCTCAACATCGACACCGGGCTCCAGGAGATGGTCCAGAACGCCCTGCAGTCGCAGATCCTGGCCGACCGCAAGACCCCCGACGAGGTGGACGGCGGCAAGCTGCCACCGGCCCCGAACGGGGCCGTGGTCGTGATGAACCCGCAGAACGGCCAGGTCCTCGCGCTGGCGTCCTATCCCACCTACGACCTGAACCAGTGGGTCGGCGGCATCTCCTCGGCCGACTTCACCGCGCTCCAGGCGAGCGGGGCCGAGAACGACAACGCCATTGAAGGCCAGTACACGCCGGGCTCGACCTTCAAGCTCGTCACGGCGACCGCGGCGCTGCAGGACGGCCTGATCGCCCCCACGACGCCGTATGTCGACACCGGGACCTTCAAGATCCAGGGGTGCCCGGCCCCGGGCGTCAACAACGACACCGGCTGCACGCTGCACGACGACCCCGGCGACACGGGTGGCACCTACAACGTCTCCGGTGCGATCACCGCGTCGAGCGACTCGTTCTTCTACAACCTGGGCGAGATGTTCTGGGAGCAACAGTCCAGGTTCGGCACGACGCCCATTCAGAACGAGGCGACCGCCTACGGCGAGGGGACCATCACGGGCATCGACCTCCCCGGCGAAGCGCAGGGACGGGTCGACGGCTTCCTGACCCGCGCCAAGCTGCACGCGGAGGCACCGAAGGCCTTCCCCTACGCGGCCTCCTGGTTCACCGGCGACAACATCGAGATGGCATTCGGCCAGGGCGAGACGGTGCTGACACCGATTGAGCAGGCCGTGGCCTACTCGACGTTCGCCAACGGCGGCACCCGCTACGCCCCGCAGGTGGCTTCCGAGGTCGTCGACCCCCTGACGGGGAAGGTCATCAAGAAGCTGCAGCCGCAGGTGACCGGCAAGGTGGCGATCTCGCCGGCGAACTACAGCGCCATGCTGCAGGGTTTCGAGGGCGTGATCTCGAGCAGGAGCGGGACCGCCTACTCGGACTTCCAGGGCTTCCCGGCCTCGTGGAACCTGGCGGGCAAGACCGGTACGGCGTCGAACCAGTCGGGCCTCGAACCCAACAGCTGGTTCGTGGCGTTCGGTCCCAATCCGAACCCGACCTATCTGGTGCTGGCCGTGATCGACCAGGGTGGATACGGCGCCCAGGCCGCCGCACCGCTGGTGCGGAACATCTTCAACTACATCGCGGCGAACACCGGCATCAACGGCGCCGTCAAGACGCCGACCCCGGCCAGCCCGGCCAGCCAGACGGCGCCGCCGGCCAACCCGGCGCTGGGGACTCCGACGACCACCACCACGGCACCGAAGTCGGGCACCACGTCGGGCGGGTCCAGCACGACGACGTCCAGCACCTCGGGCGGCGGCTGAACGTCCCGTAGGATCGATGCGAATGGAGACCCTCTGGCCGCAGATCGAACGCATCCTGCCCACCGTGTCCAAGCCGGCTCGCTACATCGGGGGTGAGCAGGGCTCGGTCTCTCCCGAGCACGGGCCGGACTCCGTGGCCTGGTTGCTTCTCTACCCGGACACCTACGAGATCGGTCTGCCCAATCAGGGACTGCAGATCCTCTACGAGATCCTCAACGAGCGGCCCGACGCGCTGGCCGAGCGGTCCTACGCCCCGTGGGTCGACATGGAGGCCGCCATGCGGGCGGCGGGAGTGCCCCTCTTCAGCGTGGAGCAACATCTGCCGGCAGCGGCGTTCGACGTCCTGGCTTTCAATCTCTCGGCCGAGCTCGTCTACACCAACCTCGTGAACATGATCGATCTGGCCGGGCTCCCGATCCACGGGGTGGACCGCGGTGGCGATGATGCGCTGGTCGTGGCGGGCGGGCACTGCGTGTACAACCCCGAGCCGCTGGCCGACTTCGTCGACGCCTTCGTCCTCGGCGACGGCGAAGAGGTCGTCGGCGAGATCAACGAGGTGATGCGGGCCTGGTTGCACGCGTCACCCCCCGCGCGGCGTGACCGCACCGCGCTGCTGCAGGCCTTGGCGCGAGTCGACGGCGTCTACGTGCCCGCGCTCTACACGGCGTCGTACGAGCACGGGCGTCTGGTCTCGACCCTCCCGGTCGCTCCCGACGTGCCCGCCGAGGTGTCCAAGCGGACGATCAGCGACCTGGCCGACTGGCCGTACCCGGCCCGGCCCCTGGTCCCGCTCACGGAGGTGGTCCACGACCGCCTCAATGTCGAGGTGTTCCGCGGCTGCACGCGGGGCTGCCGTTTCTGCCAGGCGGGCATGATCACCCGACCAGTGCGCGAGCGTCCCGCGGCCCAGGTGCGTGAGATGGTGCAACGGGGCCTGGAGTGGAGCGGCCATGACGAGGTGGCGCTGACCTCGTTGTCGTCGGCGGACTTCTCCGGCATTGAGGACACGGTGCGGGACATCGTGGACGACCCGGACCACGGTGGCCGGGTGTCGGTGAGCCTTCCATCGCTGCGGGTCGACGCCTTCACCGTGGGGACGGCGGCCGAGATCCAGAAGGTGCGCCGCACGGGTCTCACCTTTGCCCCCGAGGGTGGGACGTGGCGCATGCGCACCGTGATCAACAAGCTGATCACCGAGGAGGACCTCTACAGCGCTGTCGATGCCGCGTTCAGCCAGGGGTGGCGGCGGGTCAAGCTCTACTTCCTGATCGGCCTGCCGACCGAGCTCGACGAAGACGTGCTCGGCATCGCCCAACTCGGTGCGCGCTGCGTGGAGATCGGCCGGAAGTACCACAAGGGGGTGACCGTCGTCGCGTCGGTGGGTGGCTTCGTGCCGAAGCCGCACACGCCGTTCCAGTGGTTCGGCCAGGACACCGTGGCCGAGCTCGAACGCAAGGTCGTCCTGTTGCGCGACGAGGCCCGGCGCACCCGCGGGCTCACGATCCGCTGGCACGAGCCGGCGGCCTCGGTGGCGGAGGGCCTGGCCAGCCGGGGTGACCGCCGCATGGGCGCCGTGATCGAGCGGGTCTGGCGTGCCGGGGGCACGTTCCAGGAATGGTCCGAGCGCTTCGATCTGTCCCTGTGGGACGCCGCGCTGGCGGCCGAGGGCCTCAGCGTCGAAGAGGTGTGCCACCGGGACCGCGACGGCGACGAGGCCCTTCCCTGGGATCACATCTCGGCCGGCCTTCACCGTGACTTCCTCTGGGGGGACTGGCAGGACGCACTGGCCAGTGTGGCCGTCGAGGACTGCCGCTGGACCCCGTGCTACGACTGCGGCGCCTGCACGGGCTTCGGGCTGGAGCATGTGGTGGCCTCGCCGCTGCCCCCGGCCGGCGGCAGCCAGGGCACGGGTCAGGACCTCAGCGTCGGTGACCGCATCCCCGTCCGGCTGGTCAGCCGTGTTCCCTGAGGGCCAGCGGCGCCTCCGCCTGCGCTTCACCAAGGCGGGGAAGATCCGCTTCACCAGCCACCGCGATGTGGCCCGCATGTGGGAGCGGGCGTTGCGGCGCAGCCGGCTGCCGATGGCCTACTCCCAGGGCTTCGTGCCCCATCCCCTCGTGAGCTTCGGCCTGGCCCTGCCCACGGGGTGCGAGTCACGCGGCGAGTACCTCGACCTGCGCTTGGAGGCGGCAGCGCCCGACGAGATCCCCGTTGCGGAGCTGCCGTCGGCCCTGAGCGGGCTCCTGCCCGACGGGATCACGGTGGAGGCGGCTGCCCTGATCGGAGAAGCGGAGGGTTCGCTCCAGCAGGAGGTAGCATCGTGCGATTGGGAGCTGGAGGTGCTCGGAGTGCGGGATGAGGAGCTGCAGGTGCGGGTGGAAATGATGCTCGCTGCTCCCGTGCTCACCGTCAGGCGGGAGCGGAAGGGTCGTCAAGCCGAGGACGACATCCGACCGGCCATCCGGGCGCTGTTCCTGACCAGTACCAACGGTCAACTTCGGGCGGAATTGGCCACGCACCCGCGTGGTGTCCGCCCCGGCGACCTAGTAGCGGCCCTGGGCACCCCTGCGGTGCCCGGACGGGCCTGTCGAACGCATCAATGGATCGAACGCGATGGCGCTCGGTTCGAGCCGCTCCCCGTGAGCGCGCCCGGGACCGATGGCGACGCGACACAGCACGCGAGGAGGGCCTTCCCTCATGTCCGAGACGGAAATCAGCCACAGCCCGGAGGGTCACCCCCCGGAGCCACCGGGGGGCAGCGGCAGCTCTAGCCCTCCCGACGGGCCGCGGGCCGCGCCCCGGCCGAAGCCGAAGATCGGAGACACCAGGCCTGCGCCGGCAGTCGCCGCGCCGCCACCCACGGTGGCAGCCCCCGTGGTGCCCCTGCAGAGGCCGGAGGCCACCGCGCCGAAGGAGCGCGACCCCAGCGTGGCCGGCTCCCCGGATCCTGCAGGCGACGGTGAGGCCGCCGGCAAGCGCGCCCGGAGCCGTCGGCGTTCCGGCGCCAGGGATCGCAAGTCGAAGCAGGTCGGCCGGTACCTGGTCTGCGTCCACGTCCAGCCCGACATGACCCAGATCGCCATGCTCGAAGGGCGCTCCCTGGTGGAGCACTACGTCTCGCGGTCGGCCGACGACACCAACCAGATCGACGGCAACGTCTACCGGGGTCGGGTCCAGAACGTCCTGCCCGGCATGGAGGCGGCCTTCATCGACATCGGCATCCCCAAGAACGCCGTCCTGTACCGGGGCGATGTGCGCTACGACCGGGAGGACATCGAGGGCGGAGCGTCCCAGCAGCCCCGGATTGAGGACGTGCTCAAGGCCGGCCAGACGATCCTGTGCCAGGTCACCAAGAACCCCATCGGGGCCAAGGGTGCCCGCCTGACCCAGGAGGTGTCCCTGCCCGGCCGCTTTGCCGTCCTCGTGCCCAACTCGAGCGCCTTCGGCATCTCGAAGCGCCTCGGTGACAACGAGCGGCGCCGCCTCCGCCGCATCATCGACGAGGTGAAGCCGGCGGGCCACGGCATGATCGTGCGGACGGCTGCCGAGGGCGTGTCGGCCGAGGAGCTCCAGCGGGACGTCACGAGCCTGCTGGAGCAGTGGAACATCATTGAGGCCGAGGCCAAGCGCTCCGACGCCCCTGGACTCCTGTACCGGGAGCCCGAGCTCTCGGTCCGCATCCTGCGCGAGGAGCTCAACGGCGACTACCGGGCCGTGGTGATCGACGACCTCGCTCTCTTCGAGCAGGTGCGGGACTACGTCCGGGCCGTCAGCCCCGAGCTCTCCGACCGGGTCGAGTACTACGACCCCGAGGTCGAGGGCCTGCCCATCTTCGAGCGCTACCACGTGCACGAACAGCTCCACAAGGCACTCGACCGCAAGGTCTGGCTGCCGTCGGGCGGCTCGCTGATCATTGAGCGCACCGAGGCACTGACCGTCATCGACGTGAACACGGGCAAGAACGTCGGCAAGACCAATCTGGAGGAGACGGTGTACCGGAACAACCTGGAGGCCGCCGAAGAGGTGGCCCGCCAGCTCCGGCTCCGGGACATCGGCGGCATCATCGTCATCGACTTCATCGACATGGAGATCCGGGAGAACCGGGACAAGGTGGCTGCCGCCCTGCGCAACGCCCTGGCCCGGGACAAGACCCGGACCCAGGTCTTCGACATCTCCGAGCTGGGCCTGGTCGAGATGACCCGGAAGCGGGTCTCCGAAGGCCTGCTCGAGACGTTGTCGACCGAATGTGCCGTCTGTGGGGGCCGCGGCGTGACCCTGGACGACTCGGTCCTGCGCTAGGATCTCGCCCTTATGTATGCCGTCATCAGGTCCGGAGGAAAGCAGGAGCGTGTGGCCGAGGGCCAGCGCGTCCGCGTGGAGCTGCTCGGTCAGCCCGTCGGTGCGGAGGTGTCGCTCGAGCCGGTCCTCGTGGTCGATGGAGAGACCGTGCTGGCCACGCCGGCGCAGTTGGCCGGCGCGACGGTGACGGCGAAGGTCGTGGGCGAGGAGATGGGCCCCAAGATCAACGCCATGACCTACAAGAACAAGTCCAACCAGCGTCGCCGGTGGGGCCACCGCCAGCACTACGCCACGCTGGAGATCACCGCCATCACGGCGGCCGGCTGAGCTCAGGAGCACGAGACCATGTCAAAGACCAAGGGTGGCGGCTCCACCCGCAACGGACGCGATTCCAACGCACAGCGTCTCGGCGTGAAGTGCTTCGACGGCACCGCCGTGACTGCCGGCTCCATCCTGGTGCGCCAGCGGGGGACGAAGGTCTACCCGGGCGTGAACGTCGGCCGTGGTGGCGACGACACGCTCTTCGCCACGGCGGAGGGAGTCGTGAAGTTCGGCGAGCGCCGCGGCCGCAAGCACGTGAGCGTGCTCACCGACTGAGCTTCCGGGTGCGCGCCCGATCTCAGGCGCGCTGGTGCAACTCGATCGTGTTGCCCCACGGGTCCACCGTGAAGGCCTGCCGGCGTCCGGTCGTGCCCACCGCGGTCGGTTCACTCACCTGCAGTCCCCGGGCCCGAAGCTCGGTCACCGCCGCGCCGATGTCATCGAAGGCGAGGGCGAAGTGCTGGCCCACGTTGTCCGGCACCGCGGCCTCAATGAGATGCACCTGCTGGCCGTTCGCCGCATCGAGCCACGCCCCGGGGAACCCGAAGTCGGGGCGGGTGTGGTTCTGCACGAGGCCCATCGTCTCGGTGTAGAAGGTGATGCCGCCGGGCACGTCGCCGACGTTGATGGCGACGTGATCGACACCGATGGGCGCGACGGGTTCGGTCATGGCAGCGAGCCTACGACGTGCCGGATGATGGCGGCCACGGCCGGCACGGCGGCGGTGCCGACCGCGGCGATGTCGTCGATGTCGATGGTGGAATTGGCGGCGGCGGCCGGATTCGTGACCAGGGCCAGTCCCAGGACCTCCGCACCGGCCTGCCGGGCGGCGATGGTCTCGAGCGCCATCGACATCCCGACGACGTCGGCCCCGATGGTGCGCAGCAGGCGGATCTCGGCCGGCGTCTCGAACTGGGGACCGCCCAGTTGCGCGTACACGCCGGATCGAGCGGCCAGGGCGGGGGCGGCGGCCTCGGGCGTCGAGAGGGCGAGGGCGCGCAGCCGGGGGGCGTAGGCGTCGGCCATGTCGACGAAGTCGGGTCCGATGAGCGGGCTGCGCCCGGTCAGGTTCAGGTGGTCCTCGACGACCATGACCGACCCCGGGCCCAGATCGTCACGGATGCCTCCGGCGGCTGCGGTCAGGATGACGGTACGGCACCCGGCGGCGATGCCTGTACGGAGAGGATGGACCACCTCCACGGGGGCCACGCCCTCGTACAGGTGGCACCGGCCGCCCAGGACGAGGAGGCGCAGACCGTCGTGCTCGACCGACCAGCCGAGGGCGCGATGGCCGCCCGCCGTATAGGCAGGAAAGAAGGGCAGGGTGTCGAGCGGGACGGGGTCCGCGCCGGCGCCGAGGGCCTCGGCCGTCCCCGACAGCCCGCTTCCCAGGAGCACGAGCACGTCGTGGTGGTCGACCCCCAGTCGGCGGGCCAATTCCCGGGCGCTGTGCGCCGCCCGGTCGGCGGCGGCCTCCATGGAGCGATCGTAGGGGGTCATCGAGCTGGCGGCGCGTAACATCAGCCGGGCATGCCCTCTTCGCCCGCCGCCCTCACCCTTCACCCACTGGCGCCCGTCACCGGGGACGAGATCATCGCCGCCCGCGAGATCGTCTTCGCCAGTGGCCGGGCCGATGTACCCGACGAGGCGGTGCGCTTCGCCTACATCGGCCTGTGCGATCCCCCCAAGGACCTGGTGCGCCGGTTCGACGCCGGCGACGACGTGGCGATCGACCGCCAGCTCCGCCTCGTCCTCTTGCAGGGCCCTGTGGCCGACGTGGTGGAGGTGGTCGTGTCGGTCACCCGGAAGGAGATCGACCGGTGGGAGACCGTGCGCGACGTGCGCCCGCCCCTCCAGATGGAGGAGTCGATCCTGGTCCTGGCCGCGCTGTATGACCATCCCGAGTGGAACGCCGCCCTGGACCGGCGCGGCATCCTCGACAAGTCGTTGGTGCAGATCGATCCCTGGCCGGCCGGGACCTTCGGGCTCGGCCACGAAGAGGGCCGCCGCATCACCCGCTGCCTGGCCTACTTGCGCGAGTCGAAAGAGGACAACGGCTACGCCCGCCCGCTGGAAGGCCTGCTCGCCTTCGTGGACATGGGCCGGGGCGAGGTGCTCGAGGTGGTCGATCACGGCGTCGTGCCATTTCCCTCCCAACACGGGAGTTACTACCCCGAGCACAACGGGCCGTTGCGCACCGACCTCAAGCCGCTGGAGATCACGCAGCCCGAGGGCCCGAGCTTCGAGGTGGAGGGCAACCTGGTCCGCTGGCAGAAGTGGACGCTCCGCATCGGCATGGACCCGTTGGAGGGCCTGGTGCTGTGGACGATCGGGTACGAGGACGGCGGACGGATCCGTCCCATCGTCTACCGGGCCTCGGTCAGCGAGATGGTGGTGCCCTACGGGCACCCGGGCCCCATGCACGCATGGAAGAGCGCGTTCGACGCCGGCGAGTGGGGACTGGGCCGCATGGCCAACTCGCTGACGCTCGGCTGCGACTGCCTCGGCGAGATCCGCTACTTCGACGACGTCTTCGCCGACGAGCGCGGCAAGCCGCATACACGGGCCAATGCCATCTGCATGCACGAGGAGGACTACGGCATCCTCTGGAAGCACGTCGACATGGTGTCGGGGCGGACCGAGGTGCGGCGCTCGCGACGGCTGGTGGTGAGCTCCATCGCCACGGTGGGGAACTACGAATACGGCTTCTACTGGTACTTCTACCTCGACGGCACCATGCAGCTGGAGGTGAAGCTGACCGGCATCATGTCCACCATGGCCGTGCACGGCAACGACCCGGGGGACCACGCCCGGATGATCGCCCCCGGACTCGCCGCGCCGTTCCACCAGCACCTGTTCAACGTGCGGTTGGACATGGAGGTCGACGGTCCCGACAACGAGGTCTACGAGGTCGACGCCGTGCCCACGGGATCGCCCGGGAGCGACGAGAACCCCTGGGGGAACGCGTTCGGCACGAACGTGACCCTGTTGGAGAGCGAGCTGGCCGCGCAGCGTGATGTCGACCCGTCGCGCAGCCGGTCCTGGCGCATCGCCAACCGGTCCCGCCGCAACGCAGTGGGCGTGCCGACCGCCTACAAGTTGCTCCCGGGCGCCACGCCCACCCTGCTGGCCGACCCCACCTCGAGCGTGGGGCGCCGCGCCGCGTTCGCCTCGCACAACCTGTGGGTCACGCCGTTCGACGCGGAGGAGCGCCGTGCCGCGGGCGACTACCCCAACCAGCATCGCGGGCACGCCGGACTGCCGACCTGGACGGCGCAGGATCGCCCGATCGTCGACACCGACATCGTGCTGTGGCACTCCTTCGGCGTCACCCACATTCCGCGGCCCGAGGACTGGCCGGTCATGCCGGTCGAGTACACCGGCTTCACGTTGCTGCCGTCCGGGTTCTTCGACCGCAACCCGGCGCTCGACGTGCCACCCTCCGCCGCCCATTGCCATGACTGAGCGGCGGGGCACCACCCGCCAGCCTCAGGAGTACCACCCGCCCGTCGAGGAGTACCTCGAGACGATGCTGTCGCTGTCGGAGGAGGGCGTGCCGGTGATTCAGGCCCGCATCGCCGAGCGGCTGGGCCGGTCCGCCCCCTCGGTCTCCGAGATGCTCGATCGTCTGCGTGAAGACGGGTACGTCTCGCGGGAGGGTCGCCGGCTGTCGCTCACCGAGAGCGGGCAGGCCCTGGCGGAGAAGGTCGTGCGCAAGCACCGACTGGCCGAGCGTCTCCTCGTGGACGTGATCGGGCTGGAGTGGCACAAGGTGCATCGCGAGGCGGGTCGCTGGGAGCACGTGATCTCCGACGACGTCGAGGCCAGGCTGGTCGAATTGCTGGGCGACCCGGCCACGTGCCCGCACGGGAATCCGATCCCGGGCTCGCGCACACCGGCGCCGTCGGCCCCGGTGTGGCCCCTGGCCGAGGTGGACGCCGGCGAACGGGTGCGCCTGTTCCGCATCAGCGAAGAGGTGGAACTGAATCTGGGCTCACTGACCTTGCTCGACGAGGGAGGCTTCATTCCCGGCGTCGTGGCCGAGGTGGGCGATCGCGATGCGGACGGCAACTTGGAGGTCACGGTGGAGGGAGGTGGCGAGGCCATCCGGGTCTCGCGCGACCTCTCCGACCGGTTGTACGTCGGCGCACCATGACCCTGCGGCTGGAGGCCGACGCCGTCTTCACCGTGGACAGCGCCGACACGGTGCTGGCGCCGGGGGCCGTCGAGATCGAGGACGGCCGCATCTCCTGGGTCGGTGACCCCTGGCAGGAGCCGCCGGCGTCGGGCACCGAGGTCCGCCGTCTGGGCGGCCTGCTGCTGCCCGGGCTGGTCAACTGTCACGGGCACACGCCAATGTCGTTGCTGCGCAGCGCCGGCGACGGGCTTCCACTCGAGCGTTGGCTGCATGAGGCCGTCTGGCCACGCGAGGGGCGACTGGAAGACGAGGACGTGTACTGGGGCATGCTGCTCGGGGCGAGCGAGCTGCTGTGCAACGGGGTCACGACGACCTGCGAGCAGTACCGGCACCCGGGAGCCGTGGTCGATGCCGTCCTGGCGGCGGGCATACGCACCCTCTACACGCCCGCCATCTTCGACGTGCCGGAGGCGGGTCCAGACAACACCTGGGAGGCACTGCTGGGCGTCGCCTGCGAGCAGGTCGACGCCAACGCGGGAACGCACGAACGGCTCCAGATGGGCTTCGGCCCCCACGCCGCCTACACGGTGCCGCCGCAAGGCCTCCGCACCATCGCCGCCGAGGCACGGGCGCGGCATGCGCTGCTGCAGATCCACCTGTCCGAGACCGCGGCCGAGTGCCGCGCGGTGGCGGAGCGCTACGGCATGAGCGCGCCTGCGCTCCTGGCCTCGGAGGGGGTGCTCGAGGGGCGGGTGCTGGCAGCCCACGCCGTGTGGCTCGACGACGCCGACCTCGCATTGCTGGCCGAGCACGACGTGGCCGTGGCGCATTGCCCGGGCTCCAACGGGAAGCTGGGCTCGGGCATCGCTCCGCTACGTGCCTTGCTGGACCGCGGCGTGCGGGTCGGGCTGGGCACCGACGGCCCGGCGTCCAACGACGACCTCCATCTGTGGGACGAGCTGCGCCTGGCCCCGATCCTCGCCCGGGCCGTCGCCGGCGACCCGGGCGTCCTGACCTCTGCCGCGGCGCTCCGCCTGGCCACCCGCGGCGGCGGCGAGGCGCTCGGCCTTCCCGTCGGTGCACTCGAGCCGGGCCGACCGGCGGACCTCATCCGCTTGCGCACCGACGACGCCCGCTTCACTCCGGCGCTGAGCGATGACGAGCTCCTGGGCCACCTGGTGTGGGCCGGGGCCGGGTATCTGGTGACCGACGTCTGGGTGGGCGGGGATCAGCTCGTCGAGCAGGGGCGCTGCACCACAGTGGACGCTGACCGGGCCCGCGCCGAGGTGGGTCGGCGTGCCCGCCGGTTGGTCGCGCCGTAGCGAGCGCGCCTGCCGGCCGTCCCGTCGATTGGAGCCGGAGGTCGGTTCCAGCCCCGTAAGCTGGACCGTTATGCCCGGCTTCGTCGACCAGGCCCAGCTGCATGCGCGCGCGGGGGACGGGGGAGCCGGAGCGGTGTCGTGGCGCAGGGAGGCCCATGTGGACCGCGGTGGCCCCGACGGCGGCGACGGCGGCCACGGTGGTGACGTGTGGCTCGTGGCGTCGGTGAACGAGGCGTCCCTGCTCGGCTTCCGGGACCACCCGTTCCGCCGCGCCACCGACGGTGTACACGGATCGGGCTCGAAGCGGCACGGGGCCCGGGGCAAGGACCTCGTGGTGCCTGTGCCCGTCGGCACGGTGGTGCGTGAGCGCAGCGGCACGGTGGTGTGCGACCTCGACGTGGAGGGCTCGCGCTTCATGGTGGCCGAAGGAGGCCAGGGCGGACGGGGCAATGCGCGCTTCCTGTCCAACCGCCGCCGGGCCCCTGCCTTCGCGGAGCAGGCCGAGAAGGGGCAGGAGTTCTGGCTGGACATGGAGCTCAAGCTCATGGCCGATGTGGCCCTCGTCGGCTTTCCCAACGCGGGCAAGTCGACGCTGATCTCCACGGTGTCGGCGGCCAAGCCAAAAATCGCCGACTACCCGTTCACCACCCTGGTGCCGCATCTCGGCGTGGTCCGGGTCGGTGGCGTGCGCGACGGGACGGAGTTCGTCATGGCCGACATTCCCGGCCTGGTGGAGGGAGCGGCGGAGGGCAAGGGACTGGGGCACCAGTTCCTGCGCCACATTGAGCGCGCCCGGGTGCTGGTCGTGCTCCTCGACCTCGGGGCGCCCGACGCGGGCGGGGTGCCGGCTGCGGAGCAACGACGGATCCTGCTCTCCGAGCTCGGCTCCTATCGTCCCGACCTCCTCGACCGTCCCCGCATCGTGGTGGGGAGCAAGAGCGACCTCGGCCCCGACGAGGACCGCGTGTGCGACATGCTGCTCTCGGTGGCGACGGGGTCCGGCGCGCGGGAGCTGGTGGAGCGCCTCGCCCCGCTCGTCCAAGAGGCGCGGGCCGAGGCGGCCGTGATCTCATCGAGCGAGATCGTCGTGCACCGGCCGGTTCCCGAAGGTGTTGCCGTCCAGCGGGCCGGCGCAGGCGCCTGGGTGGTGCAGGGGCGCGCGGCGGAGCGGGCCGTCGCGTTGTCCGACCTCAACGACGAAGGGGCCCAGGCCGAGGTGGTCCGGCGGCTGCGCCGCCTCGGTGTCGACCGCGCCCTGGCGCGGGCGGGCGCCCGCGACGGTGACGAGATCACGGTCGGCGCCATGACGTTCACGTGGGGTGAGGACCAGTGATCGCGGTCGTCAAGGTCGGGTCGTCGTCGGTCTCGAGCGAGACCGTCGCCCGGTTGTGCGGCGAGGTGGTGTCGGCGCGCGACGCGGGGCACACCGTCGTCGTCGTCTCCTCCGGCGCCATCTCGGTCGGATGGGACACGCTGGACCGGGGCGTGCCGCGGCCCTCCGACCCCGCCGTGTTGCAGGCCGTGTCGGCCGTGGGCCAGCACCGGCTGATGCGGATGTGGCAGGACGGCTTCGAGCCGCACGGCGTGCTGGCCGGGCAGGTGCTGCTGGCACCCCTCGACTTCGTCCACCGCACGCAGTACCTGCATGCGCGCGGGACGCTCCGTCACCTGGCCGGTCTCGGGGTCGTCCCGGTCGTCAACGAGAACGACGCTGTGGCGGACGAGGAGATCCGCTTCGGCGACAACGACCGGTTGGCCGCCTTGGTGGCGCACCTCGTCGGCGCGCAGCTCCTCGTCCTCCTGACCGACGCGCCAGGGCTGCTCACCGCCGATCCGAGACGCGACGGGGAAGCCTCCCTGATTGAGGAGGTCGTGGAGATCGACCAGCAGCTCGAGCGGCTGGCCGGCGGGCCCGGGACCGCGGCGGGCAGCGGCGGCATGGCGTCCAAGCTGGCCGCGGCGAAGATCGCCACCTGGTCGGGGGTGCAGACGGTCATCGCCGATGCCGCCCGCCCCGGCGTGCTGGCGGCGGCCCTGGCCGACGAGGCCGGCGTCGGCACGGTCTTCCGGGCCCGGGACAGCCGCCTGTCGGCGCGCAAGCTGTGGATCGCCTTCGCACTGGGGTCGAGCGGACGTCTCTCTGTCGACGAGGGTGCCCAGGCCGCGCTGATCGGCCGCGGGCGGTCCCTGCTGGCGGCGGGGGTCATCGGGGTGAGCGGGGTCTTCCGGCCCGACGATGCGGTGGAGATCACGGGCCCCGACGGCGAGGTCTTCGCCAAGGGCCTGGTCCGGGTGGCCGCGGAGCAGGCCACCGAGTGGATGGGACGGCGCAGCCAGGTCGTCGTCCATAGGGATGACCTGGTCCTTGTAACCTGAACCGATGACCTCGCCCGCGTTGGAGCAGCTCGCGGGCCGCGTCCGTTCGGCCGCCCGGGTGGTGGCCCGGGCGCCGAGCTCGGTCCGGGACGACGCGCTGCGCCTGGCCGCCGACGTCCTCGAGGAGGAGTGGGCGGCACTGGTCGAGGCCAACCGGGCCGATCTCGAACGGGCCGAGGCGGAGGGCATGGTGGAGGCGGCCCGGGACCGGCTGCGCCTCACCGAGGACCGTGTGCGGAGCATGGCGGCCGGCCTGCGCAAGGTGGCGGGCCTGCCCGACCCCGTCGGCGAGGTCACCGAGGGCTGGGTGCGGCCCAACGGCCTCCGGGTGTCACGGGTGCGGGTCCCGCTCGGCGTCATCGGGGTGATCTACGAGAACCGGCCCAACGTCACGAGCGACGCCGCCGGGCTGTGCCTCAAGGCCGGGAACGCCGCCTTCCTGCGGGGCTCCTCGTCGGCCATCGAGTCGAACCGGGCCATCGTGACCCTGCTGCGCGGGGCCGCCGTGAAGGCCGGCCTGCCCGAGGATGCCGTCGCCCTGGTGGAGGACACGTCGCACGAGACCGCCACCGCGTTCATGCGGCTGCGCGGCTTCATCGACTGCCTCATCCCCCGGGGTGGGCAGGCGCTGATCGCCTCGCTGATTGAGCACGCCACCGTCCCCTACGTCCTCGACGGCGACGGCAACTGCCACATCTACATCGACGGCGCCGCCGACCTGACCATGGCGCACGAGCTCGCCGTCAACGCCAAGACCCACCGCTTCGGCGTCTGCAACGCGGTCGAGACGATTTTGGTGCACTCGGGGGTGGCGCCCGCGTTCCTGCCCCGCCTGGCGGAGTCGCTCGGCGCGGCCGGTGTCGAGATCCGGGCCGACGAGCGAGTACGGGCGCACGTGCCCGACGCCGTGCCGGCGCTGGAGAGCGACTTCTCCACCGAGTTCCTGGGCCCCGTGGTGGCCATCGGGATGGTCGACGACGTGGGTGAGGCGATTGAGCACATTGCGCGCTACAGCTCGGGCCATTCGGAGGCGATCGTGACCTCCGACGTGGCCGTGGCCGACCGTTTCGTGGCCGAGGTCGACGGTGCCGCCGTACTGGTGAACGCGTCGACGCGCTTTGTCGACGGTGAGGAGCTCGGACTGGGTGCCGAAGTGGGCATCTCCACCCAGAAGCTGCATGCCCGTGGACCGATGGGAGTGAAGGAGCTGACGACGTTGAAGTGGATCGTGCGTGGTGACGGGCAGGTGCGCCGGTGAGCAACGGGAACACGGCATTGGGCCTGCCGGAAGGCGGTCCCCCCCGGTTCGAGTCGCTGGACGCGGTGCGGGGCGGCCTCGCCCAGGTCGGCTACCTGGCCGACGAGTCCATCAGCGGTGTCGTGTACCTGGCCGACCGGCTGGCCAAGCCGGTGTTGGTCGAGGGGCCGGCCGGGACGGGAAAGACGCAGCTGGCCAAGTCGGTGGCCGAGCTCACCGGGGCCAGGCTCATCCGCCTGCAGTGCTACGAGGGGCTCGACGAGTCCAAGGCGCTCTACGAGTGGAACTACCGCAAGCAGCTGTTGCGCATCCAGGCCGGGGAGCACGGCAAGTCAGAGGACGAGGGACCGAGCTGGTCCGAGTTGGAGGAAGACATCTTCTCGGAGGACTTCCTCTTGACGCGGCCCCTCCTCGAGGCGATCCGCGCCACCGAGCCCGTCGTGCTGCTGGTCGACGAGGTGGACCGTGTCGAGCTCGAGACCGAGGCACTGCTGCTCGAGATCCTCTCGGAGTACCAGGTGTCGATCCCCGAGCTCGGCACCGTGCGGGCGACGCAACTGCCCATGGTGTTCCTCACGTCGAACAACACCCGCGAGCTCTCCGAGGCGCTCAAGCGTCGCTGCCTCTACCTGCACATCGACTACCCGGACCTCGAGCGCGAGCGCGAGATCGTGCGGGCCAAGGTGCCGGGCATCAGCGAGGAGCTGGCCGATCAGGTGGCCCGCATCGTGCGCTCGCTGCGCACACTCGAGTTGCGCAAGGCACCCTCGGTGTCCGAGACCATCGACTGGGCCCGCACGCTCGTGCTGCTCGGCGTGGAGACGATCGACGCCGCCGGGGCTCGGGACACGTTGCACATCCTGTTGAAGTACCAAGCCGATATTGAGCGGGCCTCCAAGGAGCTGCTGTCGGCCTCGCAGAGCTGAGCCGGTGCTCGACCTCCTCTCCGGGTTCGTCACCGAGCTGCGCCGTTCGGGCCTGCCCGTCTCGCTGACGGAGCATCTCGACGCGGCCGAGGCGGTCAAGCACATCCCGCTCGAGGATCGCGAGGCGCTGAAGTACGCGCTGGCGGCCACGCTCGTGAAGTCGTCCTCGCACTGGCGGGCCTTCGAGACGGCCTTCGAGGTGTTCTTCGCCGTGCGGACCGGCGGTGCGGGCGGCGCCGAGGGTGAGGAAGACGGCGAGGACGGCGAGGAGTCCGACGGTGAGCAGGCCTCGGGACAGGGTGGTGCGCAGGGGCAACGACGCTCGTGGCAGAGCGGCGGCGGTGGGGAGGGCATGACGCCCGAGGAGCTGGCCGAGATGCTCTTCAAGTCGCTGATTTCGGCCGACGGCGGACTCATGAACATGGTGGCCCGCAACGCGGTGGACCGCTACGCCGGCATGGAGCCCGGGCGCCCCGTCGGCGGCACCTATTACCTCTACCGGACGCTGCGGAACCTCGACCTCGACGCGGTGCTGGAGCGCCTGATGGCGCAGGCCCAGGCGGGAGCGGCCGGGGGCTCGCTGACCGACCTGGAGGAGCGGCTGGCCGCCGACGAGTTCAAGGCCCGCATAGAGAAGTTCCGCCGCTCGGTCGAGACCGAGATCCGCCGACGCCTGGTCGAGGACCGAGGCGCCGAGGCGCTGGCGCGCTCGGTGCGCAAGCCGTTGCCCGAGGACATCGACGTCATGCACGCCACCCGCGAGGAGTTGGCACTGCTGCACCGGGTGCTCCAGCCCCTGTCGCGCAAGCTGGCGGTGCGCCTGGCCCGCAAGCGTCGTCACGGCCGCAAGGGGCCTCTCGACTTCCGGGCCACCGTGCGGCGGTCGTTGTCGACCGGGGGAGTGCCGATCGAACCGCGCTTCAGGCATCCGCGGCCGGCCAAGCCCGAGATCTTCGTGATCGCCGACATCTCGGGCTCGGTGGCGAGCTTCGCCCGCTTCACCCTGCACCTCGTGTACGCCATTTCGTCCCAGTTCTCCAAGGTGCGCAGCTTCGTCTTCGTAGACGGGATCGACGAGGTGACGCGATTCTTCGAGGGCGTGATCGACCCGGCCGAGGCCGTGGCCCGCATCAACCTGGAGGCGGATGTGATCTGGGTCGACGGGCACTCCGACTACGGGCACGCGCTGACCGAGTTCCACCGGCGCTGGGGCGACCAGGTGACCTCGCGCTCGAGCGTCTTGATCCTGGGCGACGCCCGCAACAATTACCACGCGTCGGCGTCGTGGGTGGTCGAGGACCTCCAAGCCCGGGCGCGCCGCGTCTATTGGCTGAACCCCGAGCCGCGTGACTACTGGGGCTCGGGCGATTCGATCGTGGGGGAGTACGGCGCGCATTGCGACGACGTGGTGGAGTGCCGCACGCTGCGCCAGCTGGAGCACTTCGTCGGGAACCTGGCGTGAGCGAGGCCGAGGTGCGCGCCGAGGCGGGGGTCCTGCGGATCTTCCCGCCCGAGGAGGGCGCGACCCGGGTGGTGTTGATCCGACACGGTGAGGCGGAGTGCAACCTGAACCACATCATCGGGGGCCCCGAGGGCTGTACCGGGCTGACCGATCTGGGCCGCTTTCAGGTGAATGCGTTGGCCGACCGCCTTTACGAGAGCGGCGAGCTGCGTGGGGCGACCGCCCTCTACTCATCGGTCCTGCCCCGTGCCATCGAGACGGCGCAACGGCTGCGCCCGGTGGTCGGACCCGGACCGGAGGCCTTGGGCCCGATCCGGGCGCGCTGTGACCTCTGCGAGTTGCACCCCGGCGACGCCGACGCCATGGAGTGGAGCGCCATGGTCGAGGCCTTCAACGTGCCCGACTGGGACCGCGATCCGACCGTGCCGATCGCGCCCGGCGGGGAGAGCTGGTCAGAGTTCGTGGAGCGGGCCTCGGGCGCGGTGCGCGGACTGGCTCGCATGCACCCGGGGGAGCTGGTGGTGGCCGCCGTCCATGCCGGGGTGATCGAGGCGACCATGATCGCCTTCCTCGGGGTGGCGCCCGAGGTCTACCGGCGGGGCTGGGTGCGCATTGTGCACGCGTCCATGACCGAGTGGGAGTGGGTGCCCTCGGAGGACCGTTTCGTCCTCCTGCGCTTCAACGACTCGTGCGGGGTGCCCGTGCGGCAGGCGGCGGGCTCACTCGCTGACTCCGCCTCGGCCTCCGTCGAGGAAGATGCGCGCTAGAGCCTCGGGCGCGCACGCGAGCCAGGCATCCTCGATCGCCTCCCGCAGGGGCCGCTTGGCGACCGCCCGGAGCTCCACGAGGACGGCGGCGTAGCCGTCGAAGTGCGAGATGGTGAAGAACCCCTTGGTGCCGGTGGCGGGGAGGGCGTCCTTGTCGGCCAGGTCGGCCGTGCAGAGGGCGAGGATGGGACCGGGCGGCGGGGCGACCTCGCCGAACCGCTTGCGATCGGCCTTCGAGAACGGGCGCTCCCAGGCGAAGGCCTTGCCGCGGACGAACCAGGTGCGGTTGCCGTGTCGCGTCCCCTCGGTGACCTCGGGGAGCCCGGATGCCATCCGCTCGACGTCGTCCAGCGCCGCCATGGGGTCACGCTACCGCCGCTCGCCTCGCGGCCGATGACGCTCCGGCTGCGGCGCGCGCCGGCCCGCCCGAACCGTCCGGGTACGGCTGGAACGCGGGCACGGGCACGCTGGGGACGACGGCCCCGGACTACGGCCTCACGGGCATTGTGCTGTCGACCCGGGCCATGACCTCCCCGGGGCCACCGGCGCACGCGGTCGAGCTCTGGGAGAGCGCCGACGGCGGCCTGGCCGACTGAGCCGGGTGACCCGGGTGACCCCGGGTACGCTGATTTCCGGCGACGAAAGAGGGATGACGCGATGTACAAGACGGTCGTGGTCGGCACGGACGGATCTCCCACCGCGGAGAAGGCGGTGCAGGCCGCGGCGGAGCTGGCGCGTTCGTGGGGGTCCGAACTGCATATCGTGACGGCCTTCCGTGGCCCCCGTTCCGGCATGGGTGCCGCCGCCGGCGTCGACCTGGTCGACAGCGGAGCCGGGCACGCGCTGGCCGAGGAAGCCGCCCGTGGGGTCGGCCAATCCTCCATTGAGCAGATCGGGGACGGCATCGCGGCCGAGGCGCACGGGGTCCCTGGCAACGCCGACGACGCGATCCTCGCGACGGCAGCCGAGGTCGGAGCCGATCTGATCGTCGTCGGGAGCAAGGGGATGCAGGGCGCTCGGCGCTATCTCGGCAGCGTGCCGAACTCGGTGGCGCACGGGGCGGACTGCGCCGTCCTGGTGGTCAAGACCGACTAGGACCGCACCGGCACGCGCCCGGCCTCGTCGCCTGGCACAGTGTCCCCGTGCCCGTGCGCAAGAACTACTTCGAAGGGGCGGTTGCCGAGAGTTACGACCGCGACTCGACGGATCATTTCAATCAGGTGTACGTGGGCGCGACGGTCGACTTCCTGGCCGGGCTCGCCGGAGACGGGGCCGCCCTGGAGCTTGGCATCGGCACGGGGCGCATTGCGCTGCCGCTGTCGGCGCGGGGCGTGCCGGTGCAGGGGATCGACCTGTCGCCCGACATGGTGGCCCAGCTACGGGCCAAGCCCGGTGCCGATGCCATCGCCGTGACCATCGGGGACTTTGCCGACACCGACGTACCGGGGGAATTCCGGCTGGCCTACCTCGTCTACAACACGATCGGGAACCTGACCAGCCAGGATGACCAGGTGGCATGCTTCGTCAACGTGGGGCGCCACCTCGAGCCCGGCGGCTGTTTCGTCGTTGAGGTGGAGGTGCCTCCACTCCGGCGCCTGCCTCCGGGGGAGACGGCGCTGCCCTTCATGGTCACCGCGGACCGGGTGGGCTTCGACACCATCGATGTGGCCGCGCAGCAGGGGGTCTCGCATCACTACTGGGTCGCGGGGGGACAAGCCAAGACGTTCACCATGCCCTACCGGTACGTCTGGCCCGCCGAGCTCGATCTCATGGCCCGCATCGGAGGCATGCGCCTGCGAGAGCGGTGGAGTGATTGGCAGCGCAGGCCGTTCACGAGCGAGAGCATGTCGCACGTGTCGGTGTGGGAGAAACCCGAGGTTCCGTGAGTCAGCGACTGGTCCTGATCACCGGCTTGCCCGGGTCGGGGAAGTCGACCATGGCCGAGGTCGTCGGCCGGGCGCTGGGCGCGCCGGTGCTCGGCCATGACTGGGTGATGAGCGGATTGCGGCCGTATGACGAGCTGCAGGCCGTGCTCGACACCATGGGCGTGCGGGGGCACCGAGGCGTCGGATGGTCCCTGCTCTGGGCCCTGGCGCGCTCCCAACTCCGAGTGGGCTCCTCTGTCGTGCTCGACGGTGTCGCCCGCGATCTCGAGGTGCGCGGGACCCGGCAGGTGGCCGACGAGGAAGGGGCCGAGTGTCTCGTCGTCATGACCGCGTGCGCCGACGCCGGGCTGCACCGGGCCCGGGTGGAGGGCCGACGGCGCCAGATCCCGGGCTGGTACGAGCTGGACTGGGACCATGTGGCGCGGGCGCGGTCGTCGTGGGTCGCGCCCGACGGGCTCGATCTCGTCCTCGACGCCGCCGATCCGGTGGATGGGAACGCTGCAGCGCTGCGCGCGTTGCTCGCGACGCGGTCCTGACGCTTTAGCGCAGGGCGATGAGCCCTGCCGGCGTCGGTGAGAACCCGCAGGAGCCGAAGTAGAAGTCGCCCAGCTCGTCCTCGAAGTCGACATGGAGCCATTCGCAGCCGGCCGCACGACTCTCCCGCTCGGCCATCGTCAGCAGCCCCCGGCCGATCCCCTGGTGGCGATGGCCCTGCTCGATGACGGTGTCGACGACGAAGGCGTGTCCTCCGCCATCCCAGGCGACGTTGACGAACCCGACCAGACGATCGGCGTCGAAGGCGCAGACCCAGCCCAGGCTGTGTGCCTCGACCTGAGCCCGCCAGTCGATGTCGATGAGGGCGTGGTCGAAGCCCTCCGCGTGTAGGGCGTTGAGGCCCCGGTTCTCAAAGGGAGCTCGCCACCCGTAGCGCAGTGCCATGGGTGGCGAACCTACGCCGCCACGCCGCAAGCCGCAGCGTGAGGACAGTCGGCGCTAACAGGCGTAATCGTCGTCGAACTGCGTGCTGTTGTACTGGACGATCTCGAGGGGGCCAGAGGGGAGGCGCACATTCGGCATCGCCTGCCACCGAGAGATGTCGGCACAGCTGCCCGGGCCGCTCGGGTTCGAGAGGTAGTCGGCCATCCAGTACGGGACATCGGGCTGGTAGTTGCCGACGATGCCGTTCCAGACGCCGGGGCTGGCATAGATGCCGACGTAGGGGATCCCCTGTCCCTCGTGCAGCGCATTCAGCGCGCCCTGCACGAACTGGGCGTTCTCGGCCAGGTTGCCCGACCAGTTGCCCTCGAACGTCTCGACATCGAGCCACCAGGGGATGGACGTCGATCCGGCTCCCGCCGTGGCGGCATCGTTGAAGGCGTAGGTGCCGGCCTGATAGCCCGCGTTGCAGGACGTGTCGCCGTTGCAGCCCGGCTCGTTGGTCGCCGACGTGCTGTAGGTCAGGTAGGTGTAGAGGTTCAGCCCACCCCCGGCCCAGGCCAACTCCTGCGCCAGGCACGGGTTCGTGTTGCCCTGTGAGCTGCCGTCGACCTGCACGATGCTGATGGCATGGTCCCCGGTCGGCAGGTTCGAGCACTGGAATTTGCTGATGTCGTACCCGTAGGAGCCCGAGGGATAGGTCGAGCCCTCGAAAGCACCCGTTCCCGGCGCCTCGGCCATGCCGACGATCGGCTTGAACAAGAACGAGGGCGCGGACCCGTAGTAGTTGGCGGAGCCGAAGTTCGACACCAGTCCCGCGTTGTCGGTGAACCAGTAGCCGTTGTCCGTCGGGGTCGCCGCGGCGGCCACGATCGGGTGCTTGAGGGTCTGGCCGCCGAGCGAGCCGTAGAAGGGGGCCGTGCCGAAGCTGAAGATGCCGCCGTCGGAGGCCACGAGGAAGTAGCCGGCTCCACCGGGACCGGTGATCATGCCGACGATCGGCTTGTTGAGCACGATGTTTCCGGTGCTGCCGTGGAACGCGGCATCGCCGTAGCTGAAGATGCCCCCGTCCGAGGCCACCAGCCAGTAGCCGGTTCCGCTCGCCGTGGCAGCCATGCCGACCACCGGCTCGTTGATGTGCATGCCGCCGG
>DATAXG010000056.1:0-44996 GCA_036273055.1 Acidimicrobiales bacterium | reverse complement strand
GCGTCGGCGCGCCGCTTGGTCGAGAGCATCAACGAGGCGCTGGCCGCTGCCGGGGCCGCCGCGACGTGACCACACCCGCCGGCCCGGCGGCCGGCGTCCACCTGCCCTGGGCCGCCGTGCCCGACGCAGTGCGGACGTGGGCGGCCGGCGTCGGTGGTGGCCCGCCCCGATCTACCCGCGACCTGTCCGGTGGCTTCTCGCCGGGTGCGACCACCGTCCTCGACTGTCCACGGGGCGGCGTCTTCGTGAAGGCGGTGGGTGCTGCACTGAACCCCGAGTCGCCTGGATTTCACCGGCGCGAGGCGGTGGTGTCGGCCGCGCTCCCGCCGGCGCCGGAGTTCCCGCGGCTGCTCGACGTCTATGACGACGGGGACTGGGTGGCGCTGGCCTTCGACGCCATCGACGGCCGGCCGCCGGCGCACCCGTGGGACGAACACGAGCTCCGCGCCGCCGTGCACGCGCTCGATACCCTGCACGACGCTCTCACCCCCAACCCCGTTCAGGACGCGCCCTCGGCTGTCGACAGGTTGCAGCATCTCTTCGGCGGTTGGGCCGCGCTGGCGGCGCTGGCCCGCCCGCCTGAGGGGCTCGATGCGTGGAGCGTCCGTCATCTGGACCGGCTGGCTGCGCTCGAGTCGGGATGGCGAGACGCGGTGGCGGGGCCGACGCTCCTCCACCTCGACGTGCGCTCCGACAACCTGCTGGTTACGAGCGGTGGCGTCGTTTTCGTGGACTGGCCCCACGCCTGTGTCGGCGTTCCGGTCCTCGACCTGGTGGCGTGGGCGCCTTCCGTGGCCCTGGAGGGCGGGCCCGCCCCCGAGGGGCTCGTGGCCCTGTCCGAATCCGCCTCGAGGGTGGACCGTGGCGTCTTGGCCGTGTTGGTGGCCGCATTCGGCGGCTTCCTGGTGGAGCACTCGTTGCGGCCGCCTCCGCCAGGGCTCCCCACGCTGCGCTCGTTCCAAGCCGCCCAAGGTGAAGTGGCACTGGCCTGGCTCCGGCGCCTCACGGAGTGGTGATCCTCGGATCCCAGTAGGTTCGCCTGATGCGCTTCGGTCTGCAGATCCCCAACTTCACCACCGATGAGACGCCGGGTGCCCTGTTCGACGGGGTGGCCGCCATGGCGACCGCCGCGGAAGACACGGGCTACGACTCGGTCTGGGTGATGGATCACTTCTACCAGTTGCCTCCGATGGGCGGCCCGAGCCAACCGATGCTCGACGCCTACACCCTCCTCGGTGCGCTGGCGATGCGAACCTCGAAGGTGCGGCTCGGGACCATGGTGACCGGCGTCACCTATCGCAACCCGGCGCATCTGGCCAAGATCGTGACGACGCTCGACGTCCTCAGCGCGGGAAGGGCCATCCTCGGCATCGGCGCGGCGTGGTACGACGTCGAGCACGAGGGCATGGGCTTCGACTTCCCGCCCGCCGGGGAGCGCCTGGACCGGCTGGAGGAGGCGCTGCAGATCTGCCGGGCCATGTTCACCGAGGAGGCACCGTCGTTCGATGGCCGCTACTACCGGATCCACGAGGCGCGCAACGTGCCGTCACCGGTGCAGCCTGGCGGCCCTCCGATCCTCATCGGGGGCGGCGGCGAGAGGCGCACCCTGCAGATCGTGGCGCGCTACGCCGACATGATGAACATCTTCGGCGACGCCGCCACGGTGGCGCACAAGGTCGACGTCCTGCATCGCCACTGCGAGGCGCTCGGTCGCGATCCCTCCGACATCACGGTCAGCCGGCTGAGCACCCTGGTGCTGACCGCCAGCGCGGAGGAAACGGCGGCAACCCATGACTTCCTGCGCCAGGTCACGGGCGAGGAGCCCACGACGTCGGACATCGGCACGCCCGACGAGCTCGTGGCCCGGATGGAGGAGCTGGCGGCTGCCGGCGTCCAGTACTTCATCTTCAACATGCCGACCGGCTCTCCCGACACGGTGCGCCAGGTCGGCGAGCTCCTGATCAACCGGTTCGACGACTGAGGCCGGTCGCTACTCCACGCGCAGCACCGCGAGGTCGGGGTGCGGGCCGCCAGTCGACCCGGGATGGTCGCCACCCCGACGGCCAGCGCCATCGCGACCGCGCCGATGACCAGAATGGACCCGGGCGTCGCCGTGGGGACGGGCGCACGGCACTGATCTGGTTCGCGAAGAGGTTCCACAGCGCACGGCCGAGCGCGATGCCCACCACGCAGACGATGAGCACAGCGACACCGGCCTGGACGGCGCCACGGCGGGGGCCGGCTGCCGCCGGGTGAAGCCCAGCATCTCCAGGATGGCCAGGTCGCCACGCCGCGTGGAGTGGCCACTCGGCCAGTCCGAGGACCGACTACTTCTTGGGCGCGATCGCCACCTTGAGGTCGTCCAGCGCTGCGGTCAACTCTGCCGAGCGGTTTCGTCGGGCCGAATCAGCCGAGGCGAGCTGTTCTCCCGTCGGGGTCTGGCCACCGGAGCGCATCAGGTGGTCCGCCTCGATGGCGAAGGCGAGGCCGCGCAGGCTGTCCGCGCACCGCATGCTGAGTGCGCGATGCGTGTCATCGGGCGCGGCCGATGCGGCACGCTCGAGGCCCTCCACCGCATCATCGACTTGCATCCCGACCGTGGCCCGGTGTTGCGCATCATCGTTGTTCGTCTGTGAGAGGACGAGCTCTCGCGCCAGCTCGGCCGCAGTGATCGCCGGTCGCACCGAGCGCTCCCAGTCCACCTCGCGGCCCTGCCGTCGGGTGCGGGCGATCAGGAGACCGACGAGCAGTACCGCCAAGGCGATGACGACCGCCAGCAGCACCCACCCCCACGTCTTCGAACTTGACGAGGTCTTGGCGGCGGTCGTGGTCGTGGTGGTCGAACTCGACGTCGTTGTGGTCGGACGAGCATGTGTCGTCGTGGTCGCCGGAATGGTCGTGGTCGTGGTCGGCGCCGTTGTCGGAGCTACCGTCGTCGTGGTTGTCGGCGCCGCGGTGGTCGTCGTGACCGCTGCTGTCGTCGTGGTCGTGTCCTGGGCGGCAGCGCTGCCTGACAGGACGCCGAGCAAGACCGGCGCGGCGCTCGCGGCGAGGATCAGCGCGGCCGAGCGGCGAAAGACCTTCGAATGCATGGCAGCAGCCTACGGTCACCGGCTGCCATGGGTCGGGGATCGTGGCCGCACTCGACGTGGTTCCAGACGCAAGCGACTCCGTGTGCCGGCGGTCGGCACTATGGCTCTGGCCAGGGCAGACGTAGATTGACCTGGTGCGACGACTCCTGTTGGGCCCACGCTGTTGTGCCGAGGGCCCGATCGCCGGCCTGACGTCATGGTGGCGCCGGCGGCGGGGCCCGAGCGGCGCCAGTTGACGGTCATGCTCACCGATCTCGTTGGGTCGACGGAGCTTGCATCCGCCCTCCATCCGGAGGACTGGCATCAGGTGCTCAACGCCTATCAGCATCGCGTCGCCGCCATCGTCACCGCGCACGGCGGTGTGATCGCACAATTTCAGGGTGATGGCGCTGTGGTCTACTTTGGCTATCCGGAGGCCCTGGAGTCGGCCGGCCGCGACGCTCTCGACGCGGGCATGAAGATAGTCGAGGACATCGTCGGTCTGGCGGCCGAGCTCCCTTCGTCTCTCGGCATCGGTGACCTCGGGGCGCGAGCCGGTGTCCACACGGGCGAGGTGCTGGTGGCCGCCGTTACGGCCGGAGGGCAGGAAGGACTTCCCGACGTCTGGGGCCAGGTTCCCAACATGGCGGCGCGTCTGCAGGCGGTGGGCGAACCGGGTCAGATCGTGATCAGTGGTCAGACGGCCGCCTTGGTGGCAGGTTCTTCGAGCTGGAGCCGTTAGGCACGCTCACGCTCACGCTCAAGGGCATCGGGCATCCGGTGCCCGCCTTCCTCGTGATGGGGCGCAGCGGAGCCAGGAACCGTCTCGAAGCCCGACCGCTGACCGAATACGTCCCTCGGGCGTCGGCATTCGATTGGCTCGACGCGCAGTGGTCTCATGTCGCCGGGAGCGGATCGGGTCGACTGGCCGACATCTCTGGGGAGCCGGGTATCGGCAAGTCTCGGCTGCTCTTCGAATTCAGCGCGGTTCTTGAGTCCCGCGGTCAACCGGTGGTCACGCTGGAGTGCAGCCGGCGGGGATCGCTGAGCCCGCTGCAGCCCTTCGGTCGTGCGATGGGCCGCGTGCCGGCGACGCCACACGAGGCGGCCGCGTGGGTTGATGCCCAAGCCGGTCCTGAGCCGATGCTCGTCGTGGTGGAGGATGCACACTGGGCCCAGCCCAGCACGCTGGAAGCGGTGCAGCTGATTGCCCGTGCCCCGGCGCCGGTCCTCGTCGTCGTGAGTGCCAGGCCGGAGATCGCTGACGACCCATAGGTGCGACCGGACGCGACACTGCAGCTCGGCCGGTTGAGCACCGAAGAGGCGCGGAGCATGCTGGAGCAACTGCCAGGCGTCGCACGACTCGAGCCTGACGTCTGCGAGGCGCTGGTGCGCAGGGCTGACGGCGTCCCCCTCTTTCTGGAGGAGTTGGCCCGTGCGTTGAGCGACGGGTCGGACGCCACCACCGAACTCATGCCGACGACTCTCTCAGAGGTCATCACGGCCCGACTCGACCGCGTCGGCGGAGCGAAACGTGTGGCGCAGGCGGCATCTGTGATCGGACGGTCATTTTACCGCCAGATCCTCGAGGCGGCGACCGGGCTGACGGGATCGGATCTCGATGTGGAGCTTCGATGTTTGCAGGAGCACGCGCTCATTGAGCATGCAACGATGTCGGATGGGCTCCAGTTCCGGCATGCCCTCATTCACGAAACGTCGTACCGATCGGTGCTCCGCGCCGATCGGGCGCGGATACACGGCGCTGTGGGCGAAGCACTGGTTGCATCGGGGCGGGCTCAGGCCGAGCCAGAGGTTGCCGCGTACCACCTCGGAGCGGCGGGAAGGGCCACCCAGGCGATTCCCCTGTGGAAGCAGGCCCCGCACACGGCGCGTCAGAACGCGCGTTTCCGGGAGGCCGCAGGCCACGAACGAGAGATGCTCGCACTCGTGAATCGGCTGCCCGAGGACGAGCGCGACGCCGCGGAGCTGAAGTCGCGCAGTCGCCTCGTGATGTGCCTGACCGCGGTCGATGCGCTATGGAGACCGGCCACCGTTTGCGATACCGACGTCGTTGGCGCACCGTTGGAACCTCAAGATTTCGCCTTACAAGGGCGGCGGCGGTACCTGACCCTGCGCCAGGTGGGCGAGCTGGTCGAAGGAGAACGGCGGATCGAACATGGTGGCGTCGTTCTGGCGTGAGCGGAACAGGTTGACGATGAAGTTCATGCGCTCGTCGAGCACCGCCCAGTCATGAGCGCCCGATGGCGTTCCGGTACCGGTGGTCTTGTCCCATTGGCCGAACGTCGCTTCGGCGGCTGTCCCGGTCAGCGTCCGGAGCCCCACGGGAAACATGCCATCGACGAGTGGCGGCACGTCCTCCCGGAGGTCGAAAGTCTCGTTGGCTGTGACCAGTTGCATGATCGACTCGGTGAGTGCCGTGTCCCAGCCCTCATCGAGTACAGCGCAGAGTTCGTCGGTCAACCTGTCAAGGGCGCGTCGGGCGCCCTCCTTTGGAAGGCGACGCACGATTTCCGTTTCGATCAGTCTCTTGAGGGTGTCGCTGATGGCCGCATTCAGCGCGCTCGAGATCGCCGGCTGCAGACGACGCTGTTCATGGGCGACTGCCAGGACGTTGGCATCGAGGACCAGTGTGGCCCGTTCTCCTGACGCGAACACGGCGCGCCCGTAGCACTCGAAGGCGGCGACCGCTGACATGGCATCAGCGTCGGTCCCGAGGGTGGCCAGGACCGGTGCCATGGTCTCCGTCAGCGCCGCCATGGTCGCCGGCCTTGGGTCGAGAGCTTGCACCAGCACGGCGAAGATGGGCGCCAGCTCGCTGAAGACCAGGACGTTGCCCGCGGCGATCTGCGTCGCGACGTCGCCGGTGACCCCTTCGATGAGCTGGCCGAGGTGGTCGTGAGTGAGGTCCTGCAGAGCCTTACCGGCCAGTCCGTGGTTGAACCGGTGCACGGCGGCTCGGGCGGCTTCGTTTTCGAGTAGAACCTTTTTGGCTCGTGCCGGCAGGACCTCGCCGCGGATGGTGGCGCCGGCGGTCTTGGACGCCCACACCGCGAAGGCGCACCAGGTCGCATCCTGGGCGCACCCTGCGTCCCGCAGCGCGATGGCGAACTCGTGGTAGCGCTGGGTGATGCAGAGATTGCGGAGCACGGGATCGGCCATGCCGGCGATATCCTCGACCGAAAGGTCCACGGCCCGCATCGTAGGTTGCAGCTCGGGCAGAGGCTCGGGGCGACCCGGTCGGAGGTGCCATCCGGATCGGAAGGGGCCCGACCTCCTTCCGTGTGCGGGCCCGGCGGGTACCCTCGACCCGAACGACCGGAGGAAGAGATGGAACTGGATATTCATGTGCCCCGCTTCACCTGGCCGGGCGGAGCTGGGGCGATCGGGCCCACGTTTGCCACGCTCGCCCGGACGGCCGAGGCCATCGGGGTGCGGACGCTGTCCGTCATGGACCACTGGTTCCAGATGGAGATGCTCTGGCCTGCCGAGGAGCCGATGCTCGAGGGCTATTCGGCACTGTCCTTTGCGGCAGCAAAGACAGAGCGGCTGCGTTTTCGGCTTCTGGTCGGTGGGGTGACCTATCGCCATCCCGGGTTGCTGGCCAAGACGATCACGACGCTCGATGTTCTGTCCGAAGGAAGGGCCGAGCTCGGTTTGGGGGCGGCATGGTACGAGCGGGAGCACTTGGGCCTCGGTGTGCCGTTCCCTCCTTTGCGCGAACGCTACGAGCGGTTGGAGGAGACACTGCAGATCTGCTTTCAGATGTGGAGTGACGACAACGGCCCGTATGAAGGCACGCACTATCGGCTGGCGGAGACCCTCTGTTCGCCACAACCCGTGAGCTCACCCCGACCACGGGTGCTCATCGGGGGTGGTGGAGAGCGCAAGACACTGCGGCTTGTCGCACGCTACGCCGACGCCTCCAACATCATCGGCGACGTCGAGACCGTCACTCACAAGGTCGGCGTGCTTCGCCGGCATTGTGACGATGTTGACCGCGATTTCAAAGAAATCGAGGTGACCGCCCTGATCGGAGTGGCGGACGATGCCGGACCGGACGAGATCCTTCGCGAGGCCGAGGCCCTCCATTCCGCCGGTGTGCATGCCATCGTGGTCCGTGCGGCTGGCGCCGAGCCGTCGGGGTGGCTCGAGGAGCAATGGGGGCCCGTGGTGCCGAGGTTGGCTGCCATCGGCTGAGGCGCGGGCTGGCAGGGGATACCCGTCCGTCAGTTATCTTGCAGTCGCGGGCCGCTAGCTCATCCGGAAGAGCAGGGGACTTTTAATCCCAAGGTGCCGGGATCGAGACCCGGGCGGCCCACCACGATGTACTGCGGACGTCCTTCACCGTGGGCGGACCTGGGCCGGCACCGCAGAGTTCCCTCCCGCACGCAAGTTGGCTGGGTTGCCATCCACCCGAATCGGAATGGATCAGCCCGATCTCGGGTTGAATGAAGAGGTCGGTGAGCGACAGGCACTGTTCTGTCGGAAGAAGGGAAAATATGGCGAGCGCGTGGGACTGCACGACCAATGCCGCGGACGGGAGCCAAATGCTGCTGGCTGACGATGAGGGCCACCAGACACGAGAAGTGAACGTCGCCGGCAAGTGTGAGCAGTACCTCTAACTCGACAGAATGAATCGGACCCCTGTTTCGATCCTCGACCTGGCGCCGATCCGGCGCGGCGAGACGGCAACGGACAGCTTCGCTGCCAGTGTCGCATTGGCGCAGCGAGCGGAGAGCCTTGGCTATCGGCGCGTGTGGTACGCCGAGCACCACAACATTGCGAGCATCGCCTCGTCGGCGACGAGTGTCCTCATTGCCCACGTTGGGGCTCAGACCGGGTCGATCCGGCTCGGGGCTGGCGGGGTAATGCTGCCGAACCACGCGCCGCTGACGATCGCCGAGCAATTCGGAACGCTGGCCGCAATGCACCCAGGGCGGATCGACCTGGGCCTCGGAAGGGCCCCGGGCTCGGATCAGAACACGATGTACGCACTCCGGCGCGACCCGCGCTCGGCCGACAATTTTCCTCGGGATGTGCTCGAGCTGCAGGGCTACCTCGGCGCAGAGAGCAGGGTACGGGGCGTCGACGCTGTCCCGGGCAAAGGCTCCGACGTCCCGCTCTACATCCTGGGATCCTCGCTGTTCGGAGCCAAGCTGGCGGCGGCCCTCGGGCTGCCCTACGCCTTCGCCTCACATTTTGCGCCGTCCGCACTTCTCGAGGCGATAGCCGCCTACCGGGTCGAGTTCCGATCCTCAGAGCAACTGGACGCGCCCTACGTGATGGCTGGAGTGAATGTCATCGCCGCGGACTCGACGGACGCCGCCCGCGAGCAGCTTCGAGATATACGGCGGATCAGAGCGGTGAGCCTGCACGGGCGACGGCTCGGCGTCGGAGAACTGGATATTTCTGACGACCAGGCCGATCAGTTGTTGTCCGCCGGCGCGTCGGCGCAGGTGGATCACATGCTCACCTACACGGCATTGGGCACTCGACGAGAGGTCAGCGACTATCTCGAAGACTTCCTCCGGCTGACGGGCGCCGACGAGCTGGTCACCGTCCACCAGGTACCGACGTCAGAAGGCCGATTGCGCTCGGTAACCCTTTTGGCCGAAGCACTCGAGATGGTCTCTGCGTAGCGATCCGAGAGGCGGGAAGCTACGCCGGCTGTTTGGTGTCCGCTCCGGATCGGTCTTCGAGCCTTCCATCGGCGTGCAGGGCAAACCGACCAGTGCCGCGTGGCTGCACTGGATCATCGGTCGGCCAGGGCCACCCACCGAATCCCGTGGCCTGGTAATCCTGCAGCGCCTTCTCAATGCCGGCGCGGTCATTCATGACGAAGGGCCCGTACTGGGCGACCGGCTCGCCGATGGGCCGGCCCTGGAGCAAGAGGACTTCCGCGCCCTGGGGTCCGGCGGTGACAACGATCGGCTCTAATGGGCGCACGACCACTCCGGTCGCCTTGGTGACGGGTTGTTCCGCCACTGAGACCGAGCCTTCGAACGCGTAGAGGGTTCGGGTGGCGTCGCCCGACGCCGCTGGCGGGGCCACCCAACTGGCCAGCGGTTCGAGGACGAGATGCCAGATGGCCAGATCTGAATCGGCTCGCGAGGCATATGAGTCCGGTGGTGCGGCCAACGGTCGAACCCCCTCGATCGCTCCGGCGATCACCGTGAGCTCGCCCCGCCGACCTTCGTCGTCGGTCAGTGCCAGACGTGGTATCTCCTCGTTCCACTGCATCGTGAAATAGGGATCGACCATCTTGTCCCCGGATGGCAGGTTGAGCCAGATCTGAAACAGCTCGGTGGTATTCGGCCCCGTACGGTCGAGGAGAGGGAACATCTCGCAGTGAACGATTCCCGCACCGGCCGTCAGCCACTGGACGTCCCCGCGTCCGAACCGAGCCGTGGCACCTAGTGAATCGGAGTGATCGATGAAGCCTTGGCGGACGTAGGTCACCGTTTCGAATCCACGATGGGGATGCTGGGGAAAACCCGGCACAATACTGCCGTGGTACATGCTCCAGCCGTCCGATCCTGAGAAATCCATGCCGATATCCCGCGCGTCCAGCGCTGCGGCCGGGCCCATGTGCTCATTGGCGGCCGGGTAGTGGTCCAGGTGATGGACGCAGAAGAGGAAGGGATCAGCGGTGCCCCATTGTCTGCCAAGGGGAACGGTCTGGAGAACCGGGCTTTGCACGGCACCCAGCCTAACGATGACCACTGGTCTCAGAGCGGCCGGACGGCGTGACGTGAACGCCAGAACTCAGAGGATGACGCTTCAGCTCACACCTCGTGTTCGGCCGCTTCTCCGTCGTGAGAAGCATGCAGTGTGGGCGCGGGGGAAGCAGCAGGCTCAGCGGGGTCGACCATCACGAATATTTGGTCGAGGGCGGTGATCCCGAGAAGCCGCCTCACCGACGAATTGGGATTGGCCAGGCAAAACTCGATTCCCGAGGCGCTCGCTCGCTTGTGTGCAGTCACGAAGACCGAGAGACCCGTTGAGTCGAGGTACACCAGTTCCGTCAGATCGACCACGAGGCGGCGCGGGCGACCTTCGGTCAAGGTCGTCACAAGGAGCTGGCGCAGTTGTGGGGCGGACGAGAGATCGAGCTCGCCACTCAGGCCGACAAAAGCCTCGCGACCCTGACGATGGACATTGATGCGCAGGTCAGGGGTCCCAATGGCTTCGCCACCACCACCGTGAGCGGCATCTCTTTCCGATACCCGCGGGGACTCGACGGGTGCGCTGTCTTGCATCTTGTTCCTTCGATCGTTGGGTTCGCCGAATCGGCTCGGGAGATCCCAGTTTGTTTCCATGCATGTCGGGCTCTATCCGCTGACAGCATGCGCTCCATTGCGGACAAACGCCAGCGCTCGACAATCGGAGGCTTGCTGCAGCGTGCTTGACCGTCCCCGACCGGGGAGGATCGCCTTGATCAGTGCCTGTGGAACCACCGGCGAAGCTTCGGCTTCCGAAGATCCGCCAACTCATCTGGCCAGTCGCGCCGCGTCCTGCGCTGGCGGCGACGTACTTCGGCGACGAGCCGCCCGACCTCGAAAGAGACGCTGGGCGTGACAACGAAAGGGGTCCCGATCGAGCCGTCGCCAATCCATTCCTCTCTGAGCCACGCTTCGGCCGTCACCGCGTCGTGATGCTTGCCGAGGACGGTTTGGAGGTGTTCAGCCGCCGAGGCCAAGCGCCGCGCTGGCTTGCCGATGACCGGAGACGCCGCTTCCGCCGCGTATCTGAGCTGCTTCGACTTGATCCGGATCCGGTGCAGTTGTGCTGCCGAAGGGTCCGGACCCGCCCGCCGGACCTGCTTGCGAACGGCACGCCAGCGAGCGGCAACCAAAGGCGGCATGGCCTCCGCGGCCGGCCGGTCAGCATCGTCGTCAGTCGTCGCGGCCAAAGGCAGCAGCTCCGCTGCAGCATGAAGGCGGTCCAGCAGGTCCAGATAGCGTGCGCCCGCCAGAATCTCGGCAAGCTGGCGGGCCGCCTGAACACGCTGGACAGCCAATCGCTGCCGGACCGCGAGCGGAGGGTCTGAGAGGCCATCGGAGAGCACATCCAGATCCCGTAGTTGGCCCAGAGCACCACCCAACCATTTCAGATCGCTCCGTACGTGTCGGAGCCAGAAGGGATCGAGCACAGCCCCGAACGACTTCAAATCCGATCGGAGTCTTCTGGTTGCCACACGCGCCTGATGAATGTCGCGCGCCTTCGGCTCTGGAAAAGCGAGCCGCAGCTGCCAGTCATGGGCAACGAGTCGGTCGAGGCCCGAGCGAAGCGAAACGCGGACCACATCCGCCAAGCTGGACCGGTGGTCGATGGGGTGATCGCGTGACAGCGGCGGCTCTGGGAGGTGAATGGCCTTCGCCAGCTTTTGCTGGGTCTCGACACGGGCACCGGCCCGTTCGAGAAGGCGAAGAACCCGATCGCCGCTCCACGTTCGGTCGCGCAACTCCAATTCGACCTGGCGAAACCGAGCCCCATCCCTGGGTCCCCCGACCACGAGAACCAAGTCATCATCGAGCTCGGCCAACTCATGCTCCTGGTTGTCGTGGAGCATGAGCCTTCGGCGGGTCGTTTTCAACGTCGTGAGCTGGCGCAACGGCTCGCGACGAACCACACCGCGCAGGAGATTGCTTGCATCGGCTGGAATCTCGTGGCTGGGACCCGACCAGGTGACCTCGGTGCGTTGCAGCGCCTCCCCCTCGGAAGTGTGAGGGAGCTTCAGAGTCCAGGTGCCATCGCCTCCGTCACCAGTTCCGCGATGTCTGAGAGTCATTCTCTGCTGCCAGATCCGGCGATCCGTCGTGTCGAAATATTGAGTGACGAGGTGTTCCTCTGGGAGCCGAACGGTTCCGCCGACAAGATGGCGCAGGTCCGGTAGCGCGAGGCCGATCGGAGTTTCGAGCTTGACCTCTCGTTCGATAACTGTATTGCCAGCCATGAGGAGTCGCTCCCTCGTTTGACGTGGGGATAGTCGGCTATCGGCCGACGGCGCGTTCGAGCTGGGCCTTGTTCATCGTGGAGCGGCCGGCGACGCCCTTGCGCTTGGCTTCTTCATAGAGCTGATCTCTCGTCCGGCCACCGGCACCCCGGTGGGAACGGAGGCCGCCCCGACGACCAGACGAGATGTCTTTCATTGAGGAGTCGCTCTTCGTTTTCGACTCGCCGTGCCGGGCTCGTTCCTTGTTCACGGTCCTGGCGGCGATCTCTTCCGCCTCTGACTCTGAGTCACCTCGGGCCTTCAGACCGCCCTTTATGTGCTGGTACTGCCGCTCTCTTTTCGCGTTCCACGCTTCCTGTGGCATCGCACCGACCTCCTGGGCTGACTGTGGCCCGATCAATAGAGAAGGCATACCCGCCCGGGTTGGGCCAAAACGACGGTGTCGGCACGTAGACGCGGCAGCGCGAGGTTTGATTCGACCCGACGGATTCTGGGAATTGCCCCTCGAAGGCAGTAAGGAGGAGTCAATGGCTATCGAAGACACAGTCAGGAATCACGCGGCTAGGGACGAGAGCCACGTCAAAATCACGCGGAGCGACGATGCGCTTGACCTCTTGGAGGGCGAGGACCTGGAGCTACGTCGTCTGTTCGTAGCGATCGAGGAAGCCAGAGGCGACACGGTGCGGGGGCGCGCCATATATGGGGACCTGGCCAAGGATGCCATTCAGCACCTGGCGACCCGGGAGGCCGCAACGGTCGAGGTTGCGCGAAAGATTGCCGGTGTGGACGAGCTGAGCAGCGTGGCCGCCGCGCTCGACGTAGATTCATCGAGCCGGCGCGAGCTCCTCGATCGCCTTGAGAAAATGTCTCGCGGTGTACAGGGGATCAATCTCAATACCGGCCAGGACTTCGACGGAGTCCTCCGGCGGGTGATTGAAACGGTCAGCCCCGAGGTGGAGCGGGACCTCGCCCAGACAGTGCCTGCAGTGCGCGCTTGGCTCTCGAAGTCGGATGAAGATGATCCGCTGAGAAGTGCCGACTACGTCGTTCGGCACGCGCCGACCAGTCTGAGTCCGGGCGGTCCCCGTTGGTACGAGCGGGCGCCGGTCATTTCTCGGATGTTGACAATCTACGACCGGCTGCGTGACTTTCCGCGGGCAGTCCGACACCGGTGATCGGACCAGTCACAGCGGCCCTCGTCACGGCCCGGTCACCTTCAGGGTTCAGTTTGGAGCCTGTCGATGATCGGAAGCAGGAACCACAGCACCACGAAGCATGCCGTCGTGGCGCTGGCAAAGAGGCCGACAGGCCAGGTCAATCCGACGAACAGCAGCACCATCCAGATGGCACTGCAGATCGACACAGCAACCATTGCCAGCCCCGCGATCGCCTGCACGTTGGCATAGCGGAGTAATCGACCCTTCTCGTGTCTGCGGAACACCCAGCGGTGATAGGCAACAGGGCTCACGAGCAGCGCCGTAGCCACGGCCGCGCAAAGCAGGCTTGTCTGATAAAGGAGTCGGCCCGACCCGTTGAGTTGCTTGAAGTGGTTCGTGAACGGCAGACCGAGGAGGAATCCGAAGAGCACCTGTACCCCGAGACCGGCCACGCGGAGCTCCTGGAGCAGATCACTCAGGTTTCGATTGTTTCGTTCGGCTTCCGACTCACCTGTCTCGCTTGCGCCGAGTCCGGATCCATCCATCGTGTCTCCATACGTCCATCTCGTGGGACTGTGATGACACTTATGCCCGCACAGATGGGATCAATGCGAAAGCGCCGTCGCTGCTGTCCTCCGGGCGTGGTCGCGGTACCCGTCTCGGAGGGCCTGCGGCCCGTCGTTCGCGGGAGTAGATGGCGCAAGGTGGGCACAGATCTGGGAGGAGGAGCGATCGATTATGGAGAAGACATCGAAGAACGTCGCGACTCGCGCCGACGGGCGGCCTCCAGAAGAGGCTCAGAGCGACGATCCCGAACAGCAGGCAGAGGCCATCCTTGACGACTCCGAGGAGCGCGTTGAGAATCGCAAAAGTCGGTGAGGAAAGACAAAGGTTGAAGTCGACCCGAATTCGATGGGTATGGCACCCTGATTCTGGGTAGAGAAATGCGCATGGCACTCTCTCGTCGACTTGCCCGACCTCTGCTCGCATCCATTTTTGTCGTCGGCGGGTGGGATGCCTTTCGGGACCCCGAAAGCAAGGTCAAGAAGGCGGCTGTCGTGACGGACCTCGTCGCCGAGAAGGCTGGGGTCGAGAACCTTGACGCAGCAATGTTGGTGCGTGTCAACGGGGCTGTGCAGGTCGCCGGCGGGGTTCTTTTGGCGATCGGGAAGTTTCGTCGACCAGCTGCGCTGGCTCTGATCGGTTCGATCGTTCCAACGACCTATGCCGGCCACCGCTTTTGGGAAGAGCTGGACCCGGCATCCCGAGCCCAGCAGAAGATGCATTTCCTGAAGAACGTCGGCCTTCTGGGCGGCCTCATCCTCGCCGCCTTCGACACCGAAGGCGAGCCCTCTCTGGCGTGGCGCGCCAAGCGACAGGCACGGCACCTTGAGTCGACGTTGGCCGCGGGGCGCTCTTCTGGTCACCGGCAGGCCCGCCGGGCCAATCGAACTCTGAAGCCGTCAATGGCACATGCATCCAAGAGGGCGATTCGGAGTGGGCGGGCTGCCCGTCGGGACGCGGGGCGGCTTGCTCGAGCGGCCGGTCTCGACCTTGCGGACAAGGTCACACCTGACCCCGAAACGCTGAAGCACGCGCACGACGTGGTGGCTGACGTCGCCAAGGGTTCGACGGAGACGGCGGGCCACGCCGTTCAGCAGGCTGTCTCCTTCGTGACGGATGCGGCGAAACAACTGGAGCCACTCGCGCGCAACGCTTCCCATCAGAAGCTGGGTTCGATGGCCCCTTACGTCACGTCAGGAGCGGAACGCAGCACAGAGGCCCTGTCGAAGTTGCGTGAGCATCTGTCGATCGATTGAGGTTGTTCATGAGGAATTTACGCCAGATTCTTCACGACGGTCGGATTGATGTCGTAGACCTTTGCTGGCCCGAGAGAGGGTCGAGGTCAGCTGCCGCGATCGTTCCGCGAATGGTGTCCGCGCCAGAATTTCCCGTTGACATGCGGTATGCACGCGTTAGCCTTAACGTTCATGCCCGGCACGATGGATAGAGCGGCCGAAGTGGTTGGAGATGCGGTCGGTACCGTTGAGGCGGCCGCCGACGCTGCGGGCTCGAGGGTCCGGCAGGGCTTGAGCGAGGCGGCGTCGACGATCAGCTCGTCGAAGACCGCTGGTCGCATAGAGGACAAAGCGCGCCCGCTCAAGAAGGCTGCCGCCAAGAAGGCCAGGAGCGTCAAGAAGACGATCAAGCAGCAGGCGGCCGTCGCGAAGCGCAAGGCCGCGGGAGCCAAGAAGGCGGCCACGAAGAAAGCCACTGTGGCGAGGAAGGTCGGCGAGAAGAGGGTCGCCGCCGCTAAGCGCAAGGCCACCGGGACCAAGAAGTCGGCGGCAAAGAAGGCGACAGTCGCCAAGCGCAAGGCCACCGGGACCAAGAAGGCGACAGTGAAAAGGGCCACCCTGGCCAAGAAGGCTGCCAAGAAACGAGCGTGACCGGCCCGTTAGCCGATCTGCAGTCAGCTGCGCATCGGTGGTGCCGCGGCTTGCCCGTCCTACACGGCTCTCGTGAACCTCGGAGAGCGCCCAAGTGTCTCGGCCGTGACGGCGGGTTGCTCGCCTGAGACGTCTTCTAGAGTGCGCCCAGCCGGTTCGGGAAGCAAGGTAGTGATAGCGAATCCGAGGACCGCGGAGACGCCCGCCACGGCCAACAGACCCCGCAGGCCGATGTGATCTTGCAGGACTGGAACCAGAAATACCCCGGCGAAAGCACCGAGCTTCCCGATACCCGCGGCGACCCCATGTCCTGTCGTCCGCATGCTGACCGGGAACACTTCTGACGGAAGCACGAATGTCGTCATGTTGGGCCCGAACTGGACGAAGAAGTAGCTCAAGCCGAGAATCGTGAGGAAGGGCGCGACGTATTGCGTCAGTGCCGGCACCACAGCCAAGACCAAGAAACACGCCGCCATGACCGCGAAGCCGAGGAATTGAAGAAACCGGTGCCCGATTCGGTCCATCTTCGCGACGGCGAGGAGGTAGCCCGGGACGGCGAAGACGACGAACATCGCGAGCGACCACAGCAGCTTCGTCTCGAGGCTGGCCGTCGGGTCGACGTTCTTCAGAATCGCCGGAAGCGAGAGCGTGTTCCCGTAGTAGGCATAGTCGAAGAGGAACCATGCCCCCGCCGTGCCGAGCAGAAGTCTCAGCATGCGTCGGTCCGTGATGAACTCCCGCAGGGGCAGCCGACCAACTCGAGTCGTCACGGCGGCGGGCTCCGCAATGACGCCGTCGGAAAACTTCTGCAGATCGTGCGCGGCGCGGGCCGATTGACCCTCGACCTGAGCCAGGTAACGAGGTGATTCGGGCATCTTGGATCGCAGGTAAACCACCGCGGCTGCCGGTATGGCGCCCAACCCCAGGAGGAGGCGCCATACCAGTTCGTCGCCGACTCCAGACCACAGAAGCACGAGCGCGATCAGTGGACCGACGATCAAGCCCAGGGCCTGCATGGAGAAGACAAGCCCCACGAGTCGCCCCCGATCCTGCCGGTTCGAGTACTCGCTCATGTACACGGCGGAGACGGGATAGTCGCCGCCGATGCCGAACCCGAGCACGAGCCGGGCGGCGACCAGGAAGTAGAAGCTCGGAGCGAACGCGGAAGCGAATGCCCCGAGGATCATGATGACGGCCACTGTGACGTAGACCTTCTTGCGGCCCAGGACGTCCGCCAGACGCCCGAAAGCGAATGCACCGATGAAAGCCCCGAGAATGGCTGACCCGGTGACCCAGCTGGTCTGCAGTGTGCTCAGGTTCCACTGAGTGGCTACCAGCGTTGCGACCGTGCCGATCACGAAGAGGTCGTAGGCGTCGGTGAAGAAGCCAACACCCGAGATGACTACGGTCCGACGGTGGAACCTGCTGTGCGGAGCCTCGTTCAGAAGGTCGGTGACGGTTGCGACATCCTGACCAGGCAGTTCAGCTCGCCCTGCCATGGGCTGCTGCTCAGGTACCGGGACTCCGAGCGATTCCGACGAGAGCACACGTCACTCTCGCTGGGACAGGTGAACACGAGGTCATCCGAAGGTAAACGTTACGCGAACTCTTCGCGAACACTTCATTATCTGCCCAGCTAAGGTACCGTGCCCATGGCACCCGGCGAGGCGCAGATCGACCCCGTTGAGGTCAGGATGGCCCAACTCTTCGCGCTGGTCTCGGAGTCCCTGGCGGGAGCGACCGCGGCGCTCTTGAGCAACGACGTCGCCACCGCGTTGAAGGTGGTCGAAGGGGATCAGTCGATCGACGATCTCACGGCGGAGGTCGAGTTGCTGGTGTGGGAACGACTCGGCAACGAGCCACTCCCGACGACAACGTTGCGGCATTTGGTGGGAGTCCTGCTCATCGTCCCCGAGTTGGAGCGCAGCGGCGATCTGGCGGAGCACATTGCCCAACGTGCCGCCAGCAATCTCGGGGCCGAAATGAGCCCGTTGAGCCGAGGCATCGTGCAGCGCATGGCCGAGGTTGCCCTCGAGATGTGGCGCGCCGCGGCTGACGCCTACGGCGACCGAGCCGCGGATGCTGCGTCACTGTCCGAGGACGACGAAGAGATCGACATCCTCCACGACCGGTTGACCAACGAGGTCGCCGCAGGAACGATGCCACCACCGATCGGGGCACAGGTCACCCTGTTGGCCCGCTTCTATGAGCGCATCGGGGACCACGCCGTCAACCTGGCCCGCCGGATCGAAATGCTGCACGGCGCGGCCTGAGGATCTCGGGCGGACGCAAGGCCGGACTCGCTCAGAGGTAGTCGAGGAGCTGACCCCATCCGTCCATGCCCCCGGACAGCGTGACCTGCGCCGCCGCTCTGGCCTTGTCGGTTGCGTGGCTCATCGCGCACGAGCGGGTCGCTTGCCGGAGCAACTCGACGTCGTTGTCTCCGTCGCCGACGGCGAGCACGTCCCCGGGATCGATGTCTCCGTAACGGCAGTAGGCCTCGACACCGCTCCACTTGTTCACGCCCCTCGGCGCGCAGTCGAGCGTCCAGCCACCGAAGACCTTGTCCGCGAACACGTTGACCATGCCGATGCCTTTGGACCTGGCCAGTTCGTCACGAACCGCGTGCAGCGCGGTCGCATCGGGACAGGCCACGACGGAGAATGCGTAGACGGGCAGTGAACCGATCAACGTAGACAGGTCATCGACCTGCTTCAGTTGTGACGCCGCCCAGGTCAGGTACGGTCCCCCCGAACTCGGGGCGGGTCCGGACACCACGTCCCACTCCCCGGATTCGAAGTTGGCGCAGGGGGACACTCCATGGCGTATGAAGACGTCCAGAGCGAGCGCCGCCTGGGCCTGGTCGAATGTCCTCTGATGGAAAGTCGGACCTCCTCCTTTGTCCCGACCGAGCGCGCCGTTCAGGAGGACGGCTGGGAGATCGACCTTGGCTCGCTGGAAGAAATGGGCCGCAGACCATGAGCGACGGGCGGTCGCCGCCAGGAGCGGAATCTGCCGGCGCTCCAGCTCGGCCATGGCCTCTCTGGTCGATTGGGGCACGACTCCGTCGCCCAGCCACAGCGTTCCATCGAGGTCGGTGACGACGAGTCGGATCACGGTCGTATCTTGCATCGTGACCGCTCGCTCCGATGGCCGAAGGCGTTCGGAGCGTTCCCGACTCCCGCACCCGGCGGGCGCGCCCATGAGGGCACCCATTAGCGTACGGAGCCGTCACGCCAGATCCGTGGGAGGCACCGTGCAAACCGAAGCAGCTGTTCTGTGGGACCGTGAGGCGTGGAGCGTCGAGCCCATCGAGCTCGACCCTCCCAAGGAGGGCGAGGTCCTCATCAAGCTGGCGGCCTCGGGCATGTGCCACTCCGACGAGCATCTTCTGACCGGTGACATGCCCGTCCCGCTGCCCATCATCGGCGGCCACGAGGGGGCTGGGGTCGTCGAGGAAGTCGGCCCCGGAGTGACGGGTCTGGCCCCGGGTGACCACGTCGTGCTCGGCTTCGTTCCTGCCTGTGGAAAGTGCCCGCCCTGCGCCACGGGCCACTCGAACCTGTGCGATGTGGGCGGCATTCTCATGTCGGGCACGCAGCTCGACGGAACGGTGCGCCACCACGCCCGCGGCCAGGACGTCTCCACCATGGTCTGCCTCGGCACCTTCGCCCCTTACACCGTGGTCAACCAGGCCTCGTGCGTGAAGATCCTGGACGACATCCCGCTCGACAAGGCCTGCCTCGTCGGCTGTGGCGTGACGACGGGTTGGGGCTCGGCGGTCTACGCGGCCGATGTGCGGCCGGGCGACAATGTGGCCGTCATCGGTATCGGGGGCATCGGGGCCTCCGCCGTGCAGGGTGCCCGTCTCGCCGGCGCGGAGACGATCTTCGCCATCGACCCGGTCCAGCTCAAGCGCGACCTGGCCCCCACCTTCGGCGCAACCCACACGGCGCCCTCTATCGAGGAGGCCATGGGCCTCATCCACCAGGAGACCTGGGGCCACATGTGCGACAAGGTGATCTGCGCCATGGGCATCGGATCGGGGCCGATGATGGACTCCATTCTCAACCTCGCCGCCAAGCGGGGCAGGGTCGTCGTCACAAACATCCATCCGTTCAACGAGACGGACGTCACCATGAACCTCATGATGCTGACGATCTACGAGAAGCAGGTCGTGGGCAGCATCTTCGGGTCGGCGAACATCCACTCGGACATCCCCAAGCTGCTGAAGCTCTACCGCAACGGGCAATTGGACCTCGACTCCATGATCACCAACACGTACAAGCTCGGTGACATCAATCAGGGCTACCAGGACATGCGTGATGGCAAGAACATTCGAGGCGTTCTCATCTACGACGACTGACGACTGACGACTGACGGGACGCACCCGCCGGCGTCTCTACGCTGCTGCGCCCTGGGCGCTCCAGATGTTGTTGCAACGTTCGCAGATCTCTTCGGGCACGACACCGGCGCGCATGAGGAGCGCGAACGCCTTGCATCCGAGGCAGATACCCAAAGCCGACTCGAGCAGTGCGGCGACGGCGAGCAGGCCGAGGAACACCTCGGCGGCAGTCCAGAAGCCGAAGCCGCCTCAGGATGAGTGCCGTGAGGGAGAACGCCACGCCCATGCCCTGGGCGAAGCGCTTGGGCGGCCCGGCCACGGGGCGCTCGGCGATCCCGAGCCGCGGCGTGACGACCCGGATGACCAGCTGGCCGAGAGGGCTGAGAGTCGGGCCCGTCAGGACCCGGGCGACGAAGCCGTAGGCGATGACGATGGTGGCCCAGCGCAGGTCGAAGGCAATGGTCAGCAGGCACATCAGGACGACGCCGGCAGCGACCAGACGGGCTGAGACCTCGTTGACCGGGTTCGGGAAGGAGAAGAGGGCGCGCAACCGGCTCGAGGTACCTGCCGGGGTGGTGTCCGTGCCCATGACCTGCTCCTTCCCTGAAACGATGAACCCTGACCATATTAGTCGGGATTCCATTCGGGGAGGCCGGCGGAGTCCGGGAAGGGCCGGACGGGACCGGACCGGTTCAGTCCGACGGCAGCGGGACGGGCTGGGGCGGTGGCGGGCCGACGTAGCGGGCGGCGGGGCGGATCAGGCGGTTGTGGGCGGCCTGTTCCATGACGTGGGCGCTCCATCCGATGGTGCGCCCGGTGGCAAAGGTCGGGGTGAACACCTCGCGCGGGATCCCGCACGTGTGCATGACCACGCCGGCGTAGAACTCGACGTTCGTATAGAGCTGACGTCCCGGCTTCATGTCGGCCAGGACCTCGACCGTCGTGCGCTCGACCGACTGGGAGAACTCGACCAGCGGGCCCCCCAGGCGTTCAGTGACCGAGCGCAGCAGGAGCGAGCGGGGGTCGTCGGTCTTGTAGACGCGGTGCCCGAAGCCCATGATCCGCTCCCCGCCCTCGACGGCCGCACGGATGTGGGCCTCGGCGCGGTCGGGCGTGCCGATGGCATCGAGCATGTCGAGGGCACGGCTCGGTGCGCCGCCATGGAGTGGCCCCGACAAAGCGCCGATGGCCGCGACGATGGCGGCACCGAGATCTGCTCCGGTCGACGTCACCACACGAGCGGTGAATGTTGACGCGTTGAACCCGTGGTCGATCGTCAGGATCATGTACTGCTCGACCGCGCGGGCGTGCTCAAGGCTCGGCTCGTCACCCGTGAGCATGAACAGGTAGTTGGCGGCGAAGCCGAGGTCGTCGTGGGGTTCGAGAGGCTCTTGTCCCTGACGCAACCGGTGGGCCGCCGCCAGAATCGTCGGCACCACCGCGCAGAGCCCGAGGGCCTGGTCGTAGAGCTCGTCGGCTGCGATGTCGTGGGTGGGTCGCCACCCGCGCTCCGCCCCCAGGAGCGAGACGGCGGTACGCAGGACGTCGAGCGGGGCACCGCGTTGCGCGATCGAGGGAAGCACGGGGCGCAGGCCCGGCGGAAGGGAGCGACGCCGCCGGACCTCGTCGCCGAAGGCAGTCGCGGCGGCCTCGTCCGGAAGGTCGCCCCGGAAGATCAGGTGCCAGACATCCTCGAGCGATCGCTTCTCGGCCAGTTCGACCGCCGAGTACTGCCGGTAATGGAAGAAGCCCTCCTTGCCGCGCACGTCACCGATCGTCGTCTCGGCGACCACCACGCCTTCGAGGCCCGCCGGGACATCACCGCTGTGCTCGCCGGCGGGGCGGATGCGGGCCACGGCCATGAGGTCGCGCAGCGAGACGACGCCCACGCAGCGGTCACCTTCGACGACCGGGAGGTGGCGGTAGTGATGCGAGGTGAGGCTGGCCCATGCCGCATCGACCCTCTCGTCGGGTCCGAGAACGTCGGGGCGAGCGGTCATCCAGAGGCGGACCTGCTCGCGTTCGGGCGTGCCTTCGCCGGCAGCCGCCCGGAGGAGGTCGCGCTCGGTGAGGATCCCGACGACCTTGCCGTCGTCGGTCACCACGACCGAGCCGGTCTCGGCCCGCTGCATCGCTCGGGCCGCATCCGCCAGGGTGTCGTCCGCGGCGCACGTCACTGCGGGAGAGGTCATGAGATCACGCACGATGGTTTCCATGGATCCCACTATGACGCTCTTTCCCTGCGTCTGTAAACGTTGATCAAGTCAATATAGAGTGCCTGTATGGATCGCATGCTCACCACCGACGAGGCGGCCCGGCGCCTCGGCGTCAAGGTGCCGACCCTGTACGCCTACGTCAGTCGGGGTCTGCTCGAATCACACCGGGGCCCGGCCCGGCGGGGGAGCCTCTTCGACCTCGACGAGGTCGAGGCGCTGGCGGCGCGCAGCCGGGGCGGGCGCCAGACGGCCACCCGGCTGGCCACCATCACCACTGCGGTGACACAGCTCGACCAGAGGATCGGCCCGATCTACCGGGGGCGTGCGGCCACCGATCTCGCGCTGACATGGGGCTTCGAGGACGTGGCCGAACTGCTGTGGCAATCCGGCCAGGGCGAGGACGTCGCCGCCGGGGACTGGACGGCGCCCGAAGTCGGTCCCTGCCCGCTGGCGCCCACGCTCGAGCGCATGCGTTGGGCACTCGTCATGTGCGGGGCGACCGATCCCCTGCGCGCCGACCTGCGTCCGGCCGCCGTCACCCGCGCCGCCCGGCGCGCCACCGCCGCCCTGGCCGACATCGTGGGACCCGGTCCTGAAGGAGAGGGACGCGATGCCACCATCGCGGCGCGGCTCACCGCCCGCCTGACAGCGTCGACCGCGGCCGTGCCGGCGGACGCCGTCAATGCCGCTCTCGTCCTCCTGGCCGACCACGAGCTCGCCAACTCGACGATGGCCGTGCGGGTGGCCGCTTCGGTGCGCGCCGACCCGTACGACGCCTTCCTGGCCGGACTGGCCACGTTGGCCGGGCCGTTGCACGGCGGCGCCAGCCAGCAGGCCTACGAGCTGCTGGTCGTGGCCGAGCGCGACGGCGTGCCGCGCGCGCTCAACGACGTACTCCGCGAGCGCGGTCGACTGCCCGGTTTCGGACACGCCGTCTACAAGAACGGCGATGCCCGATTCGACGCGCTGTTGACTCTGACCGAGCCGTTGTTGCGCGAGGACCGCCGCGCCCTCCTCCATGAGGTCGTCGCGCTGGCGGCCGCTCATGATGTTCCCCTGGCCAACTGTGATCTCGCCCTCGGCGCCTTGAGTTGGGGCACCGGCATGCCTCCCGACACCGGCCGGACCATCTTCGCGGTGGCGCGCATTGCCGGATGGGCGGCCCACTACATGGAGGAGCTGACGGAGCGGCCCCTGCGCTTCCGGGCCCGGGCCGTCTACAGCGTCTGAGACGACGCCGGCGGCGGGCGACGTCGTCGCCCGGGTCAGCCCGGGCCGATGACGATGGCGGACGGATGCCCACCCAGGTGGAGGGGGGTGCCGACCTTGTCGTTGCCCAACGTGACAGGGATCAGGGTGCCCGCCTGTTGCGTGACCCACGCGGTCGCGCCGTCCGTGCTCAAGGCGATCCCCTGGGCGACATCAGGGAGGACCACCTGCGGCCCCACCGACGGACCGGCCACACTCACCGCGACCATTGCGGCACCGCCGCAGACGTAGGCCGTGGTACCCGAAGCCGTCACGGCCATGCCGGTCGGGTTCAACGGGAGCGCAATGGTGCTGCCCGCCCTCAGTGTCGCCGGGTTGATGGCGGTGAGGGTCCGGTTACCGAAGTTGCCCACCAGGACCCTGGAGGGCGTGGCCGCGATGGTCTGGGGTCCCGGGCCGACAGGAATGGCCGCGCCCGCCTGCAAGGTGGCGACGTCGATCGGCGTCACGGTGTTGCCGCCGGAGTCGGCGACGAACGCGGTGGCCGCGCCCGAGGCCGCCACCGAGACGGCAATGGCCACCGGCTCCGTCCCGACCGCAATGGGCTTTCCAGCCCGCCAGGTGCCGAGGTCGACCGGGGTGACCGTGTTCGAATCGAGGTTGGCCACGAGCGCCACGCCCTTGCCGCCCTTGCCACCGGGGGCCACCGCCACGGCGTCGGGCTCGACGCCCACGGTCAGACCATGGAGCACCTGATGCGTCGCGCTGTCGATCGAATGCAACTGGTCGTCCCCCTGGGTCACGACGAGCAGCTCCTTGCCGCCGGGCGTGTAGGCCAGAGCGGAGGGCAGGCTCCCGACGGCGACCTTGGCCTCGACATGCCGCCGGGCCAGGTTGATCGGTGTGACGTCCATGCTCGGCAGGGTCACCGACGCGCCGGTGGTGACCCAGGCCGCGTCGTGCGAGGACGCGGCGCCGACCGGCTGGGCGCCGGCCGCCGATGCGGGCACGATCGCGACCAGCGCGAGAAGCAGAAGCAGGAGCAGGAGCCAACGACGGCGCACGGTCGCGCTCAGCCCCGCGCGCACGCGGCGCCGGCCGGGCGGTCGGCGGCGCCCCATCCCGCCGCGTCGCCCCGGGGCCAGTAGTCCCCGGTGACCTCGTCCTGCACGTAGGGCACGGGCGCCGGTGCGCCGGACGCCAAGGCACGCAGCGCGTCGAGGAGCGCGGCGACGTCGCCATCGGAAGTGCCGAGCCCACAGCTTGCCCGGACCGCACCTGGAATGCCGCTGCGGTCGCCGCGCTGCACCGCGGCCCGCGCCTGGTCGACACCCTCACGTCCGACCCCGAGCAGGCGGATGAGGTACGGATGCGCACAGAAGCAGCCGTGGCGGACGCCGATCCCGAACTCCGCGCTCAACCGGGCCGCCACCAGGGCGTGGTGCATGCCGTCGAGCGTGAACGTCGCCACGGCGAGCCCATCGCGCGGGCCGGCCTGCGACCACGGTCCGAGCACCCGCACCCCGTCGATGGCGCGCAGACCCTCGAACAACTGTGTCGCCAGCGCGCCCTCGTGCGTCGCAATCGTCGCCCACCCGATGCGCTCCAGCTCGTCCATGGCGGTCCCGAAGGCGACCGCGCCGACGACATTGGGCGAGCCGGCCTCTTCGCGCTCGGGCGGATCGGTCCAGATCACCTCGTCGAGGTCGACCAGGTCCACGGCACCCCCGCCGGCCAGGAACGGATCGCCGTGGTCGAAGACCTCCCGTGGGCCGATGAGGGCGCCGGCGCCGAAGGGGGCGTAGAGCTTGTGACCGCTGAAGGCCACGAAGTCGGGTCCTTCAGGGAGAGGGCGATGGGGCGCCAGCTGCGCCGCATCGAGCAGGACGGGGACGCCGCGCGCGTGCGCCTCGGCACAGATCTCCTCCACCGGCGGCAACCAGCCCGTGACGTTCGATGCTCCCGTCAGCGCCAGCAGGGCCGGGCGGCGCCCGTCCTCGAGGACCCGCACCACGTCGGCTGTCTCGAACGTGCCGGACGTCCCGCACTCCACCCAGCGCCGCGTCGCCACCCTGGCCCAGGGGAGCAGGTTGGCGTGGTGCTCGACCACCGTGGTGGCCACCACGTCGCCGGGGCCCAGCTGCAGCCGGTAGGCCAGGTGGTTGATGGCCTCCGTGGTGTTGCGCACCAGCACCACGACGTCGTCGCCGTCGGCGGGTCGGCCGGAAAAGCGGTGCACGCTGGCCCGGGCGTCCTCGTAGGCGGCCGTGGCGCGTCGTGACTTGTAGCCCGCGCCGCGGTGGACGCTCGAGTACCAGGGCAGGAATTCGTTGACGCGGTCGGCCACCGGCTGCATGGCCGGGGTCGAGGCGGCGCAGTCGAGGTCGCGGTAGGGGCGTTCGACGCCGTCGAGGCAGGGAACGGGCATGTGGGCGCCGACCAGCGACGCGACGGCTGCCTCCTTCTGCACGCCGCCACACTACGAAGTGCCGGCTGGCAGCGGTATCCGGCGCCCGGCGCCCGGCGCTCAGATGAGCCCGGGGTCGTTCCCCTGGCGTCGGATGGTGAGCACGACGATGTCGTCGGAGCTACGGGAGCCCGACGTCATGGCGTCGATGAGGAAGTCCGCCACCCGGCTGGGTTCGGTGCTGGGGGCGGCGCGCAGCGAGGACTCGAGCAGCGTGAAGCGTTCGTCGAGGCGGCTGCCGCGCCGCTCGACCAGGCCGTCGGTGAACATCACCAGGCAGGCCCGGCCCAGGTGGAACTCATGGTCCTTGTACTGGCAGGGCTGCACGCCCAGAGGTGGTCCCGCCGGGACGGGAAGCTCGACTGCCTGACCCGACTCGACCCGGACGGGCGACGGGTGGCCGGCCGAGGAGAACATGATGGAGCCCGTCCTGATATCGAGGATGCCCACCAGCGCCGTGGCCAGGCGTGTGTCGACACCGGTCAGGGACACTCGGTTGAGCCTCTCCAGCGCCTTGCCCGGCGCCTGCTCCTCCACGAGGAGCAGGCCGAGGGTGTGCCGCAGCCGGCTCATGATCTGCGCCGCACCGATGTCGTGCCCCTCGACGTCGCCGACGACGAGGGCGACGCGCTGCTCGCTGATGGGGAAGACGTCGTACCAGTCACCGCCGACCTCGACCCCGACGGCTGCAGGCCGGTAGCGCGCCGCCACGTCCCATCCGCTGATGGGCGGGATGGCGTCGGGCAACAGGTGCCGCTGCAGTTCGTGCGAAATCCGACGTTCGCGGTCGTACGCCCGGGCCCGGATCACCACGGAGCTGACCTGCTCGGCCAGCTGCTCGGCCAGTCCCAGATCCTTCTCGGAGAAACGGCGGCCCGAGCCGGCGGAGACCAGCGATACGGTTCCGAGGACCTGCTCGTCCCGCATGCGGAGCGGCACCGTGACGTACGAGGTGAAGCCGAGCGACTTCAAGATGGAGTAGTGCCGCTCGTCGTGGCTGGTCCTCCGGAGGAACTCGTCGTCCATGGCGGCGCTCCACATCGACTTCCCGCTGCGCATGACCTCCATGGTGGGATGGATGCTGCCGGGTTCGGGCGGGTACGAGGCCCGGAGCTCGTCGGTGAGCGCGCGCTTGTCCGGGTCCGCGTGCCAGGCCGCCATCCGTCGCATCTGGCCGTCCTCGTCCTCGATGTCGATCAGGCAGAGGTCGGCCATCACCGGCACCGACACCTGGGCCAATCGCTCCACCATCTCGCGGTAGTCGAGGACCTCCGAGAGGACCTGGGTGGCCAGGAGCAGGAATTCGTTGTGGCGACGGGTGTCGAGGAGCTCCTCGACCAGGTGCTCGCGCTCGGCCGCCTGCGCCGACGCATGCAGGAGCTCCCCCAAATGGGCACCGACCGCTTCCATGAGCTCGACCACGGAAGGATCGCGCTCGCGGGGATGGCGGCTCAGCATCTTGACGATCCCGACCGGAGCCCCGTGGTGAAGGACCGGGAAGGCATAGGCGCTGCGCAGCCCGTCCTGGAGCAGCGCATCCGTCACGAAACGCTGATCCCCGACGAGGTCGGCGACCCACAGGGCCTCGCCGTGCTCCAGGACCCAGCGCGGGAGTCCCTCGCTCCCGCTGGTGGGGTCGACGGCCTTGTCCAGCGCGAAGGCGGGAGCAACGCTGGGAGTGCGGGTCCAGACGTGCCGGCAGACCAGTTCCTGATCGGCCGAGGCGGCCCACAGCGTCGTGACGTCCCAGTCGAGGCGCCGGCCCAGAGTCGAGAGGATGCGCTCGGCCGGCGGCTCGTCGACCGGGGCGTCGGCCAGGATCTCGAGCAGCTCGCTGGTCAGCTCGGACCAGCGCTGCAGCTTCTTGTCGTCGCGGGGCCGGATGATCCCGACCACGACCGGGCCGGCGATCGGGTGGTCGAAGATGCTGATGACCAACTCGGTACGGACCTCGGTGCCGTCGGCTCGCTTGATGTCGACGTCGAGCGGCCGGCCCACGAGGTTCGAGGCCTGGGACCGCACGAACGCCCCGTAGTCCCCGCCGACGGCGGCGGTCAGCGAATCGGGCACGAGGTCGAAGACGGGCCGGCCGATGAGGCCCCCGGGGGGCCATCCGAGAAGCTCCTCGGCCGCACGGTTGACGTAGTGGATGGTGCCGGCATCGTCGGTCGCCACGACGGCGTCGCGCAGCCCGTCGAGCACCACCCGTACGCCCTGGACGGGCCAAGCCGGCTCATCGGCGGCCGGAGGCGACGGCGGCGCCGTCGGCGCGGGCTCCGGTGCCGGTGCGCGGGCCGACGTCGCCACCTCCGCCGCTGCCTGCGCTCGTACCGGAGCCGGTTCAGATCCCGACCCGGCCGCAGTCTCGCTGCCCTCCGTCGTGCTCAGGGCCAGGGAGAACCACATCGTCTTGCCGGGACGGTCGCGCCGCACGTCGACGCCCCACGCGTCGGCCAGCGCGCGCACGATGTGCAGCCCGCGCCCATGCGGCGCATCGGAGACCTGCTCCGGCGGCGTCGGGAAGCCGGGGGCGCCGTCGCTGACCTCGACGCGTACGCGGCCGGCGTCGGGCGCGACCTGGACGGATACCTCGAAGTCGGTGGCCGCGTGCTGCACGGCGTTGGTCGCCAGCTCCGACAGCATCAGGACGAGCGCGTCGGCATCCTCCCCGCGGGCGGCGGAATGGGGCAGCTCGCCCAGGAGGAAGCGGCGCGCCTGCCCCACCGACGCGCTGGTTGCCGGGAACCGGCGTGTGCCACCTGCGATCTGCGGTTCGATTGTCGGGGTGTCCGCCGTGAGCTCTCTCCCCCCGGAGCATTGGGCCCGTTCATGCCAGTTGCGGTACTAGTGCCCCGGCGCCGCAGCGCCCAAACCAGCAGCAGGCGACGCTGAGGGGCCGATGATCCCTGCCAGGCACGATGCGGGCGCTACCCTGCTCCTCGTGGAAGAGCGCTACGAATCCGAGCTTACCCGGGCTACGACCGTCCTCGACGGCGTCGACCGTGCGCTCGAGCGGCTGAGCGACGGCACTTACGGGCAGTGCGAGACGTGCGGTGCGCCGATCCTCGAGGCCGAACTCGAGCGCGACCCCACACGCCGTATGTGCGGGCAGCACCTCACCGTGGCCTGACCCACCGCCACCCAGTTTCAGCCGGGGATCGTCAGCTTCTTGGCGGCGTCGAGGCGACCCGCCACGTCGGCCCAGTTGACGACGTTCCACAAGGCGGCGAAGAAGTCGGCCTTGACGTTCTTGTACTGCAGGTAGAAGGCATGCTCCCAGGCGTCGAAGACGAGCAGCGGGACCGAGCCGTTGCCGACGTTGCCCTGGTGGTCGTAGACCTGCTCCACGGTGAGGCGTCCGGCGAGGGGCTCGTAGGCCAGCACGCCCCATCCTGAGCCCTGGATCGTGGAGGTGGCCTGCGTGAAGTGGGCCTTGAACTTGTCGAAGGAGCCGAAGTTCTCGTCAATGGCCGAGCCGAGCGCGCCGTCGGGCTTGTCGCCGCCGTCGGGGCTCTGGTTCTGCCAGAAGATCGAGTGCAGCACGTGGCCCGAGATATGGAATGCGAGTGTCTTCTCGAGCCCGACGATGGCGCCGAAGTCGTCCTTGTCGCGGGCGGCCGCCAGCTTCTCGAGCGTCTGGTTGGCGCCGGTCACGTAGGCGGCGTGGTGCTTGTCGTGGTGGAGCTCCATGATCTGGGCCGAGACGTGCGGCTCCAGTGCGGCGTAGTCGTAGGGCAGGTCTGGGAGCGTGTACTCGGCCATGGTCGATCTCCTCGGGGTCGTCGTGCTGCTGCGAGGTGGACCATACCCGAAGGCGGCGCGTTCCCAACCCGTGATCCAACGGCCGTACGACCTGGGTGCGGAAGCCGCGCGAGCGGCTGCGAGACCCCGCGGCAGCCCGCTCCGGCGATACGCTTGCAAGAGTGAGCACCGACCCCAAAGACCGCTGGCTCGATCTGGGGTCGTTCATCCGGGAGCAGCGCGGGACGGCGCGTCTCTCGCTGCGACGCCTGTCCGAGCTGGCCGGGATCTCCAACCCGTACCTCAGCCAGATCGAGCGTGGCCTGCGCCGGCCCTCGGCCGAGATCCTGCAGCAGATCGCCAAGGCGCTGCGCATCTCCGCCGAGACGCTCTACGTGCAGGCGGGCATCCTCGAGGCACCGACCGGCACGCCTGACCTGAGCCGGATCATCATGGCCGACCAGTCGATCAGCGAGGAGCAGAAGCAGGCTCTCGTCCGCATCTACCTCTCCTTCCGGCGCGAGTACGAGGACGAGCGGGGCGACCACGCCCCGGGCGCCCCCGGCCCCTCGGGTCCGGCCGAGCGTGTCGCCTCCGTCTGACCCCGCCTGACCCCGCCTGACCCCGCCTGAGCCCGGGAGACGCAGCCCACCGCCTGGCCGGAGCGGTTTTTCCCCGTCGCCGGTAGGCTCCGAGCGCCATGCGCCGGCTCGCGGTCCTCTCCCTCCATACGTCTCCCCTGGCCCAGCCGGGCACCGGGGACGGTGGTGGCATGAACGTCTACGTGCGGGAGCTGACCTCGGCTCTGGCCCGCTCCGACGTGGCCTGCGACGTCTTCACCCGGGCCTGGTCGGCCGACCTGCCGCCCGTGGTCGACGTCGAGCCCGGCCTGCGGGTGCACCATGTGCCCGCCGGACCGCTGGACGCCCTGCCCAAGGAGTCCCTCCCCGCCGTCGTCGACGAGTTCACAACCGGCGTGTTGGACCGCATGGCGGCGCAAGGGGCGGGCGAGCTGCCCTACACCTCGGTGCACGCCAACTACTGGCTGTCTGGGTTGTCCGGGCACGTGATCAAGCACGAGCGCAACCTGCCGCTGGTCTGCACCTTCCACACGCTCGACCGCGTCAAGGCGGAGTCGATGCCCGAGGAGGTGGAGGCCGACATGCCGCACCGCCGGGCCGAGGCCGAGGCGTCCATCATCGACTGCTCCGATGCCGTCCTGGCCTCGTGCACCGTCGAGGCCGAGCAGATCGCCTCCCTCTACGGCGGCGAGCCCGGTCGCATCCGCATCGTGCCGCCCGGCGTCGACCACGCGTTCTTCGGTCCCGGCCACAGGCCGCAAGCCCGCCGCGCCCTCGGTCTGCCGCTCGATGGGCGGCTCCTCCTCTTCGTCGGCCGCATCCAACCGCTCAAGTGTGCCGACGCCGCTATCGAGACGCTGGCCGAGCTGCGCGACAGCGGCGAGGAGCCCTATCGCCTCGTCGTGGTCGGGGGACCGAGCGGCCCGCACGGGGAGAAGTCGCTGCAGGCCCTCTACGACGTGGCCGACGCCCGCGGCGTGCGCGATCACGTGCACTTCGTGGCGCCGCAGCCGCACGAGCTGCTGTCGTCCTATTACCGGGCGGCCGACGTCTGCCTCGTGCCCAGCCGCTCGGAGTCGTTCGGGTTGGTGGCACTCGAGGCCGCGGCCTGCGGGACGCCCGTCGTCGCCTCCGCGGTGGGCGGGCTCACGACGCTCGTCGACCACGGGCACACCGGCTACCTGGTCGACGACCCGGACCCGGTGGCCTACGCCGCTGCGGTGCGCCAGGTCTTCGACGAGCCGCTGGTGGCCGAGCGGCTCTCCACCGCCTCGGTGCTGCGGGCTCGCCGCTATACCTGGCGGGCCGCCGCCCGCACGCTGGTCGAGCTGCACGACGAGCTGGCCGCGAGCCACCTCGTCGAATGCAGCTGAGCGCGCCACAGCGGCTCGCCGCCGACCCGGCGACCTGAGCTGAACGTGCCCATCGTCGATCTCCCCGCTGACGACGAGATGGCGGCCGCCGTCGCCTGCATCGACGCCTGGGCCGCGCGTGAGCTGGCGGCGGACGGGCCGCTGGTGGCCGCCGAGCGCCAGGAGGTGACCGACCGCACCGCGTCGTTCCAGTGGTACCTCCGCTTCAAGGGTGAGGAGAAGGACTTCATCACCGTGTGGTTCACGCTCAAGCAGCGCACCCTGTGGCACGAGGCACAGTTCATGCCCGTGCCCGAGGAGCACAAGGAGGAGGTCTTCGCCTACCTCCTGCGCCGCAACATGCAGCTCTTCGGCATGGCGTTCGCTCTCGGGCCCGAGGACGCCGTGTACCTCGTGGGCCGGGTGCCGGCCCGCCTCATCGACGACGACGAGCTGGACCGCATCGCCGGGGCGTCGGTCGTCTACACCGACGACAACTTCCCGACGGCCATGACGCTGGCCCACCCCACGACCTACCGCCGCCGGCCCCGCCGCTGACGCCGGCAACGGCACGCCCGCGCGCTCGGTAACGTCGCGCCCGTGTCCAACCTGCTCATCGTCGGTGGCGGCAAGATGGGAGGTGCCCTCCTGGGCGGGATCCTGCGCTCCGGCTGGGCCGGGTTGGCGGACGTGGTCGTGGTGGAGCCGGTGGCCGAACGCCGTGACGAGCTGGTCGGGCGGTTCCCCGGGTTGCGCACGGTGTCGGCGCCCGAGGCGGGCCTGTTGCGTGCGGAGGGCGAGCGCCTGGTCGGGGCCGTCCTGGCGGTGAAGCCCGACGCCGCCGAGGGGGCCTGCCGGGCCCTCGGGGCCACGGGGGTGACCCGCGTGCTGTCCATCGTGGCCGGGGTGCCGAGCACCCGGCTCGAAGCCGCGCTGGGCGGCGAGCCGGCGGTGGTGCGGGCGATGCCCAACACCCCCGCCCTCGTGGGTGCCGGGGTGACCGCCATCTCGGGCGGCTCCTTCGCCACGTCGCAGGACCTGGCCTGGGCCGAGGACGTGCTGTCGGCGGTGGGGACGGTCGTGCGCCTGCCCGAGCGCCTCCAAGATGCGGTGACCGGCCTCTCCGGCTCCGGCCCGGCGTATTTCTTCCTCATCGCCGAGGCGCTCATGGAGGCGGGCGTGCAGATGGGCCTCAGCCGCGACGTCAGCCGGACGCTGGTCGTCGAGACCATGCACGGCTCGGCCGCCCTGTTACGGGAGACCGGCCAGGACCCCGAGGCGTTGCGCGCCCTGGTGACGTCGCCGGCGGGGACGACGGCAGCGGGTATCCGGACCCGGGAGGCCCGGGCCGGGCGCTCGGCCTTCAGGGAAGCGGTGGCGGCCGCCACCGAACGATCGCGCAACCTGCAGCGCTGACCGACGAGCGGCGAGCCATGACGAATGATCCTCCGCACACCGTCTTCTTCCTCTCCGACTTCGGCACCGAGGACGAGTTCGCCGGCGTGGTGCACGCGGTCATTGCCGCGCGTGCACCGGGGACGACCGTCATCGACCTGACGCATCACGTCCCGCCCTTCGACGTCCGGGCGGGCAGCCACGCGTTGGTGCGGGCGGTGCCGTATCTCGGTTCGGGTGTCGTGCTCGGCGTGGTGGATCCCGGGGTCGGCACGGAGCGCCGTGGCATCGGCCTGCAGGTGCGCTCGCCCTCGGGCTCGTCCCTGTGGTTCGTCGGGCCCGACAACGGCCTCCTCGTGGCCGCGGCGGAGGCGGCGGCCGAGGCGCCGGTCGACCACGTCGTGGAGCTGGCGCGGCCGCCGGCGCCGCCGCCGCCGGACCGCGGCTCGACCTTCGACGGGCGCGACCTGTTCGCACCGGCCGTGGCCGCCCTGTGCGCCGGCACCGCGCTCGAGGCACTGGGAGAGCCGATCGACCCGCGGTCGTTGGTCCGCCTGATCGGCGGCGTGGTCGAGGAGGGACGGCTGCACGACGGCCGCGCCTGCCTGCGCACCGAGGTCACCTGGGTCGACCGCTTCGGCAACTTGCAACTGGCGGCGACAGTGGCCGACGCGCGCGTGGCCGGCATCCCGCTCTGCGGGTGCGTCGAGTTGGCGGCGCGTCTCGAGTCGGGGCGCGCCGACCCCGACGGCTTCCCGCACTCGCTCGTTCCCGACGGGGTCCAATTGCATTGCGTCGACGCGTTCGGCCAACTGGAGCAAGGGGAGTTCGGCCTGCTGGTCGACGCCAACGGGCATCTGGCCGTGGTGGCCGGCGAGGCCTCGGCGGCCCACTGGCTCAACGTGACCGCAGGGGAGTTGCTCGTCCTGGCCTGGTGAGGGGCACGGTTCGCTGGTTTGGTGCCGCCGGGAGGGACCTCGGTACCATTCCGACGCAGTGAACGACGAGCGGCGGAGTGCAGAGTTGTCCGGTCCACCGAGGCGGATCCCCGAGGCCACGGTGCTGCGGCTGCCCATCTATCAACGGATCCTGGCGGAGCTGGTCCGGGCGGGCGCTCGGACCGTGTCCTCCGAGCAGCTGGCCGAGCTGGCCCGGGTCAACGCCGCCAAGGTGCGCAAGGACCTGTCGCTGCTGGGGTCGTTCGGCACGCGGGGCTCGGGGTACGACCCCGAATTCCTGATCGTGCAGATCGACCGTGCGCTCGGGGTCGACGAGAACTGGTCGGTGGCCATGGTGGGCATCGGCAATCTGGGCCGCGCCCTCACCAACTCGGCCGCGTTCGCCTCGCGGGGCTGCCAGATCACGTCGCTCTTCGATGTCGACCCGGCCGTGGTGGGCGAGGAGATCCGTGGCATGCGGGTGCGCCACATGGACGAGCTGGCCGCCCTGCGCGCCGGCGAGTGCCCGGACATCGGCGTCATCACGACGCCCGGCTGGGCGGCCCAGGGCGTGGCCGACCTGCTGGTGCGGGCCGGAGTGACCTCACTGCTCAACTTCGCCCCCCGGGTCCTCACCGTCCCGCCTGCCGTCCACCTCCGCTACGTGGACCTGTCCATTGAGCTGCAGGTCCTCGGGTTCTACCGGGCCCGCGAGGAAGAGCCCGGGACGGAGGGCGGACCGACGCGCGTCATGCGGTCGGTGGGGCTCTCGCAACGCTCGGAATTGGCCTGACGACCCGACGCGCAGGCGGCGACTGGCACTCTGGAGGTCGGGACCGGCACAATTGTGACCCGACCCAGGAAGGAACCGAGTGTCCGTCGTCGTCATAGGGCTCCAGCACACACAGGCCCCGTTGCCGCTGCTCGAGGCGGCGGCGGTCCCTGACGCCGACCTGCACAAGGCCCTCAGCGCGCTGAGCCACCGGCGCAACGTCCAGGAGGCCGTGGTCCTCTCGACCTGCCTGCGCACCGAGGTCTACGCCGTGGTCGACCGCTTCCACGACGCAGTGGCCGAAATCTACGACGTGCTCTCAGAGCAGTCGCACCTCTCGGTGGAGGAGCTGTCGGCGCACGCCGTCGTCCGCTTCGACGACGACGTGACCTCCCATCTGTTCTCGGTGACGTCGGGCCTCGAATCGGTGGTGACCGGGGAGACCGAGGTCGTCGGCCAGGTGCGCCGCGCCTTCGAGCGGGCCCACGAAGAGGGCACCGCAGGGCCTGTCCTCTCCGCCCTCTTCCGCCACGCGCTGCAGACGGGCAAGCGGGTGCGGACCGAGACGGGCATCAGCAAGGGCACCACCTCCTTCGCCTACGCCGCCGTGACCGTCGCCCGCGGAGAGGACCAGGCGGGACTGCGCGGCGCCCGCGTCGTCGTGGTCGGCGCGGGCGACATGGGCCTCGGTGTGTGCCGCGCCCTGTCGGACATTGCGGCGCCCGACGCGCCGCAGCGCGTCGTCGTGGTCAACCGCTCGGTGACCCGGGCGCGGGACCTGGTGCGCCAGGCCGCGACCGGGCCCTTCGACATGCGGGCGGTATCGCTCGAGGACGTGGCCGGCGAGCTGGCCGAGGCCGACGTCGTGCTGAGCGCCGTGGCCGCCGAGTCGCACGTGCTGCAAGTGGCCGACTTCGCCGGGGTCGCCGGTCCGCTTCTGGTGATCGACCTCGGGGTGCCGCGCAACGTCGATCCCGAGGTGTCCGCGCTGCCGCGCGTCACCCTGCTCGACATGGACACCTTGAGCGTGTCGGTGGCACGTGCGCTCGGCGACCGGGCGGAGGAGTCGGTGGCCGCTCGCGGCATCGTCGCGGCCGAAGTCGACCGCTACCGCAGCGCGAGCCGTCAACGCGGCGCCGCCCCGATCATCGCCTCGCTGCGGTCCCGCCTCGAGACGCTGCGCGTCGCCGAGCTGGAGCGCCACCGGGCACAGCTGGCCGACCTCAGTGAGGAGGAGTGGGACCACGTGGACGCCGCCACGCGGGCCGCCCTGGCCAAGATGCTGCACGAGCCGACCATGCTCTTGAAGGAGACGGCGGGGACGCCCCGCGGCGAGCGGCTGGTCGAGGCACTGCGCATCCTCTTCGACCTGTAGCCGGGGTCATGGGATAGTCGGACCATGGGAACCCTCCGTCTGGCCACCCGCGGCTCGCCGTTGGCGCTGCGCCAGACCGAGCTGGTCTCCGCGCTCCTGCGCCGGGCCCACCCGGGCCTCGAGGTCGAGCCGCTCGTCGTGCGTACCCAGGGCGATCGCTACGCGACGTCGCCGCTGGACCAGATCGGGGGCCAGGGTGTGTTCGTCACCGAGGTGGAGGCGGCCGTGGCCGAGGGGCGGGCCGACGCTGCCGTGCACTCGGCCAAGGACATGCCGTCGGTGATGTCGGAGCGATTCGTGCTGGGCGCGGTGCCGCCGCGGGCCGACCCGCGCGACGGCCTCGTCGGCGCGACGCTGGCCGGACTGCCGGCGGGTGGTCTGGTGGCCACCGGTTCGGCGCGCCGACGGGCGCAGTTGGCGGCGTTGCGCCCCGACCTCGTCTTCACCGACCTGCGGGGGAACATGGCCCGGCGCGTGGCGGTGGCCGAGGAGGGGAGGGTCTCGGCCGTGGTCATCGCGGTCGCCGCCATGGAGCGCCTCGGCTGGATGCACAAGGTGCGCGACATCCTCGACACGGTGGTCCTGCTCCCGCAGGCCGGACAGGGCGCCGTCGCGGTGCAGTGCCGGGCGGACGACGCGGGAGCCAGGGAGTTGCTCGCCGCCATCGACGACGAGTCGAGCCACCGGGCCCTACGCGCCGAGCGCGCCGTGTTGGCGACGTTGGGTGGGAACTGCACACTGCCGGTCGGCGCCTTCGCCGAGCCCGCCGAGCCCGCCGAGCCCGCCGAGCCCGCCGAGCCCGCCGAGCCCGCCTCGTCCGGCGCTGGGCTCGTCGTGTCGGGGCTGCTGGCCAGTGGTGACGGCCACACCGTGATCCGACTGAGCCGGACGGGCGACGATCCCGAGGCGGTGGGTGCGGCGGTGGCCCGCGCCCTGCTCCAGGGGGGCGGGGCGGCTATCGAGGGCTTCGACGGACTGGTGGACGCCGCGCCGTGACCGTCTATCTGGTCGGCGCCGGTCCGGGTGATCCCGGCCTCCTGACCCTCCGGGGCGCCGCCCTGTTGGCGCGGGCCGATGTCGTCCTGCACGATCGCCTGGTCAGCCTCGCCCTGCTCGACCTGGTGCCGACGTCCGCCCTCGTCATCGACGTCGGGAAGGACCCCGACGGTCCGGTGGGCGGTGCGGGGCGCCAGCAGGAGATCGCCCGCTTGCTCGTCGAGCACGGAAGGGCGTCGGCGGTCGTGGTGCGTCTCAAGGGAGGGGATCCGTTCCTCTTCGGTCGCGGGGGGGAGGAGGTGGAGGCCCTGGCCCGGGCCGGCCTGGCCTGGGAGGTCGTGCCCGGCGTGACGTCCGCCTTCGGCGTGCCGGCGGCCGTCGGCATCCCCGTCACCCAGCGCGGAGTGGCGGCGTCGGTCACCGTCGTGACGGGCCGCGTTGGCGACGCGGACGGGACCAGCGAGCACGACTGGGAAGCACTGGGCCGCGTCGGCGGGACGCTGGTGATCCTGATGGGCATGGCGACCCGCGCCGCCATCGCCGCCGCACTGGTCAAGGGCGGACGGGCGCCCGACACCGCAGTAGCCGTCATCGCCCGGGGGACGACGGCGTCGCAGCGGGTGACGCGCACGACGCTGGCCGGCCTGGCCGACGTCGACCTGGGCCCACCGGCCGTCATCGTCGTCGGTCCGGTGGCCGCGCTCGGCCAGTACGACGCCGACGCGGACGCCGACACCGACCGCCCGTTGGCCGGACGCACGGTGGTGGTGACGCGCTCGGGCGAACGTGGCCGCGGCCTGGTGGACGCGCTCGAGCGGGCGGGCGCCACGACGGTGGAGCTGCCACTCACCCGTCAGGTCGAACCAGCCGACGGCGGCGCCGCGCTCCACGCCGCGGCGGCGGCCGTGCTGGACAACACATGGGTCGTCCTGACGTCTGTCAACGCGGCGGACCGCTTCATGGGCGCTCTGCGCGACGCGCGCGCCCTCGGCTCCGTGCTGGTGGCCGCGGTCGGTCCGGCAACGGCCGACGCGCTGCGCCGGTGTGGCGTCGAGCCCGACCTGGTGCCCGCCGAGCACAGCGCCCGCGGGCTCGTCGAGGAGTTCCCCGACGCGGCGAGTGCCGGCTCCCGGCGCGTCGTGTTCCCGAGCGCCGACCTGGCGCCGGAGACGATTCCCGAGGGGCTGGGCCAGAAGGGATGGGACGTCCGGCGCGTCGAGGCCTACCGCACCGTGCCGCGCGCCGCGCCCGAGCCGGCGCTCTTGGAAAAGGTGGCCGCGGCCGACGCGCTGACCTTCGCCGCCACCTCGACGGTGCAGGCCTTCCTGGCGCTGCGCACCGCGGCCGGCAATCCGGTGCAGCCGCCGCCGCACGTCGTGTGCATCGGCCCGACCACGGCCGCCGCAGCCCGTGCGGCGGGACTCGAGGGCGTGCACGAGGCCTGGGGTGCGTCGGCGCAGGGCATCGTCGACGAGCTGATCGGGGAGCTGGGCCCCGGGGGTCGCGACGGCCCGTAGGCTGGACTGATGTTCGATCCGACGTCTGCAGCCGTTGCGGGCGGGTTCCCCGTCCGCCGGCTCCGCCGGCTGCGCCGTACTCCGGCGCTGCGGCGTCTGGTGGCCGAGACGCGTCTCGGCCCGGACGACCTCGTTGCCCCGCTCTTCGTGCGAGAAGGAACGGCGGAGCCCGCCCCGATCGCGTCCATGCCCGGCGAGGTGCAGCACTCGCTCGACTCGCTGGTGGTCGAGGCGAAGCGCCTGGTCTCCCTCGGTGTGCCGGGCCTCATCCTCTTCGGTGTTCCGGAGCGCAAGGACCCGCAGGGCAGCGGCGCCTGGGACCCTCAAGGAATCGTGCAGGTCGCACTGCGCGCCGTGCGCAACGCCGTGGGCGACGAGCTCGTCCTCATGGCGGACCTCTGTCTCGACGAGTACACCGACCACGGTCATTGCGGCCTCCTCGGGCCCAGCGGCGAGGTGCTCAACGACCCGACGCTCGAGCTCTATCAGCGCATCGCGCTGGCGCAGGCCGAGGCCGGCGCGGATGTGGTCGCACCCAGCGGCATGATGGATGGCCAGGTCGCCGCCATCCGCGCCGCGCTCGACGGCGGCGGCCACGACCCCGTCGCCATTCTTGCGTACGCGTCGAAGTACGCCTCCGCTCTGTATGGCCCCTTCCGCGACGCGGTCGATGTCACCATCGCCGGTGGCGGTGACCGTCGCGCCTACCAGCAGGACCCGCGTAACGGACGCGAGGCACTGGCCGAAATAGCGCAGGACGTGGCCGAGGGTGCCGACATCGTCATGGTCAAGCCGGCCATGACGTCACTCGACATCCTGGCCACCGTGCGCGCCGAGGTCTCGGTGCCTCTGGCCGCCTACCACGTGAGCGGCGAGTTCGCGATGGTGCGGGCCGCTGCTGCCGCGGGCTGGATCGACGGCCCCGCGGTGGCGCTCGAGCAGCTCACCGTTCTGAAACGGGCCGGCGCCGATTTCATCCTGACCTACTTCGCCGCAGAGGTGGCCGAGGCGCTCGGTGGCTGAGGAGTCGGCGGCGTCGAACGCCGCCTGGTTCGAGCGGGCCCGGCGTGTCATTCCGGGCGGGGTGGACTCGCCGGTCCGCTCCTTCGCCTCCGTCGGTGGGACGCCGTACACGGTCGTCTCGGGTGAGGGCGCCTTCGTCGAGGACGCCGAGGGCAACCGCTACGTCGACATGGTGCAGTCCTACGGCGCGGTGCTGCTCGGGCACGCCCACCCCGTAGTCACCGGAGCCGTGACGGCAGCGGCGGCGCGTGGCACGACGTTCGGCGCACCGACGCCCGGCGAGGTCCTCCTGGCCGAGGCGATTTGCGCCCGCGTCCCCGGCTGCGAGCAGGTGCGGCTCGTCTCCTCTGGAACCGAGGCCGCCATGAGCGCCGTGCGCCTCGCCCGCGGCGCGACCGGGCGCGACCGCGTCATCAAGTTCGACGGCTGTTACCACGGCCACTCCGACGGGTTGCTCGCCGGCGGGGGCAGCGGTGTGGCCATGCTCGGCCTTCCCGGTTCGGCGGGCGTGTCCGCCGGCGCGGTGGCCGACACCGAGGTGGTTCCCTACAACGTGGTGCCCGAGCTCGACGAGCGCGTGGCCTGTGTGATCGTCGAGCCGGTGGCGGCCAACATGAACCTGGTGGCGCCGGCGCCCGGGTTCCTCGAGGGGCTGCGCGCCGCCTGCACCGCCAGCGGCGCGCTCCTCATCTTCGACGAGGTCATCACGGGCTTCCGGCTCGGCGTGGCGGGGGCGACCGGCTGGTCCGGCGTGATGCCGGACCTCTGGTGCTTCGGCAAGGTGATCGGCGGCGGCCTGCCGGTGGGCGCCTTCGGCGGCACGCGCCAGCTGCTGTCCCACCTGGCGCCGGGGGGTCCCGTGTACCAGGCGGGCACGCTGTCGGGAAACCCGCTGGCCACGGCGGCGGGCCGGGCGGTGCTCCATGCGGTGGGGCCGGCCGACTACGAGGCGCTGAGCGCCCGCGTGGCGCTGTTCGCCAAGGAGCTCGAGTCGGCGGTCGCGGGAGGCGGCCTCTCCGTCGCCGTGCCGGCGGTGGGTCCGTTGGTCGGGCTCTTCGTCGCACCGGCCGACGCCGGACCGATCACCCCGCCGTCCGACTACGAGGGCGCACGGGCGATTGCCGCCGGCGACACGTACCCCCGGTTCTTCCACGCCATGCTCCGCCGCGGCATCGCGCTGGCGCCTGGCGCCTACGAAGTCATGTTCCCCGGCCTCGCCCATGACGAGGCGGTGCTGGCCCGGGTGGTCGAGGCGGCGGGGGAGGCGGCGGCCGAAGTCAGCGGATAGTCGGCCCCCTCAGAACGAGCGGATGACCGCGTCGGGTCCCATGACGATGACGGGGTGCAGCCCCGGGTTGAGCCAGTCGAGCACGGCATCGAGATCGCCCAGCGGGAGGGAGACGCAGCCGGCGGTCGGAGAGCCGATGTTGGCGTGGAGGAAGATGCCCGACCCGAGCGGTCCGGTCGGTGGCGTGTTGTAGTTGATCACCGCCATCGACGGGTAGGCGTTGCCTTCAGTCCACAACGCCTCCGATTCACCGGCGTACGGCGGCGTCGTCCCGCAGGCCACGTGCTGGAAGGTGTTGTAGGTCGGGCTGGCCGAATCCTCGTCCCACCAGTCGCCGCACACCAGCTGGTGGTAGAGGGATTTCGTTCCGGGGTTGGCGCTCGTCCCGTACATGGTCGAGCCGATGGAGTACATCCCTTCGGGCGTGGTGTTGTCCCCCTCGACCCTGCTCTGCCCCGGCAGCCAGCCGTTGGCGCCGTCGACGGCCGGCATGGCGCCGAAGACCTGGTACCACCCGGCACCGTCGTTCTCGTAGGCGGTCAGCGTCGCCGTCGTGCTGGTCGCGCTCGGCGCATCGACGATGAGGACCTGTTGCGCACCGCCGGTCGCCGCCAGCTGGGTGACCAGAAGTGGGTTGATGTCCGCTGTGGCCGACCCGTCGAAGGCGGCGGAACCGAAGTTGAAGATCCCGCCGTCGGCCGCCACGAGCCAGTACCCGCCGGCCCCCGGGCCCGGCGCCATCCCGTCGATGGGCTCGTTGAGGTGGATGCCTCCGATCGATCCGTGGAACGAGGCATCGCCGTAGCTGAAGATGCCGCCGTCGGACGCCACGAGCCAGTAGCCCGCGCCAGACGGCGTGGTCGCCATGCCGACCACCGGCTGGTTGAGCCGGATGGCCCCCGTCGAGCCGTGGAAGGCCGCGTCGCCGTAGCTGAAGACGCCGCCGTCGGTGCCCACCAGCCAGTAGCCATGGCCCGAAGGCGTGGCCGCCATGCCCACAACGGGCGCGTTGAGATGCATGGCGCCCGTTGAGCCGTAGAACGAGGCGTCGCCGAAACTGAAGATCCCGCCGTCTGAGGCGACGAGCCAGTAGCCATGGCCCGAAGGCATGGCCGCCATGCCGACGATCGGTGCATTGAGGCGCATGCCGCCCGTGGAGCCCCAGAAGGACGCGTCGCCGAAACTGAAGATCCCGCCGTCGGACGCTACGAGCCAATAGCCCGCGCCCGAAGGCGTGGCCGCCATGCCGACGATGGGCGCATTGAGCGCGGTGTCGCTCATGCTCCCGTACGAATGCGCGTCGCCGAAGGGATAGACGCCACCGGTCGACGAGGCGACCCAGTAGCCACCACCGTCGGGCGTCGGGGCCATGGCCACGGCACGTGCCGGGCCGCTGGGCGCCGCCGCGGCGGCGTTCGTCGTCACGCGCGGTGCGAAGGACCAGGCGAACATGGCGATGAGGACCGCGCCGATGGCGAGGAAGACGGTCGGGCGGCGGCCGTGGATGCGCACGCGCAAGAACCCCAGGATATGAGCGCGGCGGGGGCGCTCTGAGCCAACGGGCGTTGTGACGGGCAGACTGAGGTCCATGTCCGAGAACGCTTGGCCGTCCGACTTTCCTGCGCTCCGCCGGGGCGACGGGTGCGTCATGTGTGGGCCCGGTGCCGATGCGACGCCGCACGGGCTCCGGGTCTACGTAGGCAGATGGGCCGACGGTTACATCGGTCGGCATCCCGTGCGGCCCGGCTATGCCTATGTCATCTGGAAGGGCCGACACGTTGCCGAGCCCACCGAGCTCTCGGCCGAAGAGTCTGCGGGCTTTTGGTCCGACGTGGCACGGATCGCCGCAGCCGTCGATGCCGAATACCGGCCGGCGAAGATGAACTGGTTCAGCCTGGGCAACGGTGTGCCGCATCTGCACGTGCATCTGGTGCCGCGTCCCCTCGACGACGCCCGGCCGGGGAGGCCCGTCGAGCCCGAGGCCTTTGACTTCGCCGCCATTCCGGCCGTTGAGCCGTCAGCTCTCGCGACGGCGGCTGCCGCGTTGCGGGCGCGACTGCAGGACTGATCCCGCACGTGGAACTGCTCGGCGAGGGCCGTTCGGCCGAGATCTTCGCCTACGGCGAGGGGCGGGTCCTCAAGCTGGACCGCCCCGAGTGGAACGGCCTGTCCGCCTTTGAGGCAACGGTGCTGACGAAGCTGGCGGACGCCGGCCTCCCTGTCGCCCGGCCGCACGGCACGCTCACGGTGGACGGGCGCGGCGGTGTGATCCTGGACCGCGTCGACGGCCCGTCACTGTTGCGTGCGGTGGAGGCCGCCGCACCGGAGGAGATCGACCGGCTGGTGGGCGAACTCGTCGCGCTGCAGCTGCGGTGCAACGCGACTGTCGTCGACGGCCTGCCCGAGTTGGTGCCGCGCCTCGCCAGAGAGGTCGAGGCGAGCGTGCCGGACGCCGCGTTGCGGACGGAACTGGTGACGATGCTCGGTCAGCGGGACGACGGCGGACGCGGCGTGTGCCACTTCGATTTCCACCCCTCCAACGTGTTGGTCGGGCCGGACGGCTGGGTGATCATCGACTGGATCACCGTCGCCAGCGGTCCCTCGGCCGCCGACCTGGCTCGCACGCTGGTCCTGTGGGGACGGCGCTCGGCTGGGCCGGTGGGCCGCTTCCTGCGTGCGGTGCACCGCGAGGGCCAGGCGCGTCGGCACCTGCCCGATGAGGTGCTCCATGCCTGGGTCCGCATCGTTGCCGCGGCTCGCGTCGCCGAGGGTTTCGAGGGGGAGGAGAAGGCGTGGCTCCTGCGGGTGGCGAGCGGCGCAGAGCAGCTGTTCGCCTGAGTATCCATGACGGTGGCCCGTCACAGACGTGGCACCAGGAAGGGAAGCCACGCCGCGACGCCGGGAGTGCCTGCTGCTTCGACTTCGGCGCCGCCCGCCTTCACCGTTTCCTCGAAGACCTCGTATCCGGGACGCAGACCCGTGTCGTTCAGGCGGCGGGGCTCTCGAGGCCGTCGTGGTCGGGCAAGAAGCGCGAGACGAGCTCCATCGCCCGGAAGCCCAGCTCGGCCGGCCCGGCGGCGTCGGGCCGCATGAGATTCGCCATGATGCGTAGCAGCTGCGTCATGAGCAGCTCGGAACGCATGCCGAGGCCGACGCACAACCGCATCGCCTCGGGGTTCGAAATGAGGTGCACGAAGGCCCGTGCCACCTTGTAATACGGGCCGTAGGCGGCCGTCAGCTCGCGGTCGTAGTCGGTCAGGGCACGCTCACCCCCGCCGGTCAGGGCGTGGCCCAGGGCCGCCGCGGCCAGCCGGCCCGTCTCGTAGCCGTAGGCGATCCCCTCGCCGTTGAAGGGGTTGATGGCGCCGCTGGCGTCGCCCGTGATCACGACGTTCCCTCCGGCCCGCGGGCCGACCGAGAGCCCCATCGGCAGCTTCCCGCCGGTCGGAGGTCCCAGGCTCGTCTCGGGCCGGATGCCCCACGACTCCGGGGCGAAGTCCACGAAGGCATCCATGAGATGGCTCGTGTTCAGGCCCTTCCAGCGCTGATCGGTCGAGAGCAGGCCGACCCCGACGTTCACCCGGCCGTCTCCCATGGGGAAGATCCAGCCGTAGCCGGGGACGACGTTGCCCTCGGCGTCACGGATGTCGAGGTGCGACTCAATGAAGGGATCGTCGTGGCGGTCCGAGCTGTAGTAGCCACGGAGAGCCATGCCCATGGGGAGGTCCCGCCGCCGGGTCGTGCCCAGCATGCGGCCGACCCGGGAGTTGGACCCGTCGGCCACGACCACGTAGCGGGCCTTGACGGTGCGGGTGGTGGTCGCGCCATTCTCCTTGACGGTGACTCCGGTCAGGGTGGGGAGTCGGCCGGCCAGCGGGGCCGCCTCGTCGACGATCGGGGCGGTGACCTCGGTGCCCTGCAGCAGCATGGCCCCGGCAACCTCGGCGTGGCCGGCCACCAGGCCGTCCAGGTCGTGCCGGGTGATGGTGTAGCCGTAGTCGGGGAAGTTGGGGTGCTCGGGCCAGCGCATGTCGATGGAGCGGCCGAAGCCGAAGGCGCGTAGGCCCTGGTAGCGGTGGGAGCCGGCCAGCGCCCCCTCCAGGTTCATGTCGGCCAGCTGCCGGAC